>DASYLE010000166.1:0-123065 GCA_036009745.1 Luteibacter sp. | reverse complement strand
CATCCGTATTACCAGGAGCGCTTTGGCTGGCGGCCGGAGCAGTGGCCGGCGGCGATGAAGCTGGGACGGGAGACGGTGAGCCTGCCCTTGTCGCCGGCGCTTACGGATGAAGACGTGGAGCGGGTGATCGCTGCCGTGCGTTCGATCATTCGCGGGTGACTGGCGCCGGAGCCCCTCATCCGCCCATCGGGCACCTTCTCCCGCAAGCGGGAGAAGGGAAGAGCCGTCAGAGGTTCTGGTAGTTCGGGCCGGAACCGCCCTCCGGCGTCACCCAGGTAATGATCTGGTACGGGTCCTTGATGTCGCAGGTCTTGCAGTGCACGCAGTTGGCGGCGTTGATCTGCAGGCGCTTGCCGGCGTCGTCGTTGACGATTTCGTAGACGCCGGCGGGGCAGAAGCGTTCGCAGGGGTTGCCGTATTCGGTGGTGCAGCGGTCGATGCAGATGCTGGTGTCGGCGACTTTCAGGTGGATCGGCTGGTCTTCGTCGTGTTCGGTGGCGGCGAAGTAGACGCTGGCCAGGCGGTCGCGGGGGGCCAGGGTGCGGTCGACGTAGTCGCGTTTGGGGATTTCGTAGTCGCCGAGCTTCTTCAGCGACGACCAGTCGGCGTGGTTCTTCAGCGTCCATGGCGACAGGCCGCCGGTGACGGTTTCCCAGGCGGCGTTGATCAGGCCGGCCCACATGCCCTTGTTGAAGCCGGGGCGGATATTGCGCACTTTCCTCAGTTCCGCCATCACCGCCGAGGCGCGCAGTTTTGCGTCCCAGCCAGCCGGCGACATGGTTTCGGCCAGGTGTTCGGCGGCGAGCATGCCCGAGCGGATGGCCTGATGGGTGCCCTTGATCTTCGGCACGTTGAGCAGGCCGGCGGCGTCGCCGATCAGCAGGGCGCCGGGCATCTCGACCTTGGGCAGGGACTGGTAGCCGCCTTCGACGATGGCGCGCGCGCCGGCCGAGACGATGCTGCCGCCTTCGAGCAGGGCCTTTACCTTCGGGTGGTGCTTGAGCTGCTGGAAGGCCTCGAACGGCGAGAAGGTTGGATCGGGGTAGTCCAGGCCGGTGACGAAGCCGATCGCCACGCGGTCGTTGTCCAGGTGATAGATGAAGCTGCCGCCATAGGTGTCGTTGGCCAGTGGCCAGCCCAGGGTGTGCATGACCTTGCCGGTCTCGGAGCGGCCCGGCGGCAGTTGCCAGAGTTCCTTGATGCCGATGCCGTAGGTCTGCGGGTCGCTGTCCGCGTCCAGGTCGAATTTGCGGATCAGCTGCTTGGACAGGTGCCCGCGGCAGCCCTCGGCAAGCACGGTGACCTTGGCCTTGATGTCGATACCTTCGGTGTAGCCGGGCTTGTGTGTGCCGTCACGGGCCACGCCCATATCGCCGATGCGTACGCCGCTTACCGCGCCTGCTTCGTCGAACAGCGGCTCGGCCGCGGCATAGCCGGGGAAGACGTCGACGCCGAGTGCCTCGGCTTGCGGTGCCAGCCAAGCACAGAGCGCGCCGAGGCTGACGATGAAGTTGCCGTGGTTGTGCATCTGCGGCGGGTTCGGCAGGCGCACGGCGCTTTCATGGTCGCGCAGCAGCCAGAACTCGTCTTCCTTCACGGGCACGCAGACTGGCGGCGGATTCTTGCCCCATTCGGGCAGCAGGGCGTTCAGTGGCTCCGGTTCGATCACCGCGCCGGAGAGGATCTGCGCGCCGATGGTCGAGGCTTTCTCGATGACGCAGACGCTGGTGTCCGGCTTGATCTGCTTCAGGCGGATGGCGAAGGCGAGCCCCGCAGGCCCGGCACCAACGACGATCACGTCGTATTCCATCGTTTCGCGTTCGCTCATGGCTGGCTCCGTGTGGCTGGCGGGTGGCGCACCCGGCAACCGGGCAGACGGTCAATTGTCCGGTTTCGAGGTGAAGGCGGCAAATCCCCCGTTTCAAACGATTGCCTCTTCACATTTGCCCGCCATAATCGGTCCCAGACGAAAGGGAGATTTCATGAACGCGATGCCGCCGATTTCCGATAACGACATGCGCAGGGCGACGCTGTGCCAGCTGCTGCATTGGCTGGCGACGGGGCGGGTACAGCCGCAGGCGCTTGCCGATGTGTACCAGGACGCCATCGAACGGCTGAATCCCAGCTTGAATGCTTATGTGGACTTGCGCGCCAACCTGATCCAGGAACAGGCGTTGGCCGCCGACCGTCGCCGACGCGACGGCGTGATGGGTCGCCTCGACGGTATCCCGCTGGCGATCAAGGATAATTTCGACGTGGCCGGCTTCCCGACACGTGCCGGCATGCGCCGCCGCACCGCCATCGCGGACAACGATGCCCATGTGGTGTCGCGCCTTCGCGCCTCGGGTGCGGTGTTGCTGGGCAAGACCAATATGGACGAGGGCGCGCTCGGCCTCGTCACCGACAATCCGCACTATGGCGCAACGCACAATCCGCATCGGCACGGTTATACGGCCGGCGGTTCGTCCGGTGGCGCGGCCGCGGCCGTGGCCGCGGGTCTCGCGGTGGCGGCGATCGGCTCGGACAGCCTCGGTTCGATCCGTGTGCCGGCCAGCTATTGCGGCGTGTACGCCCTGAAGCCGACCCACGGCGAGATCTCCGCGCGCGGCCTGGTGCCCGCGGCACGCCGGCTAGACGCGGTGGGCATCCTGGCGCGCGGGGTCGACGACCTTACGGTCTTGCTGCAGATGCTTGCCGGTTACGACGCCGACGATGCGCGTTCGCGCCGTCGCCGCGTGGCGTTCTCGCCGCCGGACTGGGAGCCGGGCCATCTGCGTGCAGGCCTGTTGCCGGACCTTGCCGCGGTCGGCGTGGAAGCCGACGTTGTCGAGGTGTTCGAGGCGGCCCTGGCCAAGTTGCCGGGCGAACTCGGCGAGCGGCGCACCGTCGATTTCTCCGATTGGGATTTTGCACGCACGCGCCGTGCCGGCCTTTTGTTGATGGAAGCGGAAATGATCAGCACCTTCGCCGAGGAGCTGGCGGACGAGGCTTACCCGGTGTCCGCGCGCTTCCGCGACATGCTGTCCTTTGCCGAGCGAAAATCCGCGGCTGACTACGCGGTGGCCGATCGCGTGCTCGACGCGGCGACCCTGAAAATGCGCCGGTTGTTTGCCCAGGTCGACGTGCTGATCCTGCCGACGACCTCGCAGGGAGCGTTCCCGCTGGATGGCCCCGTGCCCGCATCGCAGGCCGACCTGTGCAGCTTCGCCAGTCTTGCTGGTTGCCCGGCTGTAAGCATTCCGATGGGCACGCTGGCCAATGGCATGCCGATCGGCATGCAACTTGTCGGTGCGCGCGGGTCCGATCTTCGCCTGCTGGAACTGGCGGCGGTCTGTGCCTCGTCGCTGGATGCGGAGCCGGTCTATCCGGTCGAGCCGGTCGTCGCCTGAGGGCGCAATGAAGGATCTTTTCGCCGCGCCCTGGGAGACACTGGAACTGCCGGGTGCGGATGTGACGCTTTGTCGGGAGTGGCTCGGTGCGGCGGAAGCCGATGTGCTTTTCGGGCAACTGCGCGACGAGACCGACTGGGAGGTCCATCGCATCCGCGTCTTCGGGCGCGAGGTCGATTCGCCCCGGTTGAGTTCATGGATTGGCGATGCCGATGCGGTCTATACCTATTCACACACGCGGTTCGTGCCGCGGCCGTGGACCGAGGCGTTGTCCGGGCTGCGCGTCCGGGTCGAGCAGGCCTGCGGCACACGTTTCAATAGCGTGCTGTTGAACCTGTATCGCGATGGCACGGATTCGATGGGCTGGCATAGCGACGATGAGGCCACGCTTGGCATACGGCCCGTTATTGCCTCGGTGAGCCTGGGCGAGCGGCGAAGGTTTCGATTTCGCGACCGGCGCGATCATAAGGTCAGCGTGGTGGAGCTGGATCACGGAAGCCTGTTGCGCATGGCGGGCGACACGCAGGCGTTGTATCAGCATGATTTGCCAAAGGTGCGTGCTGCGACAGCTGCGCGCATCAACCTTACTTTTCGCTATGTGCAACCAAGCTAGCTCGACCGCCGGGCGACAATCCATTGCATCGTCACTGGATCCCAGCCTGCGTTGGGATGACGCAGAGGGGTAGGGGAAATCCCTCAGACTCCATCCCCCTCACCGTCATCCCAGCGAAGGCTGGGATCCAGTGGCGGTGCAATGGGGTTATCGCGTCCGGCTGGGGTCCTGCCGCGAAGCGGCCTGCTCGATCGTCCACGCCACCATCTGCGCTGACAACGCATCGCTGGCCTGACCGAAGGCGATGATCACCTGTGGGATTTCCTTGCCGGATGCCGGCTGGGTGATCGTGAACGTGCGGGTGGCCAGGATGTACTCGGTCCGTGCGTCGACAAGTCGCGCGTCGTAACGGATCACCACGACCGGGGCGCCGTCGCGGTATTCAGACTGGAAGGCGCGGAGGTCGCCGCCGAGTTCGAGGTCGGCGTGGAGATTGCCCTCGTCGGTGCTCAGCCGGGCGATGCGGCCATCGTCGCGGAACGCGTCGAGGATGCGGTCGCGGAGAAGGCTGGGCACGTTGTCGCTCCAGCGCGATCCTTTATATGCCGTGATCACGTTTGTCTCGGGTACCACGGCGACCCGGGTACCTTCGAGCGTACGCGGGGTCGACGGCGCCGCCACCCTTAACGCCAGATTCGTCGGCGATGCCGTGGAAGCGGGCAGTGGCGTGGCCGGCAGAAGGTAGATGTTCGGGGTCTCGGCCTTGGGCAGCACCGAGCAGGCGGTCAGCGCCAGCATGGCGATGGCGATCAGTGCGCGCAGCGGCCTCATGGCGTGAACTCCTTGGTGCGGTCGCGGCCGAGCAGGTAGCCGGAGGGGTTGTCGTCGAGTCGCCGGGTGATCGAATGCAACTGGACCAGGGTCGCGCGCAGTTCGCGGATCGCCGGCCCGAGATTGGCCAGGCCCTGGGCGCCACCGTTGAGTGCGTCGCTATTGTCGTTGAGCAGCCGGTCGATACTCGCGGTGGCGCGTTCCAGCGACGCCATCGAGCGCTGCGCACTGTCCAGCGTGGCCTTGCCCTGGCCGTTGACCAGGCCGCTGGCGTTGTCGAGCAACTGGTCGGCCTTGGCCAGGGTGAGGTTGGCCTGTTTGCTGGCGACGGCAACCTGTTGCAGCAACTGGCGGATGTCCTCGCGCTGGTCGGCGATCACCCCGGTGGTGCGCTCCAGATTGTCCAGGGTGTGCTCGATATGTTTCATATTCACCGGCGACAGCAACTGGTTCGCGCTGTTGGCGACCTGGGCGATATTGGTGACCAGGTCCTCGCCGCTGGCCAGCAGCTTGGTCAAGGGCGAGGGGTCGGCAACGATGACGGCGACCCGGCCATCCGTACCGACCAATAGTTTGCTGCCCGGCGAGCCGCCCGATAGCTGGATGATGACGATACCGGTGATACCGGTCAGGGCCAGCTTGGCGTGGGTGTCTTCTTTAAGCGGTGTATCGCCGCGCACGCGGATACGCGCGATCACGCGGCGCTGGTCTTCGGGATCCAGGCTCAGCTTGCGCACGTCGCCGATGCGGATGCCGTTGTACTGCACCGGACCGCCTTGCGAAAGGCCGGTAACCGCCTCGTTGAAGACGATGTCGTATTCGAAGAATTCCCGCTCGGAGCTCGCCTTGACCAGCCAGACGCCGAAGGCCAGGGCGCCGAAAACGACGATCACGGCGAACAGGCCGATAATCACATGGTGGGCACGGGTTTCCATCAGTTCGTCTCCGGATGCAGGGCAGCCGATTGCTGGGCCGCGCGACCGCGCGGTCCGTGGAAGTAAGCCTGGACCCAGGCGTCGTCGGTGGCCGCGACCTCGTCGATCGGCGCGGCGGCGAGGACGCGGCGCTGCGAGAGCACGGCGACCCGGTCGCAGGTGGAATAGAGCGTGTCCAGGTCGTGGGTGACCAGGAAGACGGTAAGCCCAAGCGCATTGCGCAAGGTCACCAGCAGGCTGTCGAAAGCCGCCGCGCTGATCGGGTCGAGGCCGGCGGTCGGTTCGTCGAGGAAGAGGATTTCCGGATCGAGGGCAAGCGCGCGGGCCAGCGCCGCGCGCTTGATCATGCCGCCGGAAAGCTGGGACGGGAACTTGTTGGCCGCGTCGCGCGGCAGGCCGACCAGGGCGAGTTTCACGTCGGCCAGCATCGACGCTTCGTCGCGTGTCAGGCCGGCATGCTCGATCAGGGGCAGGGCAATGTTCTCGGCCACCGTCAGTGAGGAAAACAGTGCGCCGCTCTGGAACAGCACGCCGAAACGGCGCTCGACCCGCGAACGTCGTTCCTCCGGAAGCGTCAGCAGGTCTTCACCGAACACCCGCACGCTGCCGGCGGTCGGCCGGGTCAGCCCGATGATGGTCCGCAGCAGCACCGACTTGCCGGTACCCGAGCCACCGACCACGCCGAGGATCTCGCCGCGATAGACATCGAGGTCGAGGTTCTCGTGGACGATCTGGTCGCCGAAGCGGTTGAGCAGGCCGCGCACCTGGATCAGTACCTCGCGGGCGGGTGCGCTGGCAGCGGTGGCGGCGTTCACCAGCCCATCTCCATATAGAAGAGTGCGGCGACCGCATCCATCAGGATCACCACGAAGATCGACTGCACCACGCTCGAAGTCGTGTGCTCGCCGACCGACTGCGCGCTGCCACTGACCTTGAAGCCCTCCATGCAGCCGATCACCGCGATCAGGAAGGCGAACACCGGCGCCTTGGCCATGCCGACCAGGAACTGGCGCAGTTGGATGTCGGCGCGGAACAGGTTGATGAACATCGCCGGGGTGATGTCCAGGGTGGTGAAACAGACCAGGGCGCCGCCGACGATGCCGGCGATCATCGCCACGAAGGTGAGCAGGGGCAGCGAGACCAGCAGGGCGAGTACGCGCGGCAGCACCAGCAGTTCGACCGGGTCCAGGCCCAGGGTGCGGATCGCGTCGATCTCCTCGCGCGCCTTCATCGAGCCGATCTGCGCGGTAAAGGCGCTGGCGGTGCGACCGGCGAGCAGGATCGCGGTCAGCAGCACGCCGAATTCACGCAGGAAGGCAAAACCGATCAGGTCGATCGTATAGACGCTGGCGCCGAAGTCGGCCAGCACGGTGGAACCGAGGAAGGCGATCACGGCGCCGACCATGAAGGACAGCAAGGCCACGATCGGCACCGCGTCCAGCCCTGTCTGCTCGATATGCGCGACCAGTGAGGTGATCCGCCAGCGGCGGGGGTAGGGCAGGGTACGGGCGAAGGTTTCCAGGACCAGGCCGATAAAGGCGAGCAGCTTGCGCGTCTGCCGCCAGAACTGGTCCACCGCGCGACCGATGCGTTCCAGCAGGACAATGATCGCGGGGCGGGCATCGATGGGCTGGGGTTTGCAATACGTCGCCAGCGCGTCGCCCACGGTGCGCAGCAGGGCCTGTCGGGCAGGCGGCAGTTGCGGGTCGGCGGCGAGCCGGGCCAGTCGCTCGGCGCCCAGCAGCTGCACCAACAGGGACGCGCCGGCGGTATCGAGACCGGCGATGCGGTCCAGGTCGACCGCGGCAGTCGGGTCGAGGGTCGGTTTCAGCCTGGCGATATCGCGGCGCAGCGCATCGTAGTGGACCAGCGTCCAGTCGCCAGCCAGCCGCAGGCGCGGCGGCGTCTGTGCGTTATCCAGTCGAGCCGTTCCCGGGGCGGTCTCCATGACCGGGAAGGCTATCAGGACTTGATGTCATGGCGCTTGGATTGGCTTGCCATGCCGTCGATAATGGTCGTTTCCCCGCTCCCCAGGTTGTCGACATGACCGATAAGACCGTTCTCAACGCCACCCACCGCGAGCTTGGCGCGCGCATGGTCGATTTTGGCGGCTGGGACATGCCGATCGCCTACGGTTCGCAGATCGAGGAACACCACGCCGTCCGTAGCGACGCCGGCATGTTCGACGTCTCGCACATGACCGTGGTCGACCTGACCGGCGACCGTACCCGCGACTTCCTCCGCCGCCTGGTCGCCAATAACGTCGACAAGCTGGCCAAGTCCGGCAAGGCGCTCTACACCTGCATGCTGAATGAGGATGGCGGCGTCATCGACGACCTCATCATCTATTTCCTGCGCGAGGATTTCTTCCGCCTGGTGGTCAATGCGGCCACCCGCGCCAAGGACCTGGCCTGGATCGAAAAGCAGGCGGCCAGCTTCGGCGTCACCGTCCGTGAGCGTCCCGAGTTCGGCATGATCGCCGTGCAGGGTCCGAACGCCCGCGACAAGGTGCTCACCCTGCTGCCCGAGGAAACCCGTGCGCGAGCGGCCAAGCTCGGCAAGTTCGCCGCGATCGAGGGCGAAGGCCCGGACGGCATGCCGCTGTTCATCGCGCGCACCGGCTATACCGGTGAGGACGGTTTCGAGATCGTCGTGCCCGAATCCCGCACCGTCGAACTCTGGAAGCACCTTCATGCCGCCGGTGTCGCGCCGGCCGGCCTGGGTGCGCGCGATACCCTGCGCCTGGAGGCGGGCATGAATCTTTACGGCCAGGACATGGACGAAACCGTCACGCCGTGGGAAGCGGGCCTGGCCTGGACGATCTCACTGGACGAGGGGCGTGACTTCATCGGTCGCGGCGCACTGGAGAAACAGAAAGCCACCGGCGTGCCGACCACGATGGTCGGCCTGGTCCTCGACGAGAAGGGCGTGCTTCGCCACGGCCAGAAAGTGCTGACCGCGAACGGCGAGGGTGAAATCCTCTCCGGCAGCTTCGCGCCGACGCTGAACCGCGCCGTCGCCTTCGCGCGGATTCCGGTCGGCGAGCCGGGCGATGTGCGGGTCGACATCCGTGGTCGCGAGGTGCCGGTGCGCGTCGTCAAGTATCCGTTCGTGCGCGACGGTAAGCCGCAAGACGGCATCGCCGGCTGAATGACCGCCATGACGATCGACTATTACTTCAGCCTGGTCTCGCCCTTCGCCTACCTGGGGCACGCGCGCTTGCTCGAGGTCGCGTCGAAGCACGCGGTCGATATCGTGTACCGCCCGGTACGCATTGCCGGGGTCTTTGCGGAATCCGGTGCCCTGCCGCTTGCGCAGCGGCCCCTGGTTCGCCAGCGCTACCGGCTGATCGAGTTGCAGCGCTGGCGCGAGTACCGCGGCTTGCCGCTGAATCTTGCGCCGAAGCACTTCCCGACCGACGCATCGCTTGCCGACCGCGCGGTGATCGCCATGCTCGGCATGGGTGGCGATCCGGCCAGGTACATGGGCGCGGTCTACCGCGCGCTTTGGGTCGAGGATCGAAACATCGCCGACCGCGCGGTACTCGGCGAGCTTCTCGTGGCGACCGGGCACCCCGCCGAAGCGGTGCTGTCCGCCGCGGACAATGATGCGATCGCCACCATCTACGACGACAACACCGTGGCCGCAACCGCCGTCGACCTGCCCGGCCTGCCTGGCTACGTCCTTGACGGCGAGCCGTTCTGGGGCCAGGACCGTATCGAACTGCTCGATGCCGCCCTGACCTCTTCACGGCAGCCTTATCGCGCCGATCCTTAGTACAATTCGCCGACACCACCGGCACACCCACGTCGAACGCACCCCTTAGGAGCATCCCATGAGCGAGATTCCCGGCGATCTGAAATTCCTCAAGTCCCACGAGTGGGCGCGCATTGAAGACGATGGCCTGATCCGCGTCGGCATCTCCGACCATGCCCAGGCGCAGCTCGGCGACCTGGTTTACGTGGAACTGCCGGAAGTCGGCGCCCATGTGCAGGCCGGTACTGGCGCTGCCGTGGTCGAGTCGGTCAAGGCCGCCTCCGACATCTATTCGCCGATCTCCGGTGAAGTCGTCGCCGTCAACGAGGCGCTCAACGACAAGCCCGAGACGATCAACGAGGACGCCTACGGCGACGGCTGGATCTTCCTGGTCCGCGCCGACAACAACGCGGACATGGACGAGCTGCTCGATGCCGACGCCTACGGCGAACTGGTCGAGAACGAAGACCACTGATTCCTTCCCGCGCTCTTCACACACCGGCCGCGGATCGCGGCCGGTGTCGTGTCCGGGCGTCAGAAATCCGACGGCGGTGGGCGCGATCGCCCGATGCTCGCCTGACGATGCCGCCCGACGCGTCGCATTGCCTTTCGATTGTCGAGCCGAGGTTGCCGAACGTGCGCGCGATGTCGACGACGAGCATGTGATCCGGACGAGCGCGAACGCTTCGATGGCATCGTCGACCGACCTCGCGACGACCGTCGACGATCGTCGTTCGACACCCCGAAGAGTCGTCCGGAGGGTCTTGGAAGGTCCGCGGACACCCTCCGGCGAAATTTTTTTTTGCCCCCCGGTAGCCTGCCGTTCATCGCCGCGCGACCCCTCTCGGGGCCATGTCAGCGAGCTTCGATCGGTGGCGCGGTTGGAGCATGCGACACGCGCGGGGATTATCCGCATTGACGCGGAAATGCCATTTTTCAAGGGGTTTTATGCACACTTATGTAACACCACCGATTATTACTTTGGACGTCCAAATGTTCCTGGCATGCATCGCTGATAATCGCCTGGGGGTGTCGGGAGGCACCTCGGGGGTCCCGTAAAGAGTATGCAACGCCTTAATTTCATGACTAAAATTTATTGACACCGAGTATGTTCAGGAATAGCTTTTGCGACAATCGATGGGGAACGGGTGATATGGGAAGCGCAAAATTCATCAAGGCATACGTCGAACATGGTTCCAAAGCGGGAGCGGTACGCAAGATCACTGTCTCGATCCCGCTGCATGTGTTGCGACTGTTGTCGGATGAACGCACTCGCCGCCAGGTGAACAATTTGAGGCATGCCACGAACAGCGACCTGCTGGTCGAGGCCTTCCTCCACGCTTTTACTGGGCAACCACTGCCAACTGATGAGGAGCTGAGACGAACCATGGCTACAACCAAGAAATCCACTGCCAAGAAGTCGGCGGCCAAGAAGGCCGTCAAGAAGTCCGCCGCTAAGAAAGCGTCGACGAAGCGCCCGGTCGCCAAGAAGGCCGCCGCTCGCAAGACCGCCCGTAAGCCGGCGGCGAAGAAGGCTGTAAAGAAGGCTGTCCGCAAGGTCGCCAAGAAGGCTGCCGTGAAGAAGGTTGCCGCGAAGAAGGCCACCAAGAAGGCCGTCAAGAAGGCTGCACCGCGTAAGGCTGCCCGCAAGGCCGCTCCGCGCAAGGCAGCGACCAAGAAGGTCGCAGCTGCCAAGGTGGCTCGCGCCACCAAGGCTTCCAAGGCTAAGTAATCGCCTTACCGCTACACGTAGTACCTATAAGAAAAGCAAGGCTTCACTGAATTATTCCCCCGCGGTGCCCAGCGCGGGGGGACACTTCCGAAGAGATTTCGCCCCGACCACCGTGTCGGGGTTTCTCATTTATAGGGGTAGGAAAAAGTCCGGGTGCTGGACCCCGCCCTTTATTGCAGTTACCTTTCGTCCATCCGCGCTGCACGGGTCGGGGGGCCGCCGTGCTTCAAGCCATTTGGGGGCGCGGGTATCTGCGAACCTCAGCTGCGAGTGACCATGGATACCCGAAATATTTCTCAGGCACGCCATAGCGTGCGCGGTGCCGCGCGCCCAGCCGTGCTCGGCGTCGTGATTATCGTTGCCTTGCTGGCCCTGGCCGCGTGGTTCCTCATCATCAAACCGCACCAGGACGCGATGCAGGTCGCCAGCGGCGATACCGCCGCCGCGGCGAACGCGGCCAAGGCCAAGGCGGCCGCTCCGGCGAACGTCGAAGCCCTGAGCGTCGAGCAGTTGCTTACCGAGGCGCGCACCGCGATGAACGAGCAGCGCCTGCTGGCGCCCGCCGGCAACAATGCGTTCGAGTTCTACCTGAAGGCGCTGGAGAAGCAGCCGGGCAATACGGTTGCCGCCGACGCCCTGCGCGAGACCTTCCCCTTCGGCGCGACCAGTGCCGAGCAGGAAATCAACCAGCGCGACTTCAATGAGGCACAGCGCGAGATCGACCTGCTGGCCAAGGCGGACCCGGAGAACTACACGCTGACCATCCTGCGCTCCAAGCTCGATGCCCAGCGCAAGACGCTCGACCGCGAGCAGCAGCAGGCGCTCGACCAGCAGCAGAAGGCGCAGCTGGCCCAGCAGCAGAGCGCGGCGGCCAAGGTGCAGGCCGACCAGCAGGCCATCGAGCAGCAGCGCCTCGCGGCCCAGCAGGCGCAGGCCGCGCGTGTCGCCCAGCAGCAACAGGCAACCGCGGCCATCACCGCGCCCAAGCCCGTGGCGAAGGTGGCCGAAGCCAGCAATAACGACGCCGCGATCAACGATGCGATCCTGACCAAGAAAGTACCGCCGCGCTATCCGACGGCGGCACTGCGCGCGAACCAGGAAGGCTGGGTCGACGTCGAGTTCACCGTCGACGGCGGTGGCAAGGTCGGCGGCGTGAATATCGTCGACTCGCAGCCGAAGCACGTCTTCGATCGCGCCGCGATCGACGCGGTCAGCCGCTGGGAGTTTCAGCCGGCCACCCGTAACGGCGAGGCGATGCCGGTGACGATGCGCCGGCGGATCCTGTTCCAGCTGGGTCGGTAAGCTGTTGTAGGAGCGAACCCTGTTCGTGCTGTTCCTTTGGGGCCGGGAGTCTCCCGGTCGCTGGCTCTGGAAAGTCACAGCCTTAAAGGAACAGCACGAACAGGGTTCGCTCCCACAACGGCAGTGACGCTACTTCTTCTTTTTCTTCTTAGGCACCGCTTTGGTCTTCTTGGCCGGAGCGGCCTTGGCCGGTGCTCGTGCCGTCCCTTCGATCTCCGCCCAGTCCTGGTGCGGCAACCCGAGCATCGCATCGAACACCATTGGCATCAGCCCGACCGGCACCGGGCTCGGCGCGTTCCACATGGTGACCACGCCGGCGTGGTACTTCGGGAAGAAGCCGATCATCGTCCGGTAGCCCTCGACCGCGCCGGCGTGAAAGACAAGGGTCTCGCCGCCGTAGGTGAAGACGCGCCAGCCGAGCGCGTATTCGGCACTGGTCAGGCGCGCGCGGCGCCACGGCGTCGAGCGCAGTTCGACCGGTGTAGCCACTTCCGGGGCGTGCAGCACTTCCAGCAGGGGCGAGGGCAGTACATCGGGGCGCGCACCCATCTGCGCCATCAGCCACTGCTCCATATCGCGCAGGCTGGCGTTGACGCCGGCGGCGGGGGCCACACGGTAGTAGTTCTCCTTAGGCTCGAACGGCGTCCAGTGCCCGGGGCCGCCGCGATGCGGACGCGCCCAGCTCTTGCTCGCCTCGAGCGCTTCGCGCCCATAGGTGGCCGTGGTCATGCCCAGCGGGTTGAAGATGCGGCGCTCGACCTGGCGGTAGAAGAAGTCGCCGGTCTGCGCGTAGACGATGTCGCCGATCATGCTGAAGGCGACGTTCTGGTAGCCGTAGCACTGGCCGACGCCGCAGCTGAGGTCGACCTCGTCGAGCTTGCGGACCAGTTCCTCGTAGGAAATATCGTCCTCGAGCATGCGGTCGTAAGTATTTTTCGGCAGGCCCAGGCGCTGGCCGAGGATGTCGCGCACCGTTGCCTTCTGCGCCGCGTCCATGTCCTTGAGCTTGAAGTAGGGCAGTACGTCGACCAGTTTGGTATCCCAGCTCATCTGCCCGTCCCGCACCAGGATCCCGGTCAGCGCGGTGGCGAAGGCCTTGGATAGCGAAGCGAGCCGGAATACGGTTTCGGGCGTCGCCGCTTCATGCGTCTTCGCATCGGCATAGCCGATGCTGCGCTCGAACACGACCTTGTCGTCGACGACGACGGCGGTGACCAGGGCCGGCACCGCATCGCGTTTTTCCACTTCGTCCAGCCACTGTTTGTAGGCCTCGGTCATCGCGCGCACGCGATCGGCAGGCAGGTGTTCCGCGGTCGGATCGGCATGCACCACCGGTGGCTTGGCCGGCAGCGGTGGGTGCTGGGCATTGCTCTGGGCGGCGTGGAGGGCGAATGCCGGGAGGGCACTGGCAAGCAGGAAGGCAAAACGAAACAGCATGCGTGGTCTCACGGCTTGAGGCTGGAAAGCTCGTCCGGGCGGGGGATGGCCCGGGCGAACCGTGGCGGTCATTGTCTGTGACTTGATCGCGCGCCACAACGAGCAGATTGCTGCGTTCAGCTAGATGATTTTGCGGCAGTGCCGCATGCTAGGCTCTCACCGGCTTTCGCTGGGAATATCCATCGTGACGATTTCGGGATACTTGCTTCTGTTTGCCAGCGAAGCGCGCGAATGAACACCCCCCGTCAGGTGGCTCCCGGCGAGATGCCAGCCCTCGTGCTGTCCGGGCTGGCGTTCTTCTTCATCCTCACCGCCTATTACATCGTGCGCCCCGTCCGCGACCAGTTGAGCGGGGCCGTCGGTTCGACGTCCCTGCCGTTGTTCTATGCCATCACCCTGGCCGCGATGCTGCTGCTGACCCCCTTGTTCGGCTGGCTGGTCTCGCGCTTCCCGCGCCGGCGTCTGCTCGGCTGGAGCTACGGATTCTTCATCCTCTGCCTGATCGGCTTCATTCCCGCCTTCGTCGCCCAGGACCGGATCGGCGCGCGCGAGCTGGGCACGGTGTTCTTCGTCTGGGTCAGCGTGTTCAACCTGTTCGTGGTTTCGCTGTTCTGGAGCTTCATGGCCGACGTGTTCGACAGTGGCCAGGCGCGCCGGCTCTTTCCGGTGATCGCGCTGGGCGGCATGGGTGGCGCGCTGTTCGGCCCGGCGGTGACCTCGTTGCTGGTGAAGGTTCTCGGCGTCGCCCCCTTGCTGGTCGTCTCGGCGATCACCCTCAGCCTGGCGCTGTTGCTGCTGTTGAAGCTGTCCACACGCGAGGACATCCGTCATGAAGCGGAGGGCGGCGGCGAGGCGGCGATCGGCGGTTCGCTGTGGGCCGGCATTCGCGATGCATGGTCGCAGCCGTTCCTGCGCTACATGGCGATCCTGATGCTGCTCAGCGACGGCGTTGGCACGCTGGCCTATACGCTGGTCGCCGACTACGCCAAGGCGAACTATCACGACAATGCCGCGCGTACCGCGTTCTACGCGCACCTGGACCTGGCCATCAACCTGCTCGGCGCGCTGATGCAGGTCACGGTGACGCGCTGGCTGCTGGTCCGCTTCGGTGCGGGCTGGGGCCTGGTGGTGCCGTCGCTCATCAACCTGGCCTTGTTGCTGGTGGTCGCGGCGTTCGGTGCGATCGACATCCGGATCCTCGGTTTCGTCGTGCCGCTGCTGGCAATCATGCAGGTGGTCACCCGCGGCACGGCCTATGGCATGACCAAGCCGGCCAGCGACGCGCTCTATACGCGGGTGGCGCGCGAGGCACGCTACAAGGGCAAGAATTTCATCGAGACCGCGGTCTGGCGCTTCGGCGACCTGATCGTCACCAGTGGCGTGAACCTGTTGCATGGGGTTGGTGTCGGCCTGGCCGGGCTGGCCATGATCTGTGCGGGCTTTTCCGGCATCGCCGCCTACATCGGCCGACGCGCGGGCACGGCGCCGGACCTGTTGCCCGAACGCCGCGACCCCGCGGACGCCTGAACGTTATTCAGTTCAGCTGGCGATATACCGCTGCAGCTGCTCGATTTCCTCGGCCTGCTCGTCGATGGTCGCCTTGACCAGGTCGCCGATCGAGATCACCCCGACCACCTTGTCGCCGACCACCACCGGCAGGTGGCGGATGCGGCTGTCGGTGCAAAGGCGCATGCATTCGGCGACGGTCGCCTCCGGCCCCACCGTGAGCACGCTGGCGCTCATGATCTCGGCAACGGCGGTCTGCGCCGACGAACGCCCCTGCAGGATCACTTTGCGGGCGTAGTCGCGTTCGGAAATGATCCCGGCGAGTTTCTCGCCCTTCATCACGATCAGGGCACCGACGCGACGCTCGGCCATGTGCTTGATCGCTTCGAGCACCGGTACTTCCGGGGCGATGGCGAAGATCTCGCTACCCTTGGATTCCAGCAGATGCTTGACCTGACGCATTGCCTGACCTCCTTACGGCCGCGGAATGGCCGCAGATACCACGGAGTCTAGCGCCGCCCCCCATGGGAAGGGTAATCGGCAGGTGAATCCGTCCCGGCGCGATCGCCGGGCAGTTCGTCCTCGACGAAGTACAGCGGCCGCTGCTTGCTTTCCGCGTAGGTACGACCGATGTACTCGCCGATCACACCCAGGGCGAGCAGTTGCACACCGCCGAGGAACAGGATCACCACCATCAGGGTCGGATAGCCGCGTACGGCGTCGCCCCATAGCAAGGCCTTGACCATCACCCACAGGCCGTACAGGAAGGCGAGCAGGGCGGCGCTGACACCGAGCCATGTCGCCAGCCGGAGCGGCGCGACGGAGAACGAGGTAATCCCTTCGACGGCGAGGTTCCACAATCGCCAGTAGTTCCATTTGGTCGTGCCGGCCTTGCGCGGCTCGCGGTCGTAGACGATCGCGGTCTGCCGGTAACCGATCCAGGCGAACAGCCCCTTCATGAAGCGCTGGCGCTCGCGCAGGCCGCGCAGGGCGTTCACCGCGCGGCGCGAGAGCAGGCGGAAGTCGCCGGTATCGCGCGGCACGGCGGTATCGGAGAGCCGCTCCATCACCCGATAGAAGGCCGCCGAGGTCAGTCGCTTCAGCCGGCTTTCGCCGGCGCGCTCGCCGCGGGTCGCATAGACGACATCGAACCCTTCGCGCCAGCGCGCGATCATCGCCGGGATGAGTTCGGGCGGGTCCTGCAGGTCGGCGTCGATGACGATCGTGGCATCCGCCTCGATGCGGTCCAGCCCGGCGGTCAACGCCGCTTCCTTGCCGAAATTGCGTGACAGGCGCACCGCGCTGACGCGTGGGTCCGCCGCGGCCAGTGCACCCAGCAGTCGCCAGGTATCGTCGGCGCTGCCGTCGTCGATATAAAGCACGCGTGCGTCCATCGCCAGGCCGTCGAGCACGGCAGCGAGGCGCTGCTGGAATGCCTCCAGCACGGCTGCCTCGTTATAGGCGGGGACGACGATAGCCAGGCTGCTCATCCGTTCAATGTCCTTTTGGTCGGGGGGGATCGCGATCGGTAATGTAGCCTGGGCGGCCCAGCTGGCCCATCTGCTGCTGGATCCATTCGGCGCGTCGCAACACATAGGCGCTGGGCCGGTCGGCGTGCAGCCGCTGCGGGTTCGGCAGCACCGCGGCCAGACGCGCCGCCTGCGCCGCGGACAGTCGCGCGGGCGGTGCGCCATAGAAGGCGTCGCTGGCGGCACCGATGCCGTAGATACCGTCGCCGAGCTCGACGATGTTCATATAGACCTCGAGGATCCGCTGCTTCGGCCAGGTCAGCTCGATCAGCACGGTGAAATATGCCTCCAGGCCCTTGCGGACGAAGCTGCGCCCGTTCCACAGGAACAGGTTCTTCGCCGTCTGCTGGCTGATCGTGCTGGCCCCGCGCAGGCGTTTGCCCTCGTCGGCGGCATCGATCGCATCCTGGATCGCATCGACGTCGAAGCCGTGGTGGAACGGGAATTTCTGGTCCTCGCCGGCCACCATCGCCAGGGGTACCAGCGGTGTCACCTGGCTCCAGCCGACCCAGCGGTGATGAAAATGGAAGTTCTTCTCGCCCTCGACCAGGGCGGCGACCCGCCGCTCCATCATCATCGCGCTGGTCCAGGGCGGGATGAAGCGCAGGGCGAACACGACCAGCCAGCTGAGCGCGATCCAGGCGAGCAGGCCGAGGGCGGCGAGGCGCCACAGGCGGGACCACAGCGTTCGGGGGCGTTGGCGCATGGGATCGACTGTGAGAGGGTGTCGGCAGTATACGTGGCGGGTCTTGCACCCGCTGTTTTCCGGCCCCATCTTGGTCCGCTGATCTGGAGGTTTGCCGTGATTGAACCGATTGTCGAACAGGTGCCCGTCGACGACGTGCTGCATCGCTTCATGCTCGAGCGCGCCGGCGTACGCGGCGTGCTGGTGCGCCTGGGCGCCAGCTGGCGCGAAGTGGCCTCGCGCGCCGAGTATCCGGACGCCCTGCGCGACCTGCTCGGCGAGAGCCTCGCGGCGAGCGCGCTGCTGACCGGCAATATCAAGCTGCAGGGTTCGCTGTCGCTGGAGTTCCGCAGCAGCGGGCCGTTGCGCCTGCTGTTCGCCGAATGCAGCGACGACGGTCGCCTGCGCGGCCTGGCGCGCTGGGAAGATCCGCTGCCCGAGCCGCTGGAGCTGGCAACGCTGCCCGACTCCCTGCTCGCCATCACCATCGGCCATGCCGAGCGCGGCCAGCGCTACCAGGGCCTGGTCGAGCTGAATGCACCGACCGTGGCCGGCGCTATCGAGAATTACTTCGTGCAGTCCGAGCAGTTGCCGGCGCGGATCCTGCTGGCCGCCGACGGGGATCGCGCGGTCGGGCTGATGCTGCAGGTATTGCCGGGCGAAGGTGGCCATAGTGCTGCCGACGACGAAGACGATGCTTGGGCACGCGTGTGCGCTCTCACCGAGACGCTGGGCGCGGAAGAGATGCTCGCCACCCGACCGGAAGACCTGCTGTATCGCCTCTACCACGAGGAAACCGTGCGCCTGTTCGAGCCGCGCGAGCTGGCCTTCGGCTGCGGTTGCTCGCGCGAACGCGTCGAAGCGGTGCTGCGCTCGCTCGGTCGCGACGAGGTGGAAGCCGCACTGGCCGCCCGCGACGGCGAGATCGAAGTAATCTGCGAATTCTGCGCGAGTCGCTACACCTTCGACGCCGTCGACGCCGAACACCTCCTCAGCGAGTCGCAGACGGTAGCGCCGCCGACCCTGCAGTGAGCGACCATGACCAATTCCAGGTTGATCAGCATTGTTCCCGACGGTAACCAGCCTCAGCTGTCGAAAGGGCAAAAAGCATTCAATGCGCTGATCGGCCAGATCGAAAAGCGGCGTGTGAGGCTGAGTGCCTGGGAGGCGGTCATGCCCGCCTTCCAACAGAAATACATGAGCAAGCTTGCTCCTCTTCAGCACAAGTCGATCGAGTTGCGTACAAGGCTGGTGCATCGCCTTGACCAGGCGCACGGCCAGAAGGGGTTGAGCAAAGGCGAGCGACGCGTGATTGCAGACCTGGCCGCGGGCCTGGCAGGTGAGTTGGTCGCCGCGGGCGACGATCCGGAGCTTAAAGCGATTTACGATCGATACAGTGGGTCGGCCTTTGACAGTGAAGCCGCCGCCGAGCTGGACGACATGAAATCAGCGTTTGAAGCCTTGTTTGGTATTGAGCTGGGCGACGATGTCGACCTGAGTTCGCCCGAGGACGTGTTGGGGCGCGTGCACGCGCACATGGAGCAGCGGGGGGCACAGGATGCGTTCGAAGGCCGGGCCCAGGACGAGCGTCGCGCCAAACGCAAAAAGACCCAGAAGCAGCTCGCGGCAGAGGCACGGAAGCACGCCGAGCAGGCCGAGCTGAGCCTGTCCATCCGCGAGGTCTACCGCAAACTGGCCAGCGCCTTGCATCCTGATCGCGAGACCGATCCGGGGGAACGTGCGAGGAAGACGGCCCTGATGCAGCGAGTCAATCAGGCGTACAGCAAAAACAGCCTGTTGCAATTGCTTGAGTTGCAGTTGGAGTTGGAACACATCGACCAGAGCTCCATCAACAACATCGGCGAAGATCGGTTGAAACACTACAACAAGATCCTGAAGGAACAGGTCGGTGAGCTCGACCGGGAAATCCAGCACATCGAGGACGGATTCAAGCTGAGCTATGGCATTTCGCCCTTCGTGGACGTGTCGCCTGGCACCATCTTGCGGAATATCTCCGCTGATATTGTCTCGCTGCGGGAAAGCCTCCGCGCCATGGAAAATGACCTGCGCGTATTCGACGATATCAAGCAACTCAAGGGGTGGCTAAAGTCCGTGAATCGGACATTATCCAGCCCAGGGTTCGACAATCTGTTCTAGTCGGTAAGGCAACAGCGCCCGGGGTCTTCCGCTCATTCCCGCAGTAGCAGCGTTGTAGAGGCCTTGTCCTTTGGGGCCGGCCGCTCATGATCACGAGCTTTGAAAAAACAGTTGCTCCCACAATGCTCCGGCAATCAGGCGCTGAGTTTCTTCGGGGCCTGTAGCCATTGCGAGGCGGGCGCGGGTTGGGCGAACAGGAAGCCCTGGCCGTAGCGGCAGCCGACCTGTTGCAAGGCCTGCTTCTGGGTTTCCGTCTCGATGCCTTCGGCGATGACCTGCATACGCAGCGAATCGGCCAGGGCCTGGATCGCGCGGACCACGGCGGTGCTGTGGTTGTCGCCGTCGTGGGACAGCTCGATGATGAAGGAGCGGTCGATCTTCAGCGTTTCGATCGGGTACTGGTGCAGGTAGCTCAGCGACGAATAACCCGTGCCGAAGTCGTCCAGCGCAATGCCGACACCGTGCGCGCGCAGGTTGTCGAGGATGCGTTTCACCTGGGCGGGATTTTCCAGCAGCGCGCGCTCGGTCACTTCCACGCGCAGCGTCTTCGCCGGCATCTCGTGCTCGGTCAGCAGGTCGAGCAGGCGCTGGTCGAGGTTGGGCGAACGGAAATGGCTGCCGGACACATTGATGCTGACGAAGCCCTCGTTGTGGGTCAGCGCGCGGGCCTGGCGGAAAACCTGTTCGAAGATCTGCCAGTCGATCGCCTCGGAGCAGCCGGTTTCCTCGGCCACCAGCAGGAAGTCGGCTGGCGCGAGCAGGCCGCGTTCCGGATGGCGCCAGCGCAACAGCGCCTCATAGCCGACGATGCGACCGTCGGACAGTTCGACGATGGGCTGGAAGAACGGCACGAATTCGTTGCGGGTCAGCGCGCGGCGCAGGTCGCCTTCCAGTTCCAGCAGCGACAATGCTTCGCGACGCAGGCGGTCGTCGAACACGGCGGCGCGGTGGCGACCCTCGTCCTTGGCGCGATACATCGCCGAGTCGGCGTCGCGCAGCAGTTCCTCGGGGCGCTGGTAGTCCGCCGAAGGCAGGGCGATGCCGATCGAGGCGGAGGTGAAGATCTCCTTCGCGCCGAGCCGGAACGGTGCCTGCAGTTCGTCGATGATGCGTTCGGCGATCAGGGTCGCACCGGCCGGGTCGGCGATGCCTTCGGCAAGCACGGCGAATTCGTCGCCGCCGAGGCGGGCGACGACGTCACGCGTTTTCAGGCAGGCGCGGATACGGCCACCGACCTGGAACAGCAGGTCGTCGCCGACGAGATGGCCCACCGAATCGTTGATGACCTTGAAGCGGTCCAGGTCGATGAAGAGCACCGCGAACAGTTCGTGCGGGTTCGCGTGGTAATGATGCAAGGCCTGGTCGAGGCGCTGCAGCAGCAGGGTGCGGTTCGGCAGCCCGGTCAGCGAATCGTGCAGGGTTTCGTATTTCAGCCGGCGTTCGACGCGCTCGCGTTCGGCGATCTGCTCGCGCAGGTCGCGGTTGGCCAGGGCCAGCGCGCGGGTGCGCTCGGTGACGCGGCGCTCGAGGCTGGCATAGGCCTGTTTCAACGACTCGCTGGTGTGCTTGCGCTGCAGTGCATTGGCGATGTGGTAGCTGACGAAGGTCAGCAATTCCTGGTCGCGCGGGCTATAGGTATGTTCCGGCGAATAGCTCTGCACCGCCAGCACGCCCATCGAGCGTTCGCCCCAGATCAGCGGCACGCCGAGCCAGTGCAGCGAGCGGGCGCCGGACTGCATCAGGATGTTTTCCCGATGCAGGCGGTCGATCTCGTCGCGGTCGGCGAGCAGGGCCTTGCCGTTGCGCAGCACGAACTCGGTGAGCCCACGGCCGAGCGCGCGCGGTTCACGCGAGCCGTCCAGTTCGTCCACCGAATACGGGAAGGTCAGTTTGCTCTGGTCCTCGCTGAGCAGGGCGATGTAGAAGTTGCGCGCGTAGAGCAGGCCGCCGATGACGCGATGCACGGCGGCATAAAAGTTCTCGATGCTGTCCGAGGTATTGGCCAGTTCCGCGATGCGGAACAGCGCCGACTGCAGCCGTTCGCCGCGCTGGCGCTGCAGGACCTGCTGGCGCAGCACCCGGTTGGCCTCGCGCAGCGCCGCGGTACGGGTGGTGACGCGGCGTTCCAGTTCCTCGTGCGCCTGGCGCCGTTCGAGCGCCGTCTGCACGTGCTGGGCGACGTAGGTCAGCAGTTCGCGGTCGTTGCCGGTGTAGTGGGTGTCGTCGCGATAGCTCTGCACCACCAGGGCGCCGACCACTTCCTCGCCACGCTTCATCGGCACGCCGAGCCAGTCCGCCGACGGCGGGCCGGCGCGACGGTGCGGGCCATCGATCTGGCTTTCGAGCTCGACGCTGGCGCCCATCATTGGGCTGCCACTCTGCAGCAGGTACCAGGTCAGGCTGTGCTCGATCTGCAGCAGCGGCGAGACGGCCTCCGGGTCCGGGATGTCCGGATCGACCGCATCGACGAAATAGGGGAAGCGCACGGTGAGGTTCTGCGCGTCGTACAACACGATGTAGAAGTTTTCCGCGTACATCAGGCTGCCGACGATGCTGTGCAGCGAACTCATCATGTCCTGCATGTTGTGTTCGGCACCGGCCTGCTCGGCGATCGCATAGAGCGCTCGCTGCAGCCGTTCGGCCAGGGCCAGGCGCGAGATTGCCTCGTAGAGGTTCGCTGTCTCGGAAAGCTGGCGCAGCCGCGCCCCGGCGAGCCGGCCGAGCCAGTCGATCGGCTCGCCCCATGTCGCGGCGTCCGTCGATCCGGTCGACAGGTCGAGGATGCGCAGGGTTTGGGGGTCTTCGGCCAGGGCCACGTGCTGACACCCGTCTCCGGATGCCGTGAGATCGGGCGCGCGCCAGCCAAGTTCGGCGTCGGGCAGGTGGCGTCGGGCCAGGAACTGACAGATCTCGAGGACGGCGGCGGCATCCGGGGCACGGAAAAGCTGCTCGATCGCCCGCTGCAGCGCCTCGGCGGTACCCGGATCGGGCAGCGTCAGGGGCGAACTGTGGGGTGACGCGAGCGTCATCGTTTAAATGTGTCCCGGATGGTTGGTGGGCAGTTTATATCTTGAAACTGTCATTTCGCCGCCGCTTGGCGATTTTTCGGAACGTTTGCCGGTCTCCGGGGTCTTCGCTGCGTCCCCAGATAAACGGCAGCTACCCCGGGTCCTTTAGCCTCGCGTAAAGACTGGCCAAAGGGTGTTAGTAAAACGTAAAATGGAGTATGCTCCAAGTCGCCGTCGCCAGGCTGAAGGTGCCGGCGTCGGGGACTCAGCCAATCTGCCTATATATATGACCATGCGCCGATTCTTGCCCATTCTGCTCCTGCTTATGCCGCTCGCCGCGGCGGGTCAGGTAGTGGGCAATGACAAGGCGGACGAGGCGACCGCCGAGCGCCTGCTGTCACAGGCACCGGACCAGATGACCGAAGTGCAGCCGGGCGTGTTGATGCCGATCTGGCGTACCCAGGATGGTCGCATGCTGGCGCTCAAGGCGACCAGTGACCAGGGCGGCCAGACCCCGATCAGTTTCCGTCCGGTGGACGCCACCACGGCGCTTTCCACCGGTTTGCAGTACGACCTCGGCCCGCACCTGCAGGCCCATGCGGGCGTGTCGGGCGAATCGTGGGTGAATAATACCGCCGCCTGTCCGCACGGCACCAACAGCGTGGGCTGTAATGACCCGAGCGCGCCGCCGAACATCGTCGGTAGCGAGGTCGGTGCCACCTTTCGTGGCGGTGGCTACAGCGTCGGCCTCGGGATCGGGTCCGCGCGTCCGAGCAACGGTCCATCGTCGCTGCCGCGCGTATTGCCCGGTGGCGCACCCGATTTCACGACCGTGTCCGGCCTCCCGCTCGGCTCGCTGAGCAGCAGCACCCAGCTCAATGCGCGCGGCCGTCTCAGTCTCGATGCGAAAAGTGGGATCGACCTGGGCGCCAGCGTCGGCCGGATCCGTCTGTTGCCAGGCAATCTGCTCGGGATCAGCACGGTGGATCAGAAGGCGCTGAGCTTCGGTGTCGATCGCGGTCCGCTCAGCGGCTCGGTGGTCGGCCGTGTAATGCAGCCGGAAGCCAACGCGATGAATGCGGTCAACCCGGATCGCCGCTGGAGCGCCATCGACCTTGGCGTGACCTTCAAACTGCCCTGGCAGGGCGCGCTGAGCATCGGCGCACAGAATGTGTGGTCGTCGGGCAATGCACCGACCCCGGTCGCCGGGCCCGAGCCGGATCAGTCACGTACGCCGTACGTGCAGTACCACCAGGATCTGTAGCGAGCGCTGTTGGAGCGTTGTTGGAGCGAACAGGGTTCGCTCCCACAGCAGCGCGCTCCCTGCCGATTTTATTTCCCGCGAATCCGCAGATCACCGCTGAACGTCTCCACGTGCACGTTGCCGTGTCCACCACCGACCGTCGTGCTCAGCTCCTTGCCTGGGCCGTCCTCGTTACGTGACGCGCTGCCGTAGTCGCTGCGGATATCGCCGCTGAAGCTCGAGGCGGTGATCTTGGCGGAGACGTCGTCGGGAAACTGGAGTTGCACGTCGCCGCTCATGGAGTCGATCTCGATACGGCCATCCGCCGCTGGACCGCCGTTGAGGGTCACCTCGCCCGACACCGTGCTCAGGTTCGCCTTGTGGAACGGGCCGCCGGTGACGTTGATGCGGCCCGACACCGTCTCGGCGCTCAGTTCACCGCCGACGGACGGGGCGGTGATATCGCCACTGACCGTCTGCAGCTTGGCTTCCTCGGCGCGTCCGGCCATTTCCACACTGCCACTGACGCTGTCGACGCTGAGCGACGGCGTGCGGGCACTGACCCGGACCTTGCCGCTGATCGTGTTGATGTCGATCTTGCCGCCATCCAGGCCGTCGATCGCGATCGGCGCACTGACCACGTCGATGTCCAGCGAGACGCCCTTGGGCACGCGCACGTTGAGGATGGTGTCCTCCATGCGCGAATCGCTGCCCCAGCTGAACAGGCCGCCCTTGCCGCCGTCGGCCTCGACCTTGATGTCGATGTCATGACCATCGCCATCCAGGGTGATCGGTTTGGTCCCGCTGCCGAGGGAGCCGGAGACCTGGATCTGGTTCTTGTCCCAGGCGGTGACGTTGACCTGGCCCTTGACGTTGTCGATGCTCACCCGCGCGTTCGGACGAACGTCCTGGGTGAGGTTGATCGGCGTGGACGCGAACGCCTGGCCGATCGCGAAGCACAGCAGCAGTGGTGTGTAGCGGATGATTTTCATGATGTCGTTCTCCTGCGGCGTGTCGATCAACCGGCCTGTTGTTCCAGATGCCGCAGGCGATCCTGCTGGCGTTCCGTGCGTAAGAGCAACCGCTGCAGGGCCGCCGAATCGGGCGACTGCTGCATGGCCTGGCTGAGTTCCATATGGGCCGAACTCAGTTCCACCGCCGCGCCGGTCAGGCGCGGGTCGTCGGGTTTCCATGCCTTCGCCGTGGCAACCGTCGGGGTTACCGCGGCCGGCTGCATCGCCAGGCGCAGGCCGAGCCCACCGGAGAGTACGGCGAGCATGGCGATGGCGGCAACGGCCAGCCAGCGTCGCGGCTGGCGCGCCCGGCCGGGACTGGCGGCACGCTCGCTGGCCTCGATGCGCCGGTCGATGTCGGCCCACAGGTCGCGCGACGGCGCCACCGGTTGCTTGAGTGCGCGCATCTGGCGCAGGTGTTCGAATTCGTTCATGGCCTTTCTCCTAGCACGCGCTTGAGCAAGCCTCGGGCGCGATGCAGTTGCGCTTTCGACGTGCCGACCGCCATTCCCAGTTCGGTGGCGATCTCTTCGTGTTTCCAACCTTCCACATCGTGCAGCACCAGGACGGCGCGGGCACGTGGCGGTAGTGTGCCGATGGCACGTTCCAGTTCGTCGCGTTCGGCCGGACAGAAGGGCGTATCGCCCTGGTCCGGCATGTGTTCGTCGTCCAGGATGCTGACCGGGTCCGCGTTGCGGGCGCGTATCGACATCAGGGCCGTGTTCACCGCCAGGCGGTAGATCCAGGTACCGAAAGAACTTTCGTGGCGGAAGCTGTCCAGCTTCTGCCAGGCGCGGACGAAGGCCTCCTGGACCAGGTCCTCGGCCCGTGCATGGTCGTAACCGGCCAGGCGCAGCACCGCGCCGTAGACGCGGCTGGAATGGCGCCGGTAGAGCATCTCGAACGCGCGACGGTCGCCGGCGGCCGCCTTGCGGACGACGTCGGTATCCGTGGGCTCGTCGACGAGCTCAGGCGGCATGAAGGTTTCGCTGGCGAGGCATAGGGCGGTCATCTTGCCAGCTTGGATGCACCCGGGGGCGACTTGGTTTAACGAAAACCCCGCCGGGGCGGGGTTTCGGGCGGATCAGCGCGCGGCGGCCGTCTTGCGTGGCTTGGCCGAATCGACGGCCGCGGCCAGTGCCGCGGCGACCCGCTGCTGCTCGGCCTTCAGCCGGGTCGGCATGCGTTTGCCGAAGCTGTCCAGGTACTCGCCGATAGCCATCAGCTCGTCCCGCCAGCCGGCCACATCGACCTCCAGCAAGGTGTCGAGCGCACCCGCGGCGAGCGTAAGCCCGTCGAGGTTCAGTTCCTCGCGGCGGGGCAGGGTGCCGATCGGCGTTTCGGTGCCTGGGGTGCTGTCTTCGACCCGCTTGAGCATCCATTCGAGCACGCGCAGGTTGTCGCCGAAGCCCGGCCACAGGAAGCTGCCGTCGGCGCCTTTGCGGAACCAGTTGACGTGGAAGATCTTCGGCAGCTTCGCGCCGGGCTTCTCCAGCGACAGCCAGTGGCTGAAGTAATCGGCGAAGTTGTAGCCGCAAAAGGGCTTCATCGCCATCGAATCGCGGCGCAACACGCCAACCGCGCCGGTGGCGGCCGCCGTGGTCTCCGAACCCATGGCCGCGCCGACCAGCACGCCATGCGCCCAGTCCCGCGCTTCGAACACCAGCGGCACCAGCGACGGACGGCGGCCACCGAAGACGATGGCCGAGATCGGCACGCCTCGCGGATCCTCCGCCTTCGGCGTCCAGCTCGGGCACTGCTTCGCGCTGACCGTGAACCGGGAATTCGGGTGTGCCGCCGGACCGTTGGCCGGGTCGTAGGCGCGGCCCTGCCAATCGGTAGCCGGCTGGCCTTCGCCCAGGCCTTCCCACCAGGGCCGGTTATCGCCCGTGAGCGCGACATTGGTGAAGATCGCATCATGGCCGAGCGTGGTCAGCGCATTCGGATTGGTCTGTTCGCTGGTGCCCGGGGCGACGCCGAAGTAGCCGGCTTCCGGATTGATCGCCCACAGCTGTCCATCCTCACCCGGCGTCATCCAGCAAATGTCGTCGCCGACGGTCCAGACCTTCCAGCCGGCCTCCCGATATCCCTCGGTGGGAATCAGCATGGCCAGGTTGGTCTTGCCACAGGCCGAGGGGAAGGCCGCGGCGACGTAATGCGTCTTGCCTTGCGGGTTTTCGATGCCGACGATCAGCATGTGCTCGGCGAGCCAGCCTTCCCTGCGGGCCTGATGGCTCGCTATGCGCAGCGCGTGGCATTTCTTGCCGAGCAGCGCGTTGCCGCCGTAGCCCGAGCCGATCGACTTGATCGACAGTTCCTCGGGGAAATGCATGATGAAACGGCGTTCCGGATCGAGGTCGCCGGTGGAGTGCAGGCCCTTCACGAATCCGCCGTCGCGCTCGATGCGGGCCAGGGCGGCTGCGCCCATGCGCGTCATGATGCGCATGTTGGCGACGACGTAGGGGCTGTCGGTGATTTCGACGCCACAGCGAGAGATCGGCGAATCGATCGGACCCATGCAGTAGGGGATCACGTACATGGTGCGGCCCTGCATCGCGCCCTCGAACAGCGCGTCGATCTTCGCGTGGGCCTCGGCCGGGGCCATCCAGTGATTGTTCGGACCAGCGTCTTCCTCGACCGGCGTGCAGACGAAGGTCAGGTGCTCGACGCGGGCGACGTCCGAGGGGCTCGAACGGTGCAGGTAACTCGTGGGGTTGGTCTCGCCATTCAGGGCGATCAGGTCGCCCGTCACCAACATCTCGTCGACCAGGGTCCTGTATTCGGCGTCCGAGCCGTCGCACCAGAAAATCCGTGCGGGCTGAGTCAGTTGGGCGACTTCCGCGACCCAGTGGTTCAGCGATTCCAGGGAGCTTTGCATCGTGCGCATCCTTATGTGGTCCCGGTCAAACTCAAACTGTGACAGTAGTTTGCGTTAGCTGGTATTGCAAGGATGCGAGGTGCGGCGCGGCTTTGCGCGGTTCAGGTTCTCTGTTTTTCCGGCGTCAGCGTGGCGATCATGTGCTCGACGTAGGCGTCGAATTCCTCATGACTCAGGCGCGGCAGTCCCAAGGTGAAATTCAGCTGCAGGAAGCCGACATAGGCTGCGTAGGTAAGCCGGCCGCGGTTGAGCGCGGGTGTCGGATCAAGACCGGCTTCGCTGTAGAGCGTGGTCAGGAAATCGATGCGACGCTGGGAGACACGTGCCATCACCGGGACGACCTGGGGGTGATCCAGCGCCTTCAGCAGGGCGGCATAGACCCGGTGGGCCTGGAGTTCATGGGCAACGCGACGGAACAGTTCCGGCAGGCGTTCGCGCGGATCGCTGATCAGCTCCATCTTGCCGATCACCTCGCGTTCGCCGTATTGCTCCCAGCGCTCGAGGGACGCCTGGAGCAAGGCCTCGCGGGTACGAAAATGCCAGTAAAAGCTGCCTTTGGTGACGCCGAGGCGCCGTGCCAGGGCTTCTACCGCGAGCGCACCCACGCCCTGCTCGGCGATGAGGGCGAGCGCCCCATCTTCCCAATCTTCCGCTGAGAGGCGGACCCGTTCGTTTTTCGCGCCGGCATTCATGGCCCGGATCTTAGCCGGTCGTCGTGACAAACACACCCACGCTGTTCCGCCCTTGCTGCATAAGCCCTTGACTAGTCAGCTGGAAAATGTCCGTACGTGGCCGTATTGACGGCATTGGCGCGGACGGCACATACTCAAGCGTATGGTTACCGTCAAGCCGCCCTCGTCATCCGTCACCGCGCGTCTGGCCATGCCCGATGGCGTGCATATCGCCTTGCAGCGCCGGGAAGGGGCACGGCGTCCGGCCTTGCTGTTCGCCCACGGCTTCGGCCAGACCCGGCATGCCTGGTCGGGTAGTGCCAGGGCCCTGTCGGCGCTGGGTTTTGACACCACGACCTTCGATGCACGCGGTCATGGCGAGAGCGATCGCCCGGCCGACGGCGAATACCATATGGAACAGTTCGTCGCCGATCTGGGTGCCGTCGCCGCCGACCTTGCCCTGAAGACCGGGGTGCCGCCCGTGCTGGTGGGTGCGTCGATGGGCGGCTTGCTCGGCCTGATCGTCGGCGGCGAGGGTGCTGCGCTGATGCCTTTTTCGGCCCTGGTCCTGGTCGACATCACGCCGCGCTGGGAGACCGCCGGCGTGGAGCGCATCCTTGGGTTCATGCGCGCGCACCCGGACGGCTTCACCGACTACGAGGATGCGGCGACGGCGATCGAGGCTTATATGCCGCAGCGGCGCGAGCGCAAGACCGAAGCCCAGTTGAAACCGCTGCTGCGCCAGGGCGAGGACGGCCGCCTGCGCTGGCACTGGGACCCGGCCCTGCTCGATGGCGTGGTCGCCGAGAGCGAACGTTACCAGCCGCGCCTGCTTGCGGCGGCGGCAAGGGTCCAGGTACCGGTATTGTTGGTGTCCGGCGGTCGCAGCGATGTGGTCTCGCGCGATACGGTTGGCGAATTCCTTGCCCTTGTGCCGCACGCGCGGCACGAGGAACTGCCCGGCGCCACGCATATGGTGGCGGGTGACGCGAATGATGCTTTCACGCGCGAGATCGCGCGTTTTCTCGAATCGATGGGCGACGCCGTGGCGTCGCCGGCCGACGAATCCGTAACGAAGACTGTGACGAGGTAAGAACCATGTCCGCGATCCTGACCCTGCTGGCGGCGATCATCGCTTCCGGCGCGTGTGCCTACCATCGCACCAGCCTGCGTACCTGGGCGGTGGCGACGGCGGTGACGATCCTCGTGGTCGGCCTGGTCACCGGCGCCACGGTGACGATGGTGATCCTGTTGATCCTGCTCGCGGCCGTTGCCGCGCCGTTGCTGATGGTGGCCTTCCGTCGCAAGAACATCAGCGCGCCGCTGCTGAAGCTGTTCGCCAAGGTCACGCCGAAGCTGTCGGCGACCGAGCAGACAGCGCTCGAGGCCGGCACGGTCGGCTTCGAAGGCGAACTGTTCTCCGGCAAGCCGCAGTGGTCCGAGCTGCTGAAGCAGCCCAGGCCCGAACTCAGTGTCGAGGAGCAGGCCTTCCTCGACGGTCCGGTGGAAGAACTCTGCGGCATGATCGACGACTGGCAGATCACCCACGAACTGGCCGACCTGCCACCGAATGTATGGGAGTTCATCAAGAAGAACCGCTTCTTCGGCATGATCATCCCGAAGACCTACGGCGGCCTCGGCTTCTCGGCGCTGGCCCATTCGGCGGTGCTGCAGAAGCTTTCGAGCATGTCGCAGACGCTGGCTTCCACGGTAGCCGTGCCGAACTCGCTCGGGCCGGCCGAATTGCTGCTGCACTACGGTAGCGACGAGCAGAAGAACCACTACCTGCCGCGCCTGGCCGACGGACGCGAAATCCCATGTTTCGCCCTGACCGGCCCGCAGGCCGGTTCCGATGCGACCTCGATTCCGGATTACGGCATCGTCACCAAGGGCCTGTGGCACGGCGAGGAAACCGTCGGCATCCGGCTGACCTTCGACAAGCGCTACATCACCCTGGCGCCGGTGGCGACCGTGGTCGGCCTGGCTTTCCGCATGTACGACCCGGACAAGTTGCTTGGCGAGACCGAGGACCTGGGCATCACCCTGGCCCTGCTGCCGCGCGAAACCCCGGGGATGGAAATCGGCCGTCGCCATTTTCCGTTGAACATCCCGTTCCAGAATGGCCCGATCCATGCGAAGGACATGTTCGTCCCGCTGTCCGTGCTGATCGGTGGCCCGCATATGGCGGGTCACGGCTGGCGCATGCTGGTCGAGTGCCTGTCCGTTGGCCGCGCGATCTCGCTGCCGTCCAATGCGACCGGCGCGGCACGCATGGCGGTCGCCGCCACCGGCGCCTATGCGCGCATGCGCAAGCAGTTCGGCCTGGCCATCGGTCGCTTCGAAGGCGTCGAGGAAGCGCTGGCGCGCATCGGCGGCCTGACCTATGCGACGGCCGCGCTGTCGCGTGCCACCGCCGCCGCGGTCGACCGTGGTGAAAAGCCGGCGGTACCGTCGGCGATCGCCAAATACCACGCCACCGAGTGGTGCCGCATCGTTGCCGGCGACGCAATGGACATCCATGGCGGCAAGGGCGTGATCCTCGGCCCGAAGAACTACATGGGGCGTGGCTGGCAGAGCGTGCCGATCGCGATCACCGTGGAAGGCGCGAACATCATGACGCGCAGCCTGATGATCTTCGGCCAGGGCGCGATCCGCTGCCATCCCTACGTGCTGAAGGAAATGCAGGCACTGGCCATTCCGGACTACGGTGACCGCCTGCGTACCTTCGACAAGGCACTGTTCGGCCACCTCGGCTTCGGCGTGTCCAACGCGGTACGCAGCTTCGTGCTCGGCCTGACCGCGGCGAAGATCGGCGAGACCGCCGGCGATGCGTATACCCGCCGCTACTATCGCAAGCTCAATCGCTACTCGGCGGCGCTGGCGTTGTGCGCCGACGTCTCGATGGGCGTGCTCGGTGGCAAGCTGAAATTCAAGGAAAAGTTGTCCGCCCGGCTTGGCGACGTGCTGAGCTTCCTGTATATCGCCAGTGCGATGCTCAAGCGCTATGAAGATACCGGTCGCCCGGAAGCGGATCGTCCGCTGCTGGCCTGGGGTTTCCACGAGTGCGTGTGGCGCATGCAGATGGCGCTCGATGGTGTGATTCGCAACTTCCCGGTGCGTCCGGTGGCCTGGCTGCTGCGTGCACTGGTGTTCCCGTTCGGCCGCCGCGAAGTCCCGCCGTCCGATCGCCTTGGTCGCCGCGTCGCCGCGCTGATCACCGCGCCCAGCGAGGCACGCGAGCGCCTGACCGAGTGGACCTACCTGACCCCCTCGGCGAACAACACGGTCGGCCGCATGAATGCGCTGCTGCCCGATGTGATCGCCGCCGAACCGGTGGAGCGCAAGTTCGTCAAGGTGCTCAAGAGCGGCCAGATAAAGGCGCATGAATACAACGACCAACTGGTCGAAGCGGAGAAGTTCGGCGCGATCAATGCCGCGGAACGCGAGTTGCTGCAGCGCGTGCATGATGCCGTCGCCGAGTTCATCGCGGTGGACGATTTCGATGCGTCGGAGTTGCGTTCGGCGGTGGTTCGTGGCGAGAAGCCGGAGCGGTCGGTCAAGGCCGCCTGACGATCAAAAGCAAGGCGGCGATCGGGAAGGCACGGCCCCAAAGGACTCGCGAACAGGGTTCGCTCCCACCAGGTTACCGCGGACTTGTGGGAGCGAACCCTGTTCGCGAGTCCCTTGGGGCCGGGCACACATGATCGCGTAGGCCTATTTTCAACTACCGAGCACGCAGCGGTTCTTCCCGGCGCGCTTGGCCTCGTACATCGCCTTGTCAGCGGCGTGCACGAGGCGGCCGTACGGATCGGCTACGTCGTCCGCGTGGAACAGCGCGACACCAATGCTGGCGCCCACGTGCGCGGCCACCGAGCGTTCCTGCACATCCAACCGGTACGGTTCGCCGATGGCGTCGCACAGGGCCTGGCAGCGTGCCAGCGCCGTCGCGGCGTCGCTGGCGTCGCTGAGCAGCACGGCGAATTCGTCGCCGCCGAGGCGCGCGGTGGTATCGGTTTCACGGGTTCGCGCGTTCAGCCGACCGGCGATCGCCTGCAGCAAGGTGTCGCCGGCGGCATGGCCATGCACATCGTTGACGGCCTTGAATCCGTCGATATCGATGTAGGCGAGGGCAAAGCTGCCGCCACTCGCGGCGGCGGTGTCGATTGCCTGTTCGATGCGGTCGCGCATCAATTGCCGGTTCGGCAGCTGGGTCAGCATGTCATGGGTGGCCTGGTGACGGACCAGTTCCTCGATGCGCTTGCGCTCGCCGATCTCGATGGTCAGCTGGCGATTGCGCGCGGACAGTTCGTCGAGCGCCTGTTGCAGCAGGGCGCGTGCACGGTAGAGCTCGAGGAAGACGCGTACCTTGGACTGCAGGATCGCGTCGTTGATGGGCTTGGCGATGTAGTCGACCGCACCGGAGGTATAACCCTTCATCCGGTTCAGGTCATCCGCGTACGCGGCGGTGACGAAGATGATCGGCGTTTCGCGCAGCTGGTCGGTTTCGGCGATCAGCGCGGCGACCTCGAAGCCGTCCATGTCGGGCATGTTGACGTCGAGCAGGATCAGCGCGAACTGGTGGTCGAGGCAGAGCGCGAGCGCCTCGTTGCCGCTGGCGGCCTCGTGGATGTCGGCGCCGGTGCGGGCGAGCAGGCGACGCATCGCGACCAGGTTGGCCGGGGTGTCGTCGACGACGAGGATCTTCGGGTTCATGGCAGGCATAGTCGATTCAGCAGGGCGGCGATATCCGCCAGGGGCAGGCAGGCGTCGGCGCCCGCGGTATCCAGCGCGGCGCGGGGCATCGCGGCGGCGTGGGCGGTGGCGGGGTCCTCGACGATCGCATAGCCACCCTGGCTGCGGATCTCGGCCAGTCCCAGGGCGCCATCGCGATTGGCGCCGGTCATGACCACGCCGACGAGGGCGGAGCGGTAGGCTTCGGCGGCGGATTCGAACAGGACATCGATCGACGGTCGCGAATAGGCGACGCGCCCGTCGACGCTGAGGGCGAAGTGCCGTGACGGTTCGATCAGCAGGTGATAGCCCGTCGGCGCGACATGCACATGGCCGCCGGTTATCGGCTCGCGTTCCTGGGCTTCGGTGACGGGTAGCGCGCTGTGATGGGCGAGCAGTTCGCAAAGCAGGCCGACATCGCTGGATCCGGTGTGGCAGCAGACCACGATCGCCTGCGGCAAGCGTGCATCGAGCCGCTCGAGGACCGCGTTCAAGGCATTCAGGCCGCCGGCCGAGCAACCCATGACGATGGCTTCCGGGCGCGTCATTCAGCCGTCCTTGCGCATGGACGGATTGCCTAGCTGGTAAATGCGCAACGGAGCGTCGACGGCGATGAATTCCGCGGCGGACGGCGCGAAGTCGAGGTTCTCGCGGGTGCCCAGGCAGAGGAAGCCCCCGCGTACCAGGCTGTCGCGGAACATCCCCAGCGTGCGGTCCTGCAGGGCATTGGAGAAATAGATCAGCACGTTGCGGCAGAGGATCAGCTGCGCCTCGCAGAAGACCTTGTCGGTGACCAGGTTGTGGTTGGCGAAGATGACATGGCGGCGCAGCTTCTGGTCGAGCTTGATGTACTCGTAGCGTGCGCTGTAGTAATCGGCCAGTGTGTGCGCGCCGCCGGCATCCTGGTAATTGCGCGACCAGTCGCGCGCCTCCCTGGCCGGATAAATGCCTTCGCGCGCGTGCGTGAGCGCGGCTTCGCTGAAATCGGTGGCATAGATCTGCGTGCGCTCGTACAGGCCGGCTTCCTCGAGCAGGATGGCCAGCGAGTAGACCTCCTGCCCGTGTGCACAACCGGCCTGCCAGATATTGATCTGCGGGTGGGAGGCGAGCATCGGGAACACTTTGTCGCGCAGCGCGCGAAACACCAGGGGGTCACGGAACATGTCCGATACCGGTACCGACAACCCCTCGATGACCCTGGCGAGAAAGCCTTCGTCGTGCAGCAGCCGGCGGTTCAGTTCGCTGATGCTGCCGGTGTCGTGGACGCGGACCAGCTGCAGCACCCGCCGTTTCAGCGAGGCGGGGGCGTACTGACTGAAATCGTAACCATGCCGAAGTTGCATCGCGCGGATGAACAGATCCAGCTCGATGTCCTCGACGTCCATGCTCACCGGCCGGTGCTCACGACGGCAGCCACACGCGCATCATCGACATGAGCCGGTCCACGTCGATCGGCTTGGAGAGGTAATCGTTGGCGCCGGCCTCCAGGCATTTCTCACGGTCCCCGCGCATCGCCTTGGCGGTCAGCGCGATGATCGGCAGCCTGGCCAGTTGCGGACGGGTACGGATTTCGCGGGTGGTCTGGTAGCCGTCCATCACCGGCATCATGATGTCCATCAGGACCAGCTCGATGCCGCTGTCTTCGTCGAGCATCTTCAGCGCCTTGTGACCGTCCTGGGCCATGCTGATGTTCAGGCCCCGCGCACGGAGCACCTTGGAGAGGGCGAACAGGTTGCGCATGTCGTCGTCCACCAGGAGGACGCGACGACCATCGAGGTCGGCTTCCGGGCGCAGCGGATGGCTACCGCCGGCGCGGGCATGGCCGCCGCGGATGCTGTGCAGGAACAGGCTGACCTCATCGAGCAGGCGCTCGGGTGAACGCGCGCCCTTGACCACGATGCTGTCGGTGTACTGGCGGATCCTGAGGCTTTCTTCCTTGCTGAGGTCGCGCGCGGAGTAGACGACCACCGGCGGCACGTTGCCATACGTGGACAGCTCCTCGAGGAATTCCAGCCCGGACATGCCAGGCAGGCCGAGGTCGAGCACGATGCAGTCGTAGCTGGCGGCAAAGGTCATGTCCAGCGCTTCCTCGGCGCTGACGGCCTCGTCGATGGTGACCGCGTCGTCGCGCAGCAGGACGCGCACGGCGGCGCGCGAGTCGGCATCGTCGTCGACGATCAGCAGGTGCCGCGTGCGTCCTTCGGCGAAATGCATGATGCGCTCGAAGGCCTCGCCGATCGCCTCGCGACTGACCGGCTTGGTCAGGAAGCCGACCGCGCCGAGCTCGAGACCACGCGTGTGCTCGTCGGTGGCAGAGATGAAATGCACCGGAATCGGCCGGGTCCGCGGATCGTCTTTCAACCGTTCGATGACCGTCCAGCCATCCATGCCGGGCAACATCACGTCGAGGAGGATGCCGGTTGGCTGGTAACGGGTCGCCAGCCGCAGGCCGGACTCGCCGTCGCTTGTGGCGAGCACACGGTGTCCCTTGCGCCGGATCATCTCGGCGAGGATGCGCGCGAAGGCCGGATCGTCCTCGATCACCAGGATGATCGTATCGCCGGGAACGATCGTTTCGCGGTCGTCCGGGATGGCGTCGATGGCGAGGCCTGGCGTGAACGGCAGGACGGCATCGGTCGCGGGCCGACGTGACGACATGCCGGCCTGCAGGGGAGCCTCCGGTGTTTCCTCGGGCAGGAAGACAGTGAAGGTACTGCCGCGGCCGGTCTCGCTCTCCACGACGATATCGCCGCCCAGGAGCTCGGTGATGCGGCGGGAGATCGCCAGGCCAAGCCCAGTGCCGCCGAATTGCCGGCTGGTGCTGGTGTCGACCTGCTCGAAGGCGCGGAAGATGCGCTGGAACTTGTCCCTCGGTATGCCGATACCCGAGTCGCTGACGGCGATCGCGATCGCAGGCTTGCCTTCCAGCGATGGGGGCAGCCATGTATGGGCCGACGGGCGGCCGATCCGGACCACGACTTCGCCATGGGCGGTGAACTTGAAGGCGTTGCCGATCAGGTTGTTGGCGACCTGTTCGAGCCTTGCCGCGTCGCTGCGGATCGTCGCCGGCAGGTCGGGATCGATCTCGACACGGAAATCCAGGTGTTTCTCCTGCGCGACATGCGCGAAGGTGCGGCCGAGCGAGCGGCTGAAGTCGGCCAGGGCGAGGGTGTCGATGGACAACTCCATCTTGCCGGCCTCGACCTTGGACAGGTCGAGGATGTCGTTGATCAGCCGCAACAGGTTGGAGCCGGCGTCGTGGATGATCCGTGCCGACTCGATCTGTTCGCTGTCGAGGTTGCCCTCATCGTTGTCGGCCAGACTGCGCGAGAGGATCAGCAGGCTGTTCAGCGGTGTGCGCAGTTCATGCGACATATTGGCGAGGAATTCGGACTTGTACTGACTGGCGCGGGCCAGTTCGTCGGCTTTTTCCTCCGTGTCGCGCTGCAGTTCCTCGAGGACGTCTTTCTGGGCGTTCAGCGTCTCGGTCTTCTCGCGCAGTTCTTCATTCGAGGCCTGCAGCTCTTCGGCCTGGACGCGAAGCTCTTCCTCCGAAGCTACCAGTCGCTGCGATTGCTCGAGCAACTCGTTGCTCTTCGCCTGCAATGCGGTGTTGGTCTCGCGCAGCGCCAGCTGTTGCTGGCGCATGGCTTCCTCGGAAACGCGCAGCTCGTCCGCTTGCTGCTGAGTCTGCTCGAGCAGGTCCTGCGTGCCGATGGTGCGGGTGAGGTTTTCCAGGGTGAGCGCGACGATCGGCAACAGTTCCTCGAGCAGGTGCCGGTGAATCGCGTTGATCGGGGCGAAGCTGGCCAGTTCGAGCACGCCGAGCAGCCGGTCCCGGGTCACCACTGGGTACAGGGCGATATATCGCGGCAAGCCTTCGCCCGAGCCCGAATGAATGCGCACATAGTCCTCGGGCACATCGTCGAGCAGGATCGGTTCGCGACTCTGCGCGCACTGGCCCACGAGACCCTCACCCAGTGCATACCGGTCCACGAGCCGGCCGGACTGGCGCAGGCCATAACTGCCGTTGAGATCCAGCCTGTGGCGGACGTCATCATGCATGTAGAACATGGCGGCGCCCGCCTTGAGCAGTGGCACCAGTTCGCCGGTGAGGCGTTCGGCGAATGCCCGATGGCTGGTGGTTTCCTGCAGTCGCCGGGAAATGTCCGCGACCTGGGTCTTCAGCCAGGTCTGTCCACTGGTGTCGATGGACATCTGCTTGAACACCTGCAGGGCCCGGGCAATTTCGCCGATTTCGTCGCGGCGTTCGAGCTGGCGGATCTCGATATCGTGATCGTGCGCGGCCAGGCGCGTCATCAGGTCGGTCATCCGCCGCAGCGGCCGCGTGATCAGGCGCGAGGTCATGGTGATGACCGAGATGCCGAGCAGGATGCAGAGCAGGGCGGAAACGATCGTAACCGCACGCATCGTCGCCAGGGTGCCGTCGAGTTCCTGGGTCCGGGTCGCGAGCAGGCTCTGCTCGGTCGCCGCCATCTGGTCCAGCAACGCGGTGATGTCGTCGATGCGCACGGTGCGGTGGGCGAGATACTCGGCCTGGACCCGCGTCCGTTCCGCGTTGGTCTGCGCCTGGTCGAGGCTCTTTATCGCCCGTAGCGCATCGACCGGTACGGATACCTCGCGATCCCATTGCGCGGCCATCGCGACGACACGGTCGACCCGCGAGCCCTGCAGGGGGTTGTCGCTGACCAGGGCGCGCAGGTTGGCGACATGCGTGGCGAAATCCTTGCGCCCGTTGTGGAACATGTCCAGCTGCTCGGCGGTCTGGCTGAGCATGTAGCCGCGTACGCCAACCTGGCGGGTCTGCGCGGCGCGCTGTACCTGGTCGAGCTCGAGCATGACCTTATAGGTATGCGTCGCCAGCCTTCGCGTCTGCTCCTGCTGGTTCTGCGAATTGAGCATCACCAGGCTGGAGATCAGGAATAGCCCCAGCAGCAGGCCGATCGCGATCAGGATCTTGATCTGCATCGGCCGGTCGGCCAGCCAGCTGCCTTGTTTCGAGGTGGATCGCATGGGGCTGTCTCGGTGACGGGCATCCATGCCCGGTCGGCAATCTAGGGAATAACGGAAGGTTTGCGCCGTGCCCAGAACGGCGGCACGATCGAGCCGCGGCGCAGGGCGATGACGAGGAAGATCACGGTGACGATCGAGCAGGTGGTGAGGGCGACGACGGACGCCTCGGCACCGAAGCTGCCGCCGGTCAGCCAGTCAGGGCCGGTCATATGGGAGGCGAGCCAGCCATGCTGGTCGAAGCCGGACACCGGGATGCCGTAGACCGGCCCCTGCATCACGTTCCAGGCGGCATGCAAGCTCATGCAGAGCCACAGCGAACGGGTCACGTGGAAGATCAGGCCGAACAGCAAGCCCGCTTCGATGGCGATCGACAGCGCGCTCCAGGCGGTCGCGTTCGGGTTGCCGATATGACCGGCCCCGAAGACCAGGGCGGACAGGCCGAGGGCGAACCAGGTGCCCATGCCTTCCTCGACGATGCGGAAAAGCACGCCACGACAGACTATTTCCTCGCCGATACCGGCGCCCAGGCCGAGCACCAGGATGGGGCCGAGCCAGCTGACGTTCTGGTTGACGCCGTCGACGTGGTAGCAGCCGAAGGCCCAGAGCAGGCCGACGATCAGGCTGAACAGCAAGACCCCGCCGACCAGGCCGGCGATCACGTGCGGAACCAGCTTGCGCGCCGCCAGCTCGTCAACGTGACGGCGTTCGATAAAGCGTACGAGCAGCCAGTAGGAAAGCACGACCGGCAACAGGCGCACGGCCTGCAACAACGGGCTGACTTTGTCGAAGGCGACTTTTTCCCCGATAGGGACGCCGATGGCCGGCCCGAGGTAGCGCATCGCCATGGTGAGCACGTACGCCACCAGGGCGAAGATCACGATCCGCGCCAGCGGCGAATAGACCAGCCAGCGCTGCCATGGCGGCACGGCGACGGGCGGGAGCGGTGAAGCTGGCGTCGTAGCGTCTGCGGCAACCATCGATTTTCCCCTTGTGGACGCCCCCCGGAAGCTAGCAAGCCTGAGGGGTTTCGGCCAGCGCCATAAGCTTGCCGGCTCCCACGCTAGGGAGGCTCCCTAGACCTCGATGGCTTTGGCGTGCTCGCGGGTCGCCGAGAAGCGGACCATCGGCCAGCGCTCCTGGGCCAGTTGCAGGTTGACCCGGGTCGGCGCCAGGTAGACCAGCTGGCCGGCCGCGTCGATGCCCAGGTTCATCGCGTTCTTCTCGCGGAACTCCTCGAGCTTCTTCTCGTCGTCGCAATGGACCCAGCGCGCGGTGACCACGCCGACCGGCTCGAAGCTGGAATCGACGTTGTATTCGTCCTTCAACCGGTAGGCAACCACATCGAACTGCAGCACGCCGACCGCGCCGAGGATCAGGTCGTTGGACATCAGCGGCCGGAAGAACTGGGTCGCCCCTTCCTCGGACAGCTGGGCCAGGCCCTTGTGCAGGGCCTTCATCTTCATCGGGTCGCGCAGGCGCGCGCGGCGGAACAGCTCCGGCGCGAAGTTCGGAATGCCGGTGAACGACAGCGGCTCGCCCTCGGTGAAGGTATCGCCGATGGTGATCGTGCCGTGGTTGTGCAGGCCGATCACGTCGCCGGGATAGGCCTTGTCGACGATCTCGCGGTCCGAGGCCATGAAGGTCAGCGCATTGGCGATGCGCACTTCCTTGCCGGTACGGGTCTGCTGCATTTTCATGCCGGCGTTGTACGTACCCGAGCAGACGCGCATGAAGGCCACGCGATCGCGGTGCATCGGATCCATGTTCGCCTGGATCTTGAAGACGAAGCCGGTGAGTTTTTCTTCTTCCGGCTTCACTTCGCGGGTCAGGGTCTGCCGTGCCTTCGGGCCGGGTGCATGCTCGACGAAGAAATCGAGCAGCAGCTGCACGCCGAAGTTGTTCACTGCCGAGCCGAAGAACACCGGTGTCTGTTTGCCCGCCAGGTAGGTGTCGATGTCGAACGGGTTCGAGGCGCCGAGCACCAGTTCCAGCTCGTCGCGCAGCTCCTTCAGCGCCTCGGTGCCGATCCGCGCTTCCAGGTCGGGATGATCCAGTCCCTTGTAGATCGTCGAGTCCTGGCGGGTGAAGTTCTTGCCCGGCTCGAACACATGCACTTCGTCCAGCACCACGTGGTACACGCCCTTGAGGCGCGAACCCATGCCGATCGGCCAGGTCACCGGTGCGCAGGCGATGCCGAGCACCGACTCCACTTCGTCCAGCAGGTCGATCGGTGAGCGGCCCTCGCGGTCGAGCTTGTTGATGAAGGTCATGATCGGCGTATCGCGAAGCCGGCAGACCTCCATCAGCTTGATCGTGCGTTCCTCGACGCCCTTGGCGCAGTCGATCACCATCAGCGCCGAGTCGACCGCGGTCAGTACGCGATAGGTGTCTTCGGAAAAGTCCGCATGGCCCGGCGTGTCGAGCAGGTTGATGATGCTGCCCTCATAGGGGAACTGCATCACCGACGAGGTCACCGAGATGCCGCGCTCTTTTTCCAGCGCCATCCAGTCCGAGGTCGCATGGCGCGCGGCCTTGCGGCTCTTCACCGAGCCGGCCATCTGGATCGCGCCGCCGAACAGCAGCAGCTTTTCGGTCAAGGTGGTCTTGCCCGCGTCGGGATGGCTGACGATGGCGAAGCTGCGGCGGCGGCGGGTTTCGGCGAGATGGGTGGACATCGGGGCGGTGTTCCGGAGTTAGCCCGACATGATACCGCGCTTTATGGAAACGCTTTAGCCAGCCAGTCAGGCACCGGAATGCCCTTTTCACGCAGGAACACCGGGTTGAACAGCTTTGCCTGGTAACGCATGCCGCCATCGCAGAGTACGGTCACCACGGTATGCCCGGGCCCGAGGCTCCGGGCCAGGCGGATCGCCCCGGCAAGGTTGACCCCGCTGGAGCCGCCGACGCAAAGGCCTTCGTGCTCGAGGAGCTCATGGAGCAGGGGGACCGATTCGTCATCCGGGATCGACCAGGCCTGGTCGACCGGGGCGCCCTCGAAATTGGCCGTGATCCGGCTGCTGCCGATGCCTTCGCTGATCGAGGTGCCCTCGGCAAGCAGTTCGCCGTGGTTGACGTAGTGGGCCAGGGCGGATCCGGTCGGGTCGGCCAGGGCGATCCGCACGCCCGGCTTCAGGCGTTTCAGGGCGCGGCCGACGCCAGCCAGGGTGCCGCCTGTGCCGGCCGCACAGACGAAGCCATCGACCTGGCCGCCGGTCTGGGCCCAGATCTCCGGTCCGGTATGGGCCTCGTGGTAGTCGCGATTGGCCGTATTGTCGAATTGGTTGGCGAACCAGGCACCTCGTTCCTCGGCCAGGGCACGGGCCACATGCACGTAGTGCTTCGGGTCCTTGAACGGTGCGGCCGGCACCAGCCGGACCTCGGCCCCGGTGACCCTGAGGGCGTCGATCTTCTCGCGGCTCTGGGTGTCGGGCATCACGATCACGGTGCGATAGCCTCGGCTGGCGCCAAGCAGGGCCAGGCCGATGCCGGTATTGCCCGCCGTGCCCTCGACAAGGGTGCCGCCCGGCTGGACCAGGCCGCGCCGCTCGGCATCGTCGAGCAGGCCCAGGGCGGTGCGGTCCTTCACCGAGCCGCCGGGGTTGAGGAATTCACATTTGGCCAGGATTTCGCAGCCGGTCAGCTCCGATGCCCGGCGCAGGCGGATCAGCGGCGTATCGCCAACGGCCGCGGCGAAATTCTCCCGGAAGTCCATACATATTCCCATCAAGGCATCCCGCGATATTACCTCCACATACGGCCGACAAGCCGGCGATCGTCTGCGCCCGGCCCCAAAGGACTCGCGAACAGGGTTCGCTCCCACATGTCCGCGGCAAACCCTGTGCGCGAATCCTTGGAACCGGTCGTCGCAAGATCATGCAGTCCATGGTGACAAATGGAAATCTAGCCATCTGGACGTCTAAACGGCTGTTGACACGATCGTGGTCGCCGCGTATCGTCTGCTCCACTCATCGAGACCGGCTGAGGGACAGGCCCTTTGAAGCCGGGGCAACCTGCGGATTTCCGCAACGGTGCCAACTCCTGCGGAGCGCCATCCGGCGCTACCCGATAGATGGGATGTCGTTCGCTCGACGGTGATCAGCCGTCCGCCGCGCCGACCTTCCGTATGCCGGCTCTCCGCGGGTTCGATGCCGAACTGGAGAGAGACCGATGCCCGCCGAGCCCGCCACCGTGTACACCGCTGAAGCGACGCCCATCGCCTTACCGCGCAAGAGCGCCGATCTCGGCTGCCAGCGCGGCAGCCGCCGCATCACGCTCACGCCGAAGTACGGCAACGGTCCCTGCGAAGTGGATGTGGGTTACCTCTGGACCGGCGCCCCCGGCGCGCCCACTGTGATCGTCCAGGGCGGCATTTCAGCTGACCGCGACGTCTGCGCCAGCCGCGAGCGCCCGCTCGACGGCTGGTGGCAGGCACTGGTCGGCGAGGGGCGGGCACTGGACCTCGCCGAATACCGTGTGCTGTCGATCGACTGGATCGTGCCCGCCGACCTGGTCGATACCAAGGCGATCTCCACCGAGGACCAGGCCGATGCGCTGGCCGCCCTGGTCGACGCGCTGGGCATCGTCCGCGTGCATGCCTTCGTCGGCTCCTCCTACGGAGCCATGACCGGCCTGGCCTTTGCCGCGCGCCATCCGCGCAAACTCCAGCAGCTGGTCGTGCTGGCCGGCGCCCATCGCCCGCATCCGCTGTCCACGGCGCAGCGTTCCGTGCAGCGCGGCATCGTCCGCCTCGGCCTGGAGACCGGCCGTACCGATGAGGCGCTGGCCCTGGCCCGCCAGCTGGCGATGACCACCTACCGCGGCAGCGAGGAATTCTCGCGCCGTTTCGCCGCCGGTCCGGAACTGCGCGACGGTCGCTTCTGCTTCCCGGTCGAGGATTATCTCGAGCATGCCGGTCGCCGTTTCGTAGAGCGCTTCGACGCGCAGCGTTTCCTGGCCCTGTCCGAATCCATCGACCTGCACGATGTCGCCCCGGAATCCGTCGCCGCGCGTACCACCCTGGTCGGCTTCCCGTCGGACCGGCTGGTCCCGCTGGCCGACCTGTGCGAACTGCAACGCCGGCTCGGTGGCACGGCGACGCTCGAGGTGATCGAGTCGCCCTACGGCCACGATGCCTTTCTCAAGGAAGCCGCGCAGCTCGCCCCGCTGCTGCGCCATGTACTCAATGACTGTCGTGGAGCCTGAGCGATGAACGAATCGAGCCTTTGTACCCGCGCCGTCCGTGCCGGGATCGAATCGGATACCCAGCACGGCGCGGTGGTGCCGGCCCTGCACCTGTCGACCAACTACAGCTTCGAAGGGCTGGGTCGCAAGCGTACCTATGACTATTCGCGTAGTGGCAACCCGACCCGCGACCTGCTCAGCGATGCGCTGACCGAACTGGAAGAGGGCGCCGGCGCGGTGATCACCTCCAGTGGCATGTCGGCGGTGGCGCTGGCGCTGGAACTGGTGCCGGCGGGCGCCCTGGTCCTGGCCGCGCACGACTGCTACGGCGGCACCTGGCGCCTGCTCGATGCGTGGGCGAAGAAGGGCCGCTTCCAGGTTCGTTTCGTCGATCTCACCGATCCGGCGGCGCTGGCCGAAGGCCTCGCCGCGAAGCCGGCCCTGGTCTGGCTGGAAACGCCGTCCAATCCGCTGCTCCGGATCACCGACGTCCGCCATGTGGCCCAGGCCGGTCATGCCGTCGGCGCGCTGGTCGTGGTCGACAACACCTTCCTCTCGCCGGCCCTGCAGCAGCCGCTGACGCTCGGCGCGGACGTGGTCGTGCATTCGACCACCAAGTACATCAACGGCCATAGCGACGTCGTCGGTGGCGCGGTCGTCGCCCGCGACCCGGCCGTGGCCGAGCAACTGAAGTGGTGGGCGAACTGCAATGGGCTGACCGGCGCGCCGTTCGACAGTTACCTCACCCTGCGTGGCCTGCGTACCCTGTCGGTACGCCTGCGTGCACATCAGGAAAACGCAGTACGCATCGCCGAATGCCTGGATACGCACGCCGCGGTCGACAAGGTCTACTACCCGGGGCTGGCCTCGCATGCCGGGCACGCACTGGCCGCGCGCCAGCAGAAAGGGTTTGGCGCGATGCTGAGTTTCGAACTCGCTGGCGGCGTGCCGGCGATCGAGGCCTTTGTCGACGGTCTCGCTTATTTCTCGCTGGCCGAATCGCTCGGCGGCGTGGAAAGCCTGGTGGCCCATCCGGCCTCGATGACCCATGCGGCGATGGCGCCCGAGGCGCGCCATGCCGCCGGCATCTCGGACAGCCTGTTGCGCCTGTCCGTAGGTATCGAGGATGGCGACGACCTGTTGCGCGATCTCAGTGCGGGGCTGGCCCGTGCCGAGGCTGCGGTCGCGCTCAAACGTCGGGTCGGCGCATGAGCGCCGTTGTCGCCGAGCGGCTACCCGTCGCACCATTGGCCGACACGACGGCGCTCGTCCTGCTCGGCACCGGCGTGGTTGGCAATGCGCTGTTGCGCCTGCTCGACACCCCGGCTGCCGCGGGCTTGCGCCTGGTCGGCGTGGCGAATTCGCGTTGCCAGCAGGCCGACGAAACCGGCTTGCGTCCCGGCCACGTGCGCGAGCGCCTGACCAGCGGCGCGGCCCGCCACGATGCGGCCTTGCTGGCGGCCCTCGACGCCAGCGGCGCCGCGCGCAAGGTCGTGGTCGATGCCACCGCCTGTGGCGAGGAGGCCGCATTGCATCCAACGTGGCTGGAAGCGGGGTATCACGTGGTCACCGCGAACAAGGCCCTCGCCGGCGGCGTACTGTCCGGCTGGCGCGCCCTGCAGGCGGCGACGAAACAGGGCAGCGTCTACGGCGATGCAGCCACGGTCGGTGCCGGTTTGCCGGTACTTTCCACGCTGCGTCGCCTGCGTCTTTGCGGCGACAGCCTGCTGACCCTCGAAGGGGTGTTTTCCGGTTCGCTGTCCTGGCTGTTCAACCAGTACGACGGCTCGCGTCCGTTCTCCGAACTGCTCGCCGAAGCGCGACGCCAGGGTTATACCGAGCCCGATCCGCGTTCGGACCTTTCCGGCGAAGACGTCGCCCGAAAGCTGCTGATCATCGCGCGCAACGCTGGTTTTTCCCTTGGCACCGAGGAGGTGGAAGTGGAATCGCTGGTTCCCGAGTCTTTGCGGGAGCTGGACAGTGCCAGCTTCATCGCCCGCATGGGCGAACTCGACGCACCATTGCAGGCACGTTATGAGGCAGCGCGTGCACGCGGCGGTGTCCTGCGATTCCTGGCGCGGCTCAACCAGCGCGGTCGTGCGAGGGTGGGGCTGGTCGAGGTTCCCGCCAACCATCCGGCCGCGCGACTGTCTGGCACCGACAACCAGTTCGCCCTCACCACCACGCGCTATCACGCACAGCCGCTGGTCATCCAGGGGCCGGGAGCTGGGCCGGAAATCACGGCGCAGGCGCTGCTTGGCGATGTACTTGCCTTGCGCTGACTTCCCCCCCCCCCTCGCCCCGGAAGGAGATGGGTTGGGGGGTGATTGGCGCCGTAAGGTATCCCTTATCATACCTTATTTAAGGTATGATAAGGGATACCTTAGGAGGGCAGTGCCCGGTGAAAAACCTGAGTGATCTCATCGCCAGTCGGCGGCCCGAAGCCCCCTCCATCATCGAATTTCCGCTGGAAGTGGGGAAACGGCTGCGTCTCCAGCGTATGGCCTTCCTGTGGCGCCAGGCCGACTTGGCCAAGCGGGCCGGCGTGTCTGTGCAGACGGTCAAATCCGCGGAGAAGGGCGAAACGATCTCCTCCGAGAGCCTCTTGCGCCTCTTGCTGGCCCTGAGCCAGGGTGCGGATTTCTTGAAGATGCTGGAAGCCCCGAATTTTCCCAACCTGAAAGCCCATGAGCATTTCATCCAGTTGATGAGTGCCCCGGGACGCAGTCTGGGCGGACGACGCGTGCGCACGAAAACGGTGACAACGACCAAGACCCCGGGGAAGTCATGACGATCCCCGTAGCGTGGCTCAATGCGCCTATCCAGCAGGTAGATGTGTGGACCGAACACTTGGGGCCACCGATCCTTGCGGGTCGTCTCAACTACGAACGGGCCATCGGCGTGGCCTACTTCGAGTGGAGCGAAGATGCACGACTGCAGAACCTGGATCTTTCGCCTTTGCACCTGCCCCTCGGGACAGGTGTCTGGGCCAGCCACCGGGAGCGCGAGTTGCCCGGGGAATACCATGGCTTGCCCGGGTTCCTCAACGACGCTTTACCCGACGGCTGGGGCCTGTATCTGATGAACAAGGCCCTGGCTCGCGCCGGGATCCCGCCGGAACTGATCACCCCCGCCACGCGCCTGGCGTTTCTGGGCGACCGCGCATGGGGTTCCCTCTCGTTTCAGCCCGTGATCGAAGAAGACATCGGCGCGGTCATGTCGCTCGATGAGCTGGGGCGGGAAATGGAGGCCACGATTGAAGGCCACATCGATGCCGTGTCGGATGGACTCTTGCAGGCCGGCAGCTCCCCGCAGGGCGCGCGGCCCAAAGTCATGGTGGATTGCGACCCGGCCTTCCGCTACGCCAGAGTGACCGCGGGCGTTCCTGCGGAGGGGTTTCGCTCCTGGCTGATCAAGTTCGCTGCCCGCGATGAACCCGAAGATGCGCCTCTCGTGGAGCAGGCCTACATGCTGAGTGCCCGCAACGCCGGGTTGAGGGTGATGGGCAGTGGCGTCCTGAATCTTCGCGGCAAACACGCCTTCGCCACCGAGCGTTTCGATCGAAACCCGACCGGTCGTGTGTTCACGCATACGCTGGGCGGTCTCCTGCACTTCTCCCATCGCGCCATCGGATTGGATTACGCCAATGTGGCGCAAGCGATGGAAGCATTGCAGGTGCCGGAGCCGGCGTTTCAGGAGGCCTACGCGCGCACCGTGTTCAACGCGGCGATGAGCGTGCGGGACGATCACGCCAAGAACTTCGCCTTCGTGAAGGGCCTCGACAATCGTTGGGACATTTCTCCTGCGTATGACCTGACCTACATGCCCGGCCCGGGTGGGTATCACACGATGACCTTTGCCGGAGGAACGTCGGCCGACCCAACCCGACAAGATCTACTGAACCTGGCACCTCATTACCACCTGGACGGTGCCCAGGCCCGGCCGATCATCCAGGCCATGGCAGAGGTGGCGCGCCAAGTCGTGCCCATGGCGCGGGAGATGGGCGTGAGCCAGGCCACGTTGGCCCCGATCGAGCAACGGTTGAACGCGATCAACTCATCGATCGAGCCTCGCACGAGCAGGGCCAGGGGAAGGTAAAGGATCAGGCCGTTCAACAAACGGCGCTACGCTCGCGCCATCCGCATGAGCAAAACCCGCTACCCCTTCAAACACAAAAATGCCGCTCAGGTTTAACTGAGCGGCATTGCCGTTTCGGGGCGTTTTTTAACGGTGACCGGTCACCTGTTTCGTGGTGTCCTCATCCGGCGGCACCAGCACACTGTCCGGATCGTCGTGTGCCTCGAGCCGTACCGCGTCCACCGTCGGCGTGCGCCAGCCCGACGACACACCCCAGAAATAGAACACCGCGCCGACCACGGCGACCACCAGCAGGTCCCAGCCATACGGGATGTAATCCATGCCGCCGAAGGTCTTGCTGCCGGCCCAGGACACGAGGGCCATCACCGGCAGGTAGACGATCAGCCACCAGGCACCGCGCAGCTGGCGACCGAAGTCCTCCCAGCCGGACTTCGCCTGGTAATAGATGTAGAGCGGCAAGGCGACGACCATCAGCAGGATGATCTCGCCGGTCAGCGGCCACTTCGCCCAGTACAGCAGTTCAGTGGCGAAGATGAAGGCCAGCGCGGCGAACACCGGCAGGCCGGGGATACGCAGCGGACGATGCAATTCCGGTGCGGTGCGGCGCAGGGTCATCACGCTGACCGGGCCGGTCAGGTAGGAAATGATCGTCGCCACCGAGATCACCGCCGCCAGCGTGCCCCAACCGCGGAAGAAGAACAGGAAGACGAAGGATACGGCGAGGTTCAGCCACATCGCCGGACGCGGGATGCCGAAGCGTGGATGGATCCTGCCGAAGATCTTCGGCAGCGAACCGTTGCGCTCCATCGCGTAGATCATGCGGGCGGTGGTTGCCGTATAGGTGGCACCGGTACCGCTGGGGCTGATAAAGGCATCCGCGTAAAGCAGCATCGCCATCCAGTTCAGGCTCAGTGCCAGTGCAAGCTGCGCGAACGGCGAGCTGTATTCCAGGCCGGCCCAGCCCTCGTGCAGATGCTCCGGCGGCACGGCGCCGAGGAAGGCCACCTGCAGCATGATGTACACCACGGTGGCCAGCAGGATCGAGCCGACGATCGCGATCGGCACGCTCTTGCCCGGGTTCCGTGCCTCGCCAGCGAGATTCACCGGGCTCTGGAAGCCGTTGAAGCTGAAGACGATGCCGCTGATCGCCACCGCGGTGAGGATCGAGGAAAGGTTGATCGCATGCGTGCCACCGTGCGCGCCTACCTTGAAATTCTCCCAGTGGAAACCGGTCGACATCAACGCGATGGCGGTAGCTGCCGGCACCACCAGCTTGAACAGGGTGATCGCGGTATTGGTCTTGGCGAACAGCTTCACGCCCCAGAAGTTCAGCGCGAAATACACCAGCACCAACACCGCAGCGATCGACAGGCCGGGCACGGTCAGCTCACCGGGGTGGCCTGGGGTTGCCACGTACAGGTCCTGTGCCCACTTCCACGGCCACGAGGCCATGTACTGCACCGAGGCTTCCGCCTCGACCGGGATCACCGAGACGATCGCGATCCAGTTCGCCCAGCCCGCGATAAAGCCGACCAGCGAACCGTGCGAATAGTGGCCGTAGCGCACCATGCCGCCGGATTCGGGGAACATCGCGCCCAGTTCCGCGTAGGTGATGGCGATGAACATGATGATCACCGCGCCGAGCAGCCAGGCGTAGACGGCACCCGGACCGGCCAGCTGGGCCGCGTGCCAGGCGCCGAACAGCCAGCCGGAGCCGATGATCGAGCCGAGGCCCGTCAGCATCAGGGCGAAGGTGCCGACGTCGCGGCGAATGGCGCTGGGTTGACTCATGAAGGCTCCCGTCTTGCTGGAATGGCGGGCCGCCCGCCGGCAGGTACTGGCGTCATGGGGGCGGCACAAGGGCGCGATGATGACAGCCCCGGCCGGTCATGTCAGCCGACCGGTGTCGGCGGTCCCCCATCCCGAAGTCGGGCCAAGGGCGATAGACTCACGGGTCGAAGGTCGCTCGACGGGGGGAATGAATGCACGCAGGCAAGGTCTTTGGCGGGTTGCTGATCGGCATCCTGGCGTTCGCCCCGGGCGTCGTCATGGCCGCCGACTGGACTGCGCAAGGCCGTCATGTCGCCGCCGAATCCTACGATCGCAGTGCCAAGGGCTTCTATTTCACGCTTTTCCCGGGCGAGGACCCGGTCGCCGCCGTACGCGACTGCGCGCAGACGATGCGCAAGATGGGCAATCTCGGTGCTGTCTCCTGCTTCGCCTATACCAGCCGGCAGCGCTTCGAGACCCGGCGCGGCCCGACCCGGATCTGCTACTCGGCGGTCGCCAACTGGTGGGGCGAGGACGAGCCGATCCGCATCCAGACGGTGGAACGGCTGCCGCGGATCTGCCCGCCGCGCTAGGCTCCGCGGCGGCCGCTCACGCCCTCAGCACTCGATCACGTTGACCGCGAGGCCGCCGCGCGAGGTTTCCTTGTATTTGTCCTTCATGTCGCGGCCGGTGTCGCGCATGGTCGCGATGACCTTGTCCAGCGAGACGTGATGCTTGCCGTCACTCTTGAGCGACATGCGACTGGCATTGATCGCCTTTACCGAGCCCATTGCATTGCGCTCGATGCACGGAATCTGCACCAGACCGCCGATCGGGTCGCAGGTAAGGCCGAGGTTGTGCTCCATGCCGATCTCGGCGGCGTTCTCGACCTGGCGCACCGTGCCGCCCAAGGCGGCGGTGAGGCCGCCGGCGGCCATCGAGCAGGCCACGCCGACCTCACCCTGGCAACCGACCTCGGCACCGGAAATCGAGGCATTTTCCTTGTACAGGATGCCGATCGCACCCGCGGTCAGCAGGAACTCGACGATGCCGTCGTCGTTCGCCTTGGGACAGAAGCGATGGAAATAATGCAGCACCGCCGGCACGATGCCGGCCGCGCCATTGGTCGGGGCAGTGACCACGCTGCCGCCTGCCGCGTTCTCTTCGTTCACCGCGAGCGCGTAAAGGTTCACCCAGTCGAGGATGGTCAGCGGATCTTTCAGCGCCGCTTCCGGCTGGTCGCGCAGTTCCGCGGCCATCGCCGGTGCGCGGCGCTGCACCTTGAGTCCGCCAGGGAGCACGCCCGGTGAACGCAAGCCGCGCGCCACACAGTCCTGCATCGCCTTCCAGATGTTCAGCAGGCCGGAACGAATCTCGGCCTCACTGCGCCAGATCGTCTCGTTCGCCATCATCAGCTGGGCAATGGTCATGCCATGTTCCTCGCACAGCGCCAGCATCTGGTCGCCGGAGGAGAACGCATAGGGCTGCTCGCTGGTATCGGCGACGATGCGGTCTTCGGCTGCCTCGTCGGGGTTGACCACGAAGCCGCCGCCGACCGAGTAATAGTCGCGCGTGGCCAGTTCGTTGCCATCCGCGTCATAGGCCGAGAAGCGCATGCCGTTGGTGTGGAACGGCAGTTTCTGGCGCTTGTTGAAGACCAGGTCGGCCTTCTCGTCGAAGGCGATCTCGTGACGGCCGAGGACGCGGATGCGGCGCGTGCCGCGGATACGCGCCAGGGTGTCTGGAATCGTGTCCGGATTGACCCGATCGGGCCATTCGCCTTCGAAACCGAGCAGGACAGCCTTGTCCGTACCATGTCCGCGACCGGTCATCGCCAGCGAACCGAACAGTTCGCAGCGCACGCGCGCCACGCGCTCGAGCACGCCTTTTTCCTCGAGCCAGTGCTCGGCGAAACGTGCGGCCGCGCGCATCGGGCCCACCGTGTGGGACGAAGAGGGGCCGATACCGATCTTGAAAAGGTCGAAAACGCTGACTGCCATGGGGAGGGCGCTGGCTGGGGGTAAGGTCCGCTATTCTACGCGTTGTCCTTGCCGCACCCCATACACCGACGCATGTCCTCCTTCATCCTGTACCAGCGCGACAATTGCCACCTTTGCGATCAGGCGCTTGCGGTCCTGGCCGAGGCGCGGTTGCCGGATTTCGACAGCGTTTGGATTGATGAGGATGAGGTGTTGGAGGAACGGTATGGGGTGAGGGTGCCGGTGCTGCGCAACGCGGTTGGCGACGAGTTGGATTGGCCGTTTGACGCTGCTGCTGTGCGTGCGTTTTTCTTGTAATTCTTTGGCGATTGTGTCGGCGCCTGGGGCGCCGGTGTTTCGCCCCCCTGCCGGGGGCCGGCCAGGTGGGCCGGGGTTTATGAGCGCACGTCCGTGTGCGCTCATAAACGGTCGGCATCCATGCCTCCCCCCGCTGCGCGGGCCATTTCGTCCCACCCGGCCTCACGCTCATAGGGGACCCCATTTAAGCAGAGGCGCTGCGCGCCATGTCTTTGAGAGCAAAGGCGACCAGCAACGGCGATGAGCAAGGCGCAGCACCCATGCCCCTCACGTCCCCCCGGCGCAGGCCCACTGCTGTCCGGGGAAAAAGCGTGACCATCAAGCGCAAGACGGCGATCGGGAAGTCACGGCCCCAAAGGACTCGCGAACAGGGTTCGCTCCCACAGGAGCAGGTTGCCGCGGACTTGTGGGAGCGAACCCTGTTCGCGAGTCCTTTGGAGCCAGACCTTCCACGCTGGCCACCATAGATACACGGCGATCAGCGGGCACGCGATCGGGGTGGCCTCTTTGGGTTACTTTTCTGGGCCATTCCAGAAAAGTGACTCGCCCTCCGGCAGGAGGGCGAAACACCGGCGCCATAGGCGCCGACACGAATGCCGAAACACACCAACAGCGAGATCACAACTTCCCCCGCAACCGCCCAAGAATCTCCTCCCGCGCCTCACGCAAAATCGAATCCCGATCCAGTCCGGCGACAATCTCCGCCACCGCGCGCTTCGCCCCATGTTCGCCCCAGGATTTACCGGCGATCAGGTATTGCTCTGCGACACGTCCAATCAGAACCGTTGCGTACCAGCCAAGCGCACCCTGCGCTGCCGCGGTGATCACCACGGACAAGCCACCACTGACACCCTTCAGCGCCGAGGCGACCAGTTGCATGCCCCAGATCGCGCCCATCAGCGCGGCCAGTTGCGCGGAGATCACGGCGACCAGGCGGCCCGATTCGCTGCGGGTCAGCGGCAGGCCGTAGACGCGTGAGAGTTGGACGACCATGGCGGCGTCCAGGCCGGCGGCGGCAAGGAGGTCGGCGACCGGAATGGGGTTGAGTGCGACGGCGACGCCCTTGGCGATGCAGTATTGGCGGATAAGACGATTGGCCAGATCGCGACGGGTGTCGGCGATGCGCGCGCTGATCTGGTCGGTCAGGCGTCCGGCGAACAGGCCGGCATTGAGCGATGACAGCGTCTTGCCTTCGCGGGCGGCGATATCGAGCAGGCGTTCGCGCAACGCGGCGACATCGGCGGGGCGTTCGACCTGGCGCCTGTGTTCGATGCCGCGCTCGTCGGCTTCGAACACGGTCAGCGAAGCGGGCCGTGCGGCAACGGCGATGACGTCCTCGGCGCGGATCATGCCGCGCACGCGTCCACGCAGATGATCGAGCAGGGCATCGCGTTCGTCGTCGACATAGCGATCCGCCTTGTTCAGCGCGAGCAGCAGTGGACGCTGGGTGCGCGCAAGTATTTTCAGCGCGTCGAGTTCCTCGCGGGTCAGGTCGCCGTCGGCAACGAAGACGATCAGGTCGCTGACCTCGGCGACCTCGAAGGCAAGTTTTTCGCGCGCCTCGCCACCGAGTTCATTGATGCCCGGCGTGTCGATCAGGACCAGGCCCTCTTCGGCGGCCTCGTCCAGCCTTGCCGGATTCGCCTCGGTCGTGGTGCCGTGCAGGACGCCGACGACAAAAGCGTCGCGCCCGAGCAGGGCATTGCCTAGCGCGGACTTGCCCGCCGACACCCGGCCGAACACGGCGACATGGAGTTCGCCACGTTCCAGCTTGGCAAGCATCTGCTCGATGCGCTGGAAATCGGCGGCCATTTCCGCGCGGACGCCGGGAGGGATCGAGGGATCGTCCAGCAGGCCGCGCAAACTGTCCGCGACGCGATTGCCGGTGACCGCGCGTACCGGCGCTTCAGCATGGCCGCGGCCGGCCAGAAGGCGCAGCCGCTGCCAGAGGGAGTTCACTTCGGGAGCAGCAACAGGTTGCCGTTGACCTTCACGTCATCGGCGATCGTGCCGGTGTCCTTGTATTCGCCGGAGCCGACGCCGAAATCGAGGCGCTTCAACTGGGTCATGACGACCAGGCTGGCACCACCGGCGCGCGGGGTGAACTGGACCTTCAGCGACACCGGCTTGGTAATTCCGTGCAGGGTGAGATTGCCGTTGGCGACCACGTTACCCGCGGCATCCTTGCTGAAGCCCGTGGTCACGAAATGCGCCTTGGGAAACTTGCTTGCGTCGAAGAAATCGCTGCCGGGCAGGGCCTGGTCGCGGTCGGCGTCGCCGGTGGCGGCGCTGGCGACATCGACGGTGACATCGAACTTCGAGGCGGCGAGGTTGGCCGGGTCATAGCTGATGGCGGCGTCGAATTTCTTGAAACTGCCGTCGAAGGTGGCGCCCTGGAAGGTGCCGGTGAAGCCGAGCGTACTCGCCGGCTGCACGGTGTAATCGGCCGCATGGGCGGCAAAGGGCGCGGCAACGCAGAGGGCCAGGCCGAGCAGGCGCAGGTGTTTCATCGGGAATCTCCATCGTGGGTGGGGGCGACCGACGGACGTGGGCGGCCGAACGGCAGCATGCGCCGCAGCACGTTGTCCCGGTCGATCAGGTGATGCTTCAGCGCGGCGCCGGCATGGGCGACCAGGACGAGCAGGAGGAACCAGAACAGGTATTCATGCACGGTCCCGGCGAGGGACGATAGTCCGTCGTTCTTTGCGGTCAGCGCCGGCAGGTTGAACAGCTTGAAATACTGCAGCGGAAAACCATGCGCGGAGTTGTACAGCCATCCGGTCAGGGGCATGGCGACGATCAGCACGTAAAGCAGCGCATGCACGGTATGCGCCGCCCATATCTGCCAGCGCGGACCGGGCTCGTCGGGCGGGCGGCGGTCCGCCATGCGCCAGGCGAGCCGCAGCAGGAACAGGGCGAGCACGGTCAGGCCGATCGACTTGTGCAGCGCGAACATGTTGATCTTGTGCAGCGATGGCTTCAGCCCATCCATCCACAAGGCAAAGAAACCATTGAAGAGGATGGCCAGCGCCATCACCCAATGAAAGAACCTGGCTACCGAGCCCCAACGGGTTGCATCACTGCGCAGTGGCATTCTTTGTCTCCATGACCGGTGGGTTCTTGGCTCCGGGCCCGTTGTCCTCGGCACCCTCGCGGATGGCCTCGAGTTCGAGCCAGACGCTCACCGAAAGACCGATAGAGCCGGTATTTTCTTTCATCCCGAAGTCGGTGCGGTTCAGGGTCAGGTTGCCGGAGAAGCCGGCGACCGTATGCAGCCCATAGATCGTCTTGGCAAGCCGGTTCAGCCGGAAATTGATCGTGACCGGGCGGGTCACCCCGCGCAGGGTGAAGTTGCCGCGCAGCTCGCCTTCGTTGTCGCCCTTGCGCTCCACGCTGGTACTGACGAAGTGCGCCCGCGCGGCGTGGTCCGTGTCGAGCAGGCTGGCCGCGCGCACCGCCTTGTTCCACTCCGGGTCGCCCATGTCCACACCGGCTAGGTCGATGTCCAGTTCGGTCGTCGAAGCCGGCCAGTTATCCGGATCGAAGTTCAGTACGCCCTGGGCGATATGCAGGCGACCGAACGGGCGTGAATAGCCGTTATGGTCGACGCTGAAGACGATCTGGCTGTGCACGGGGTCGTAACGATAAGTCGCCGGCGCGGCCTGCGCCTGGCTGGCGATCGCCAGCCAGGCCGCTGCCAACCAGCCCATGTGTTTCAACCTGTCGCCCAATCGCATGACCCGTCCTTTCGTTTCAGGGTGTTGCACCGTGAGCATGCAGTGTCGCCGAACCTCGGCGGGCATGCCAGCGAGCGGATGCGAACGCATCGTTCACCCAGTGTCACTCTTGCTTAGGGAGCCGCTGAATCGATCAGCGGCTCCCTAATGCGTTGACGGTCAACGCGGCCAGCCGGCGAAGCCGCGAGGCTCCCGAATCGGCAAGCAGTTCCCTGAGTCGCCGGCCGGCATCGTCCTGGTCCAGCGTGCGACGTTCGGCGAGTGAGGCCGACAGCGCCTTGCCAAGACTGTCGAAGATCAGCGCGTAGGCGAAGGCATGCAGTACGCCGCCACCGAGCGTGCCCAGGCCGGGAAACGCCTTCAGCGCATTGCCGGCGATCGCAAGAACGATCGAACTGCCGGTGCGCAGGGTCAGCCGGGCCTGGCGCAGGAAATCCTCGATCTGCACGTCGCCGAGCGGCACCTCATAAAGTTGCGCGAGTGCCCGGGTCAGGCCGGTGGCCAGCGCGCCCTGGATGATCAGGTCGCTTCCCGGCGCGACCGCGGCCATGGCGCCGACGATGGCGCGGCGCGCGTAACGCTCGACGATACGCGCCGCTTCGCTGGCACGCATGCTGGCTTCCAGCGCGCCGGTCCGCTCGTGCAGGCCGGCGAGCACGGCCTGCTCGCGCAAGGTTTCCAGTCCGGCGGCGCCGGGTGCCACCAGTCGGCCGAGCGCCGTGGTCAGCGCCTCGATCGCGGGCTTGCGATCACGTTCGACCTGCTCGGTCATGCCATCGGCAAGTACGCGTGAATAGCGTTCGCGCCCGCCGGCGCTGATCGCGACGACGTCATCGACCGTGCCCTGCGTCTGCTGTTTCAGGCGACCGAGCAGCACGCGCCGTTCGTCGTCGCCCCATTGATCGGCCTTGTTCAGTGCGAGCACCAGCGGCTTGCCGAAATCGGCCAGCCAGCGCAGTTCGGCATCCTGGGCGCGGGTCAGGTCGGCGGCGCAGAGATACACGACGGCGTGCGCGCGAAGCGCCTCCTCTCGCGCCAGCCGCTCGTGCGCCGCGCCGTCGACTTCGCGGCTGCCAGGCACGTCGGCCAGGCACAGGACACGGCCGTCGGGCAAGCTGCCGTCATAGTGCGCAACGCTGCGCGTGGTGCCGCCGCGCGCGTCGCTGGCTGCACCGGCATGGGGTGCCAGCGCACGGATCAGGCTCGATTTTCCCGTGGAAATTTCGCCGAAGAGGGCGACATAGACGCGCTCTTCGGCGCGGCGCCGGTCAAGTTCGCCGAGTTCGGTGACCAGTTCGTCCGCAGGCGCGCCGGTGGTCCTCAGGCGCGCGATGCGCTCCTCGAGGCTGGCCCGGTCGGGCGCGGGCACGGCGGTACGGGCGCGGCGCGGCCGCAGCAACCACCAGAGAATCGCCACGGCGACGGCGATGAAGACCAGGCCCAGCCCCCCAAAAAGCCATTGCAGCCAGGTGGGCAGGTCGAGGAACCGCTGGGCCAGCGCCAGGGCACGTTCTGCCGCGGCCAGCAGCAGCCAGAGCAGGGCGGCGAGCGAGACGGCGGCAAGCAGGATGCGCAGGCGTCGGGACATCGTCACATCTTAGATCAGTCGAGGGCGGGCCAAGGCTCAATCGGTGTATGGTCTGGCCAGTGGCCGGGAAGGCCACCCTGGAAGCGTTATGGATTGCGGCGTGGCGAGCGTCGCAGGCAAGGGAGAATGCAATGTTTCGGATCATCGTCGTGGCGCTATGGCTGTTCGCGGGTATGGCAAGCGCCAAACCGGTGTCGCCGGCCACCCTGCGTCCGGCCGAATCAGCCGGGCTGTTGCCAACCCCCCAGTTCCGCCGGTTCGGCCTGTTCAACGACCTGCCCAGCAGCACCGTGCTGGACGTAGCGCAGGATCGCGATGGTTTCATCTGGATCGGTACCGATGTCGGCCTCGTGCGTTACGACGGTGCCGAGTTCGAGACCTTCGTCAACGACCCCAACGATCGTTCGTCGTTATCCGCCAATCATGTGTCGATCGTTTTCGTCGATCGCGACGGCGGGGTATGGGTCGGCGGGGAGGGCGGCGGACTTAACCGGTACGAGGCGGATCGCCGCGGTTTCAGTCGCTGGCATGGCGACGGGGATGTGCATCCGGGGCACGACCTCATCGCGATCGCGCAGACGGGCGATGGTGCTATCTGGGTGGCGATGCGCGACACCGGCCTGGCCTGGAAACGTGCCGACGGCCATCAGTTCGAACGGCTTGCGACATTGCCCGAAGGGTGGGAGCCCGGGAAGATCACCTCGCTCCTTGCCGGAAGCCGGGGCGGCCTGTGGATAGGATCGACGGCCGGCCTGGCATGGCGAGGCGCCGATGGTGGGATTCGCGAGGTACTGACTCGTGAAGGGGAGTCACTGCCCCCGGTCAATCGGATCGAAGGCGAAGGCGCCGACATTCGGGTCGGCACGGATCGGGGGCTCTTCCATGTCGGTGCCGATGCCGTCGCCCATCGCGACAGTCGGGTAAGCGCCGACCTTCGCGCCTTATCCTCGGAGGTCGATCCGGCGGGCCGGCTGTGGATCGGCAGCGATGCCGGGCTGCGCATGATCGACCATGACGGCAAGTCACACGCTTTCCTGGCGCGGCCGCTCTTGCCGGGCGGACTTCCCGGTACCCGGGTGCGCAGGATCTTCGCTGATCGCGAGGGCGGACTCTGGTTCGGGTTCGAATATGGCGGCCTGGCTTATCTGGGGCCCAACTGGAACGCGATGTCGCGGTTCACCCACATTCCCGATGACCCGGGCAGTCTGCCGAGTCCGCCGGTGACAGTGCTGGCGGCAAGCAACGACGGCAGGCTATGGGTGGGTGGCGAAGGGTGGCTACGTAAGCTCGATCCATCCAGTGGCCGGTTCGAGGTTATTCCCGGGCAGGAAAATACCAGCGTGACCGCGTTGCTGGAGGATCGTCGCGGCGGCTTGTGGATCGGCACGGACAACGGTCTGTACGTGCGTCGCCATGGCATCAGCCGGCGGGTCGGCGAAGCCTTGTTGCATGCACCGGTCACCGAGCTGATCGAGGATGTCGCCGGCAACGTCTACGCGGCCTCGACCGAGGACCACGCCATGGCGGTCTTCGATAGCGTCACGCTGTCGTCGTCGACCATTCCGCTTGCCGTGCAGCCAACGGATCGACAGGTGACGCGACAGATCGTGCTCCGCGGCGAGCGGTTATGGCGAGCCAGCGACTCGGGGCTCAGTCGTTGGGATCCGCTACGCTCCCGGCAGGTCTTCGTGCCTGGCGTCGGCACGGGACGCGTCGATGCGATCGCTTTCGACGCCACGGGTTTCTGGCTGGCACGTCCCGGCGTGCTCGAGCATTACGCATGGGACGAAGACAGCGAGGTCGCCGCGCGCGATCGGGTCGTCGGGCGGAGCGAGGGTCTGCCGACGTCCGGCATCGTCAGCCTGCGCGTCGACCGCGGCAACGGCGTCTGGTTGTTCGGCGCGAAGGGATTGTGGTGTTTCGCGCCCGAGACAGGCCATTTTCGCCAGTATGGCCTGTCCGACGGGTTGTTCAACCGCGAGTTCAACGGCAGCCGTACCATCGAATTGGACGATGGCGTCGTCTACGCCACCACGTTCGGCGGCCTGGTGGCGATGCGCATGGGAACACACGCGAAGTCCCTGTACGCGCCGGCGCCGATCGTTACCGGCCTGGATGTGCGCCGCGCCGGCGCCATGCACGCGATGGCGCTGAGCCTGACGACGATCGGACTTCGCTGGGACGATCGCGAGTTGCGCGTGCAAGTCCGCTCGCTCTCGTACGTTTCGTCGGAATTGCGACGTTACCGTTTCAGGCTGGATGGGCTGGACAAGGACTGGGTCGAGACGGGTGGCCGCGGGGAGCGCGAGTTCGCCGGGCTGTCCCCGGGTAACTACCGGCTGTATATCGAAGCCACTGCCGACGGTCAGTCCTGGACGGCAATCGATCGACCGCTGACGATGCTCGTCGAGGCACCGCCCTGGCAGCGCTGGTGGGCGTGGCTGAGCTATATCGCCGCCGCCGTCGTGGCCTTGCTGAGCGCGTTGCATGCGACCCACCGTCGCCTGCGCCATCGTCTTCGCGTACAGCATGCCGAGCACCAGCGCGAACTGGCCGAGGCGACCAGCGAGGCGAAAACGCGGTTCATGGCGACCCTCGGCCATGAGATCCGTACACCGATGACCGGCATTCTCGGCATGGCCGAACTGATGCGGCAGACCTCCCTGAGCCCGACCCAGCAGGAATATGTCGATGCCTTGCAGCGCTCGGGCAGCCTGCTATTGCGACTGGTCAACGATGTACTGGACCTCGCGCGCCTGGATGCCTGCCGCGTCGAACTGGAACAGGCGCCTTTCAACCCGCGTGCCCTGGTCGGCGAAACGATACGTTTGCACGCCGCCGCCGCGTTGCGCAAGAAACTGACCCTTGTCGACGACTGCACCGCGGATTTGCCCGCCAACGTGCTCGGCGATGCCACACGGATCAAACAGGTGCTGCTCAACCTGGTAGGCAATGCGATCAAGTTCACGGCGCGCGGTGGCGCCAGCCTGCGCGCGGTGCGGACCGAGGGCGGCATCGCCTTCATCGTGACCGATACCGGACCAGGTATCGCGGACGAGGTGCGACGCCGTCTTTTCCAACGGTTCGAGCAGGGTGCGACGCCGCAGCGCGAGTTCGGCACGGGCCTGGGTCTGGCGATATGTCGCGAACTGGTTGTCCTGATGGGGGGACGTATCTGGCTCGACCCGGGCGCTGACCAGGGCAGCCGGTTCCATGTGTGGCTGCCGCTGCGCGAATGTAAGGTCGAGGCCCCTGCTGCCGTCGGCGCCGAGAAGGCAACCGCCGACCCACTCGATATCCTGCTGGTCGAGGACGACCCGATCGTCGCCGCGGTGATCTCCGGGCTGCTCGACGCGCAGGGGCATCATGTGCGGCATGTCGCGCATTCGCTGGGCGCACTGACCGAACTGGCCGTCGCGCAACCGGCGGTCGTCCTGCTCGATCTCGACCTGCCCGGCGTTGATGGCTTCCAGCTGGCGGGAATGATCAGGCGCCTGCATGGCGCATTGCACCTGCCGATCTACGCGGTTACCGCGCGCAGCGTCGGCGATGAGGAAGCCCTGACCCGCGCCGCGGGAATGAATGGGTTCCTGCGCAAACCAGTCACGGGTGAGCAACTGGCCGCGTTACTCGCGCCGTTGGTTGAGCAAGACGACGCTACATGTCGAATTTCGTGACGGTGAAACCCTGGCGCTGGTACTCCCGCCAGCGCAGGCGCGAACCATCGCGTTCGGCCGGATCGGCGGCGACGACCTCGAGCACGCGCTCGTAGCGTCCCTGCGCGCAGGTCTCGCGCAGGTTGATCACCAGCGGGCGATCGGCAATCTCGACGCCGGGAGGCACGACCAGGACCGCGGTCGCATGGTCGTCGTCGTCGCCGGCAAGCTGGTGACCGATGAAGCCGTCCTGGTCGAATTCCCACAGTTTCTCATCGACCGCCTCGGCCTGGGCGAAATCGCGGGTCAGTACCAGGGTCGGCTGCTCGGCGGCGAACGCCTTCTTCACCAGCTCGCAGACCAGCAGCAGCGGGTCGTCGCGAAAGCGCGGCTTGTCGATCAGGTAGAAATCGGCACGAGGCACTCAAAACCCTCCCATCAACCGCAACGGTCGATCAGCCACTGGGCCAGCAACGACACCGGCCGTCCGGTTGCCAGACCCTTGCGACCCTCGTCCCATGCCGTACCGGCGATATCCAGGTGGGCCCAGCGCTGGCCCTCGGTAAAGCGGGCAAGGAAGCAGCCCGCGGTGATCGCGCCGGCATATTTGCCGCCGATATTGGCCACATCGGCGAAGCCGGAGTCGAGCTGGCTCTGGTACTCGTCCCACAGCGGCAGGCGCCAGGCGCGATCGAGCGTCGCGTCGCCAGCGGCCAGCAGCTCGGCCGACAAGTCGTCGTGCTTGGTCATCAGGCCGGTCGCGTGCTTGCCCAGGGCGACCACGCAGGCACCGGTCAGGGTGGCGGCGTCGACGATGGTGTGCGGCGAGAAGCGCTTGCCGGTATAGGTCAACGCATCGCACAGGATCAGCCGGCCTTCGGCGTCGGTGTTGAGAACCTCGATGGTCAGGCCGGACAGGCTGGTCAGCACATCGCTCGGACGGTAGGCCGAGCCATCCGGCATGTTTTCCACCGCCGGCACCACGCAGACCAGGTTCAGCGGCAGCTTCATGCGAACCGCGGCGACAAAGGCGCCAAGCACACCGGCGGCGCCGCACATGTCGAACTTCATTTCTTCCATGCCGGGACCGGGCTTCAGGCTGATGCCGCCGGTGTCGAAGGTGATGCCCTTGCCGACCAAGGCGTAAGGTTTTGCGCCAGCCGCGCCGCCGTGCCATTGCAGGATCACCAGTTTCGGCCGGTTCGCCGAGCCACGGCCGACCGCGAGCAGCGAGCCGAAGCCCTGTTGCTCCATCGCCTCGTCGTCCAGCACCTCGCAGTCGACACCTTCATTGGCATCGGCGAAGGCCTGGGCCTGGTCCGCGATGTAGGCAGGGTTGCAGATATTCGGTGGCAGGTTGCCCAGTTCACGGGCGAAGCGCACGCCTTCGGCAATGGAGCGGGCCTGGTCGAGACCGGTCTGGGCCTCGTCGCCGGCAGCGAAGGTGATGGCCCCCAGCTCCGGCTTCGTGCTCTTCTCACGAGGCTTGAACGTGGCCGTATAGCGGTAAGCCGCGTGGTCGGTAGCCAGGGCGGCCACCCGCACGCGCCATGCCGCGTCGCGGCCAGGCACCTCGACCTCGGTCAACCAGGAGGTCGCGCTTTCGACCGGCATTTTGCCGATCGCGCGCGCCGCTTCCAGGTTGACCCGCTGGTAACGGGCTGCGTCGAAGGTCTTCTGCGCACCCAGTCCGATCACGAGGACGCGCCGGGCTGCCACGCCCTGGGGGGCGAGCAGCAGGGTGGCGACACCGGTCTTGCCGGTCACGTCACCGCTCTCGACCAGGCGCTTGATCGCGCCGCCGGCCGCGGTGTCGACCCGGGCCGCCGCGCTGGTAAGCAGGCCGTTCTCGTACACACCGACGATGGCGCAGGCGGTATCGGAGGATTCGGGAGCGGTGGAACCGAGGCTGAACTGAAGCGTCATCGTGAAAGATCCTGCTGAAGCCTGAACGGGGTCGGACAAGCTAGACTTGACGTTTGCCGGCCGGTTTGACGCGGCGCTAACCGCCTATTCTATCAAACAATGCTGAGCATCCTCGACCGCTACTTTCTCCGCGAGCTCGCCTTCGGCATCCTTGCCACGGCCGCCGTGCTGCTGGTGATCTTCGCCGGCGGCGCGTTCGCGACCGTTTTGCAGAAGGTCGCCAACGGCAGTATCCAGGCCAGCATCATGTTCCAGGTGCTCGGCCTGCAGATGGTCGACCTGCTTTCCACCCTGTTGCCCATGGCCGCCTTCCTCGGCACCCTGATGGCGCTCGGCCGCATGTACCGCGAGAGCGAAATGCACGTCCTGGCTTCCTCCGGCATGGGCCCGATCGGCATGCTGCGCCCGGTGACCCTGCTGGCCATTGTCACCACGATCGCGGTCGGCACGGTCTCGCTCTGGCTTGGCCCGTTGGCCTCGCGCACGGCCGACAACATGATCGCAGTGGCCAATCGCTCGGTGATCGCCGCCGGCCTCGACGCCGGACGCTTCACCGAACTGCCCGGCAAGGGCGGCATCATCTTCGTCGATGCGCTCAGCCGCGATGGCTCGCTGCTGGGCAAGACCTTCATCGCCGCCGACCGCACCGACAAGGACGGCACGGTCGAGGTTCGCCTGATCACCGCCAAACACGGCCAGATGTACCAGGAGAGCGACGGCCAGAACCGTTTCCTCGCCCTGATGGACGGTTGGCAGTACGAGATCCCGATCGGCAGCGACAACTGGCGCCGCATCCGCTACCAGCGCAATGACAAGGCCTTGTCCTCGATCGACTCGGATGACGACGACGATCCGGCGCACGAGCTCAGCACCTGGGACCTGGCCTCGACCAACACCGCCGATGCCCGCGGTGAAATGGTGTCGCGCTTCGCCGCGCCGGTCAGCGCCCTGGTCCTGATGATGCTGGTGCTGCCGATGTCCAAGCAGGCGCCGCGCGACCCGCGCTATGGCCGCTTGCTGATCGCGGTGCTGACCTACTTCATCTACGTGATCTGGCAGTTGATCGCCCGCGCCCAGATCGTCAAGGGCAACCTGCATACCTCGGCGCCGGTCTGGGTCCTGCATGTGATCGTCTTCGCCATTGCCGCCTGGTATTTCTGGAAACAGAACACCCCGCGTCGCGTCGTCTACAAGGCGGCCAAAGCATGATCTCGCTGACCGTCAAACGCGCCGACCGGCTGATCTGGATGAGCGTGATCGGTACCTTGCTGCTGGTCTGGCTGGTACTGGCCGGCTTCGATTCGCTGACCCAGTTCGTCCGCCAGCTCGGCAATATCGGCAAGAACGGGTTCACCCTCTACGACGCGATCAGCTATATCGCGCTGACCGTGCCGCGCCGGCTCTACCAGATGTTCAGCAATGCCGCCCTGATCGGCGGCCTGATGGGCCTCGGCGGCCTGGCCGCCAGCGGCGAGCTGACCGCGTTGCGCGCCGCCGGCATGTCCAAGCTGCGTATCGCCACCTCGGCCGCCGCCGTCATCGCCATCCTCACCGCCGGCGTGGTGATCATGGGCGAAACCGCCGCGCCCTATGGCGACCAGCGCGCCCAACAGATCCAGGTGCGCATGCGTTCGAGCAACCTGGGCGCCACCGCCAGCGGCCTTTGGGCCCGCGACGGCGCCCGCTTCATCAATGCCAAGTCAGCCATCGCCACCCAGGACAATGGCCGTGACACGGTGAAGCTGGTCAATGTGCGCGTATTCACCTTCACCGACGACGGCCAGGTCACCCAGTTCGACCACGCCGACAGCGCCATGCACGACGGTAATCAATGGGTGATGCAGAACGTGCGCACCACGAAGCTCGACGACACCGGCACGCATACGACGTCAGTCCCGAGCGCCAACTGGCAGTCCCATCTGAATCCACGCGTGCTCGAGCAGTCGGTGATCCACGCCGAGTACCTGTCGATGAAGGACCTGCGCCGCAACATGCGCTACCTGGAAGCGAACGGGCAGAACCCGGGCGTCTACGCCGTCGCCTTCTGGGGCCGTGTGCTGTTCCCGTTCAACGTGCTGATCCTGGTCCTCTGCGCGATGCCCTTCGCCTTCGGCTCGCTGCGCTCCGGCGGCCTCGGCAAGCGCCTCTTCGTCGGCATCATCCTCGCCATCGGCTGGTACTTCCTGCAGGGCGCCATGGTCAACTTCGGCACCGTCTATGGCATGTCGCCGTTGCTGGCGAACCTGTTGCCGCCGACCTTGCTGGTGATTGGCGCGACGCTGTACTTCCGCCGCTTCGGCTAGCGTTGTGGGAGCGAACCCTGTTCGCGAGTCCTTTGGAGCCGTGAGTCACACGATTGCCGGCTCTGGAGAGTCAAGGCCTCAAGGGACTCGCGAACAGGGTTCGCACACAAGGCCCTGCAAGGATCCTGCAGAAGTCAGGTTATGGGCTTTGCCTTGCGGGTTTTGGTCTTCGCCACGCCCGAACCACTCGCGCTCGTGCCTTTGTCGAAACGCGCGATGAAATCGCGCACGTCCGGATACACGATGTCACGCCAGCGGCGGCCGCTGAAGATGCCGTAGTGGCCGGCGCCGGCGACGGTGAGGTGTTGGCGTGACTTCTTCGAGATGCCCTTGCACAGCGTGTGGGCGGCCTGGGTCTGGCCGGGGCCGGAGATGTCGTCGAGCTCGCCTTCGATGGTGAGCAGGGCGGTGTGCTTGATCTTCGCCGGCTGGACGAGTTCGCCTTCGATTTCCCAGGTGCCCATGGGCAGGCGGTGTTCCTGGAAGACGGTGGCGATCGTGTCGAGGTAATACTCGGCCGGCATGTCGAGCACGGCGTTGTATTCGTCGTAGAACTGGCGATGCGCTTCGGCGTCGTCGAGGTCGCCGCGGCGCAGGTTCTCGTAGAAATCCCAGTGCGACATCAGGTGTCGGCTCGGATTCATCGCGATGAAGCCGGCGTGCTGCAGGAACCCGGGATAAACCTTGCGGCCGGCGCCGGGGTACTGCCCGGGGACCTGGTGGATCAGCTGGTTGCGGAACCACGACAGCGGCCGCGTGGTGGCGAGGTTGTCGACCTGGGTCGGGCTCTCGCGGGTGTCGATCGGGCCGCCCATCAGGGTCAGGGTCAGCGGCGTGTCTTCGCCGCGCGCGGCCATCAGGGATACCGCGGCGAGCACCGGTACGGTGGGCTGGCAGACCGAGATCACGTGCGCGCGATGCACGCCGACGTGACGGATGAACGCTTCGATATAGGTAACGTAGTCGTTCAGGCCAAACGAACCTTGGTCCACCGGCACCATGCGCGCGTCGACCCAGTCGGTGATGTAGACCTTGTGGTCACGCAGCAGGGTACGCACGGTGTCGCGCAACAATGTGGAGTGGTGACCGGACAGCGGCGCGACGACGAGCACCGCGGGATCGTTCTTCATGCGGTCGACCGTGGCCTGGTCGTCGCTGAAGCGCTTGAAGCGTTTCAGCTTGCAGAACGGCAGCGCCATCGCTTCCTGCTCGACGATGGCCACTTCATGGCCGTGCGCGACGACCTTGTGGATATTGAATTCGGGTTTTTCGTAGGCCTTGCCCAGGCGGTACATCAGCTCGTATCCAGCCGCGGCGCGATCGGCACCCGGCATGCGCGAAAGCATGCTGGCGCTGTCGCCGAACATGCGCGCACTCGCCTCCGCCCAATAGGTGAGCGGGCTGAGCATCGAGCGCTGCCATTCGTGCCATTGATAGAGCATCTTGCCACCCTTGGGGGGAAAGGTAATTCCTCCCATATTAGCGGATAACCGTCAGGACCACCGGACCAGTAGCCGGAAGTGGCCGTTCAGGCGACGGTTTTTCGGCAGACCAGCAGGATTTCATCGACCCCGGCGGTGTCGATCAGGCCGTCGCCGATCGCCAGTGGACGCTGGAAGCGCAGGCCGAGCGGCATGAAGACGCGGTTGTACCACCACATCGCGCGTTCTCGCTTGTGCGTGAGATACCACTGGCCGATATCGAGCAGGCGCGATGACTTCGGCTGCATGCCGTAGGCGGCGCTGCGTTCGATAGTGAAACCGCCGGCGGCGAGCTTGGCGCGGATCGCTTCCGGTTCGTAACGCCGGTAATGGCCGACAAAATCGTCGAAGGCATTCCAGGCCGCTGGATCCAGCGGCACCGATAGCAGCAGGTAGGCACCCGGTTCGGTGACGCGCGAAAGCTCGGCCAGCACGCCTTCGTCGTCGACCACGTGCTCGACGATGTCGAACGCGCAGACGAAGTCGAAGCTGGCGTCGGCGTAGGGCAGGGCGCTGGCACTGCCGTTCGTCGCATGCAAGCCGCGGGTATGCAGTCGACGCAGCGCGGGCTGGCTGATGTCGAGGAACTGGGTGCCTTCCAGCGGCAGGCGCGGGCGCAGGCCGGGGGCGATTTCCAGCCGGCGCGTGGTGCGCCCCGCAAGCTCCTGCACCAGCGGCCAGGTATTGAAGCGCTGCGGCTCGATCAGCCGCGCATCGTTCCAGAGTGCGTCATAGAAATGCCGGTTGCTGCTGGCCAGATCCGCATCCGTGCGGGTATCGGGGTGGGTCGCGGATGCGTGGTTCATAGGCCAGTGTCGTCGGACGCGGGCGTTACTGTCCATCGCAGCTTTGTGAACGATCTCACACGATGCGGCGGACTTCGCTGCCGGCGGCCATATCGTGCAGGCCACGACGGCGGGCGTCGAATAGCGTCGGCAGCATGATCGCCGCCCAGCCGATCAGCGGAGCCCAGAGCGCGAAGCGCAGCGGCAACACATGGGACAAGGCCAGCAGCAGCAGCGGCAGGGCGCCGACGACAAGGCGGAGCACGGCACGGGCGGGACGCAGCAACTGGCCGGTCGTGTCGGTGATGCGGATGCGCCAGGGGCGCATGCCCAGGGTCTGCCCGCCGCGCAGCCATGAGGCCAGGAAATAGGCGGCGACCACCAGGGCCTGCAAGGGCTGGTACCACCAGGCGATGGCATGCCCGTCGGCACTGACCACGGTACCGCCGGTAGCGCGCTGGCAGACATAGCCGACCACCATCACGATCGCCACGACCGCGAGCACGTCGTAGACCATGGCGGCGAGACGACGCCAGAGCGGGGCGACGGGGACGATCTGAACGGTGGTTTTCATCGGCGTGGCGGATCGCTTGCGTTGCGGAAGTCATCCGGTGAGCATCGACCCATGAAGTCGTCGACCACCGAAACACGAACCGACAGTATCGCCGAAGCGGACCGCGCGGGTATCGCCGTCTTCCTCGAGCGGGTCTGGTCGGAGGACGGGCTGGCCGACCGCACGCTGGAAGCCTACCGTCAGGATCTGGAAGGGCTCGCCCGCTGGCTGGCCACCCGCGGACGGACGCTGGCGGACGCGCGGCGCGAGGATATTTCCGCCTATCACGGCGAGCAGCCGGTGGCGGTGCGCTCGATGGCCAGGCGCCAGTCCGCGTTCCGTCGCTATTACGCCAGCCTGATCCGGCACGACCTGACGGTCGAGGACCCGACCCTGCTGATGCAGCGGCCACGGATGCCGCGTGGCCTGCCCAAGGCCCTGGCCGAGCGCGAAGTCGACGCCTTGATGGTCGCGCCGGATACCGGCACGCCGCTAGGCATGCGCGACCGCGCGATGCTGGAGCTGATGTACGCGGCCGGCCTGCGCGTGTCCGAACTGGTCGACCTGCCGCTGGCGGCACTGAACCCGCGCCAGGGCGTGCTGCGCATCGACGGCAAGGGCGGCAAGGAGCGCCTGATCCCGGTCGGCGAGGAGGCCCTGGCCCACGTCTCGACCTATCTTGCGACGGCCCGCCCGGTACTTGCCCGTGGCCGGCAACCGCGGGCGATGTTCCTGTCCAATCGCGGCGAGGCGATGACCCGGCAGATGTTCTGGACCCTGGTCAAACGCTATGCGCTGCAGGTCGGCATTCCACCAAAGCGTGTGTCGCCGCACGTCCTGCGACACTCCTTTGCAACACACTTGCTCAATCATGGAGCCGACCTTCGCGCGCTGCAGATGCTGCTCGGTCACAGCGCGCTGAGTACCACGCAAATTTATACGCTGGTCGCCAAGGAAGGGCTCAAGCGACTCCATGCGCAGCATCATCCGCGAGGCTGAAAGACGTGTGAGACAATCCCGGCCGGGAACCGACAGGCCCGCGACGCATCCAATCCCCCGGTGCGCTCGTGCATGCAGTGATGGAGTACGACATGTTCAATAAAATCGTCCTGGCGGTCGCCGCCATGGGTTTCGCGGTCGCCGCTTTCGCGGCCGACACCGACGAGAAAGCCATTCGTGAGGCCGTGCAGGGCCTGGCGCCCGGCATCAAGGTCGACAGCATCCAGCCGGCGCCGATGGCCGGGTTCTCGCAGGTCATCGCCTCGGGCCAGCTGGTTTATGTCAGCAACGATGGCAAATACATGATGCACGGCAACCTGATCGACCTGAAGGACAAGAAGGACCTCAGCGAGCAGGCCTGGGCGACCGTGCGCAAGGCCGCGATAGCCAAGATTCCCGCTTCGCAGAAGCTGGTCTTCGGGCCGGCCAATCCGAAGCATACGGTGACCGTGTTCACCGACGTGGACTGCGGTTTCTGCCGTGAACTGCACAAGCACATGGACGAGTACAACAAGCAGGGCATCGCGGTGGAATACCTGTTCTGGCCGCGCGAAGGGGTCAAGACCACCGCCGGCAACGACACCCCGTCGTATACCAAGGCGGTGTCGGTCTGGTGCAGCGCTGATCGCAAGACCGCGTTTACCGATGCGATCAGCGGCAAGTCGATCAAGCCGATGAGCTGCAAGAACCCGGTCAGCGACGACTTCGATCTCGGCGTGAACCTGGGCGTCAACGGCACCCCGACCGTCGTCGCCGAGGACGGTACCGTGATCGGCGGCTATGTCACTCCGGCGCAGATGATGCAGGCGCTGAACGCGACCAAGGCCTCGCCGGCGACCGCTCCAGCGCCAAATTGACCTCCCGGACTGCGGCATAACGCCGCAGTCCCGGTCCGGCGGCCGGTCCCTGCCGCCGTTGCTGTCCCGCAGCATGATGTAGAATACGCGTTTTATTTCAGCGCCATTCCCCCCGCATGATCGCACTCGACGGGCAAAGCGCCCTTTCGCCTTTTCGCCTCGAACGCCTGAATGCCCGCCTGGATGCCCTGCATCACGGGGCCCGTGTGCAGGCTGCCTGGCACACCTATTTCGTCGATGCATCCGAACCGCCGGAAGGCGAGGCGCGTACACGCCTGCTGCAGGTGCTCGAGGCGAAGGACGCCGCGCCGGAACCGGCCACGTTCTGGGTGGTGCCGCGCCTGGGCACGATCTCGCCGTGGTCGAGCAAGGCCACCGACATCCTGCATGGCGCCGGTTTCGATGTGCGCCGGGTCGAGCGCGGCCAGGCCTGGCATATCACCGGCCTGCCGGCCCCGACCGACCGTTCGTGGGACGCGCTGATGGCGGCGCTGTACGACCCGATGACCCAATCGGTGTTGACGGCGATCGAGGAAGCCCACGGGCTGTTCCTTGCCGGCCAGCCTGGCCCGTTGGGCCGGATTGAGCTGGGCGCTGATGCCATCGCGGCGCTGGGCAAGGCCAATGCCGAACTCGGCCTGGCCCTCGCCGACGACGAAATCGCCTACCTCGCCGAGCGCTACGCGACGATGGGTCGCGCGCCGTCCGACGCCGAACTGATGATGTTCGCCCAGGCGAATTCCGAGCATTGCCGGCACAAGGTGTTCAACGCCACCTGGGCCATCGATGGCGAGCCGCAGGAACTCAGCCTGTTTGGCATGATCAAGAACACCCATGCGAAGTCGCCGGCGCATACGCTGTCCGCGTACCACGACAACGCCGCGGTGATCGAGGGCAATGTCGCCCGTCGTTTCTTCGCCGATCCGGCCGACGGCGTGTATCGCGCGCACGACGAGGCCGTGCCGTACGCGATCAAGGTCGAGACGCATAACCACCCCACCGCGATCGCGCCCTGGCCGGGCGCGGCGACCGGTGCCGGCGGCGAGATCCGCGACGAGGGCGCGACCGGTCGTGGCGGCAAGCCGAAGGCCGGACTGACCGGTTTCTCGGTATCGCACCTGCGTATTCCGGGCCTGAAACGGCCATGGGAAACCGATCGCCCGCTGCCGCCACGCATGGCCAGCGCGTTCGAGATCATGCGCGACGGCCCGCTTGGCGCCGCCGCGTTCAACAACGAATTTGGCCGTCCGGCCTTGGGCGGGTACTTCCGCACCTTCGAGCAGGAAACCAGCGAGACCGGCGTCCGCCGTGGTTACGACAAGCCGATCATGATCGCCGGCGGCCTGGCCGCGCTGCGCGCGGACCATGTGCAGAAGCGCGCCGTGCGTCCCGGCAACAAGGTGATCGTGCTCGGCGGTCCGGCGATGCTGATCGGCCTGGGCGGCGGTGCCGCCTCGTCGGTGGCCTCGGGCACCTCCAGCGCCGAACTCGATTTCGCCTCCGTGCAGCGCGACAACGCGGAAATGGAACGGCGCTGCCAGCAGGTGATCGATGCCTGCTGGTCGCGCGGCGAGCACAACCCGATCGTCAGTATCCACGACGTCGGCGCGGGTGGCCTGTCCAACGCGATCCCGGAAATCCTCAACGACGCCGGTGTCGGCGGCATCATCGACCTGTCGAAGATCCCCTGCGACGACCCGCAGCTCTCGCCGATGCAGGTGTGGAGCAACGAATCGCAGGAACGCTACGTGCTGGCCATCGCACCGGAAGACGTCGAGCTGTTCGCTTCGTTCTGCGCGCGCGAGCGCTGCCCGTTCGCGGTGGTCGGCGACGCAACGGAAGAGGCACGGCTGATCGTGCGCGATCCGCGCCGCGACCTCACCGTGATCGACCTGACCATGGATGTGCTGTTCGGCAAGCCGCCGCGCATGCATCGCGACGCGAAGCGGGTCAAGCCGCGCGTCGACCTGCTGCCCGACCTTACCGGCATCGGCATGGACGAGGCCTTGTCGCGCGTGCTGCGCCTGCCCACGGTCGGCAGCAAGAGCTTCCTGATCACGATCGGCGACCGCACCGTCGGCGGCCTCAACGCACGCGATCCGATGGTCGGCCCGTGGCAGGTGCCGGTGGCCGATGTCGCGGTGACCCTCACCGATTTCGACGGCTATACCGGCGAAGCGATGGCGATGGCCGAGCGCGCTCCCGTGGCGCTGCTCAACAGTGCCGACGCCGCGCGCCTGGCCGTGGGTGAAGCGATCACCAACATGGCTGCCGCTCCCATCAAGCTGGACGAGATCCGCCTGTCGGCGAACTGGATGGCCGCGGTCAATCATCCGGGCGAGGACGCGGCGTTGTTCGACGCGGTCAAGGCGATCGGCATGGAACTGTGTCCGTCGCTGGATATCGCCATTCCGGTCGGCAAGGATTCGCTGTCGATGACCACCGTGTGGAAGGAAGGCGAACAGGTGCAGCGCACCGTATCGCCGGTTTCCCTGGTGATTACCGGTTTTGCCCGTGTGAGCGATGTCCGCCGCACGCTGACCCCGCAGTTGAAACTCGATCGTGGCGACACCGAGCTGTGGCTGATCGACCTTGGTGCCGGACGCGACCGCCTCGGCGGTTCGGCGCTGACCCAGGTATTCAATCGCAGTGGTGGCGTGCCGCCGGACCTCGACGACGCGAAGCGCCTGAAGGCGATGTTCGAGCTGATCCAGGAAGCCAATGCCGCCGGCCTGCTGCTCGCGTACCACGACCGTTCCGACGGTGGTGCCATCGTGACCTTGCTGGAAATGGCCTTTGCCGGTCATTGCGGCCTGGAAATCCGCATGGACGGCTGGGCCGATGCCACTTTGCGTGCGCTGTTCAATGAAGAACTCGGCGCCGTCGTGCAGATTGCCGCGGCCAACCACGAGGCCTTCGAGGCCTTGCTGGTGAAGTACAACCTGGCCGGCCTCAGTCATCACATCGGCCGGCCGAAGGAAAAGCTCGGCATCAAGCTCTATCTCGGCAGCGATGCCGTCTTCAAATGGAACTGGAGCGAGCTGTTCGCCGCGTGGAACGAGACCAGCAGTGCCATGCAGCGCCTGCGCGACAATCCACAGAGCGCGGACGCCGAACTGGCCTGGCGAATGGATGACGCGGATCCGGGCATTTCACCGAAGCTGACCTTCGATCCGCTGGCCGACATCGCCGAACTGTTCATCGCGTCCGGTACGCGTCCGCGCGTGGCGATCCTGCGCGAGCAGGGCGTCAACGGCCAGACCGAAATGGCCGCGGCGTTCGACCGCGCCGGTTTCGAAGCGGTCGATGTGCACATGTCGGACCTCGCCGCCGGGCGCGTCAAGCTGGATGACTTCCGCGGCTTCGCTGCCTGCGGCGGCTTCTCCTTTGGCGACGTGCTTGGCGCCGGCCGCGGCTGGGCCGCGTCGATCCTTTACAACGAAGACTTGCGCGCGCAGTTCGCCGCATTCTTCGCCGACCCGACGAAGTTCGCGCTCGGCGTGTGCAACGGTTGCCAGATGATGTCGGCACTGAAGGACATCATCCCCGGCGCACAGCACTGGCCACAGTTCCTGCGCAATGCCTCCGAACAGTACGAAGCACGCCTGGCCACGCTGGAAATCCTCGATTCGCCGAGCCTGTTCTTCAAGGGCATGACCGGTTCGCGGATTCCGGTCGCGGTTGCCCACGGCGAGGGCAAGGTCAACTTCCCGTACGTGTGCAGCCCGTCGAAGAGCGGCAGTGCCGCGCGCTTCGTCGACAACCGCGGTCGTCCGACCGAAGGCTATCCGCTCAACCCGAACGGCTCGCCCGGTGGCCTGGCCGGTTTCACCGCCGCCGAAGGCCGCGTCACGATCATGATGCCGCATCCGGAACGCGTGTTCCGCAGCGTGCAGATGAGCTGGCGCCCGGAGTCGTGGGGCGAGGATTCGCCGTGGATGCGCATGTTCCGCAACGCGCGGGCCTGGTGCGGCTGAACCCATGCGCGCCGCGCTGATCGCAGCGGCGGAACTGCTCGTACTGGGAGCATGGATCATGCTCTTCGGCGGGCAACCACTGTGGTTGGGATTGATCCTGCTTGTCGCCCTGAACCTGATCGCCTTCCGCGTGATGCGCGGTCGCCGCAGGCCCCGTGTGAATGGAACGCTGGCCGTTCCGCCCGCGACCGGCGACACGGCCGGGGCACCCTTGACGCCTCCCGCCCAGCTTCGTGCCGCCACCGCCGCACGGGTCAGGTTCCTGGCGCGCGGCGAGCTGGGCATGGGTGGGCCAGTCGATGGCGACTATCTGTTGCCCGGCGGCCTGGCGGTGATCGGCGGGTGTGCCGAAGACGCGGTGCTGGGCCCGGACGGGCGCTGGTTCATAGCGGCCTCGCCGCGCTCGCGATATACCGACAGTTGCGACTATGTGCTCGACGCCGAGCGACGCCTGTTGTGGCGGTTGCCCGATTGGCGCCAGGTCGGCTGGCGACAAAACGACCCGTGGGTGGCGCCGGTTGGCGGCGGCGAACCGCGCCCGCTTCGGGACGTGCTCGAAAGCGAGTCGCAGCTGCCGATGGATTACGTCGCCTGCGCGGACGTGTGGTTGCCACGCGATGTTTTCGAACGTTGCCAGCCGCCTTCGCTCGACACCGGACCGGGCACGGCGCCGCCACTCGCTCTGCGCAAAGCCATGCCGCCGAGCCTGGCCGCGCTGGACGACCCACTGACGTTCCTCCAGGACAAGCGCTACCAGCTATGGATGGATGGCCGCGACAGTGGACTGCTGGTCCAGGGTGGCGACGATCTGTGCTGGCGCGACGACGGCAGCGCGCTGGCGGTGCGGGCCATCGCGCCAACCGGATACCGATGCTCCTGGCGGTTGTGGACGAAGGCCGAGGGCTGGCGCGAACTCGTTCCCTGGAATGTTCGACCGGACGAGCCCGTCGTCGTGCCCGGCGATCCGCAATCCCTGGACGGGTCCTTCCTGCGGATCGCCGGCTACCTGACCGAACACGGGCGTCGTGGCTGGCCCGATAGCTGGGTGGGGATCGGTGCCGGTCAACCGGCGAGCGCGCTGTATCGCGGCGGTGGCGTACACAGCGACGTGACGGTGGTCGATGGCTTTGAGCCTTCGCTGGCCTTGCGCGTACGCACCGAGCCACAGCGCACACCTCGTATCTGCATGACATTGGACGGCAAGTCACGCTGGCTCGAGTCGGGCAGGGTACGCATCGTACCCATCGTGGCGAGTGACGACGGTCGGCAGGTTCGATACCGGTACGAAGGGCCGGGCTGGTCGATCGAGGACGCCCTGCTCGAACACCGCGTATCGCCGGACGGCCACTGGTGGACGGCGATCGCCGCCGCCGTGGAACCGGCCCTGCCACGCCGCCTGCTCGCGCTCGATACCCGGACCGGGAAGGTGCACGCGCTGGACCTGCCCTACCCGTTGCTGAGCCTGGACAGCATCACCGACGGCGAACTGCAGGCGACAGTCTTGCTCGGCTGGCACGCCGGAAAGGCATCGCCGGGTCCGTTGAGTTCCTTTGAGAGCTTGCCGACAGTGCCGGCGCAGGACATACCGTTCGTGCTCGCGCGCGCATCGCGAGAAGGCTATTTCCGGCTGCGTGCGCAACGCATCGCGTTGCTGGCGGCGGGCCCCGCGTTGCTGCCCGACTGGCACGTTCCAACCGGGCCGATCGCGGCGAATGCCGCGGTGGAACTGCTGTTGCCCGCGCCCCACGGTAACGACGCGGCCTGGCTGTTCGGGGTGGATACCTCCTGGCGCGACGGCCGGCTCGACCCGCGCCTGCCGCGTAGCGGCTACCTGCGCACACGCGGCGGACTGGCGATGGAGGACATCGCGCCGTCCTTGCTATGGACGGCGGACGGCCGCTATCTGCTGTTCACGCAATGGCGTCGGCGCGACGATCATCGCGAACTGGCCGAGGACGAATGGGTGTTGCATGTCTTCGATAACCAGGCACGCGAACTGTTTCGTCTTCCGCGCGCACCCGGTTGCCTGCCGCAACTGGAAGGCATCCACCATGGATCGCTGCGGATGAAGGTCTACGAACGCCCCTGGATCGAACCCGGCGAGCGCCCGCGGCGGGTCGACCTGGCGTGGGCCCAGATGCTCGAAACAGGCCTGCGCGTGCCCTTGCACGAGGCGCAAGGGCTGTATTTCCGCAAAGGCGCGGTGAAGGACGCCGCTCGTTGGGCGGCAATGGCATTCCCCGCCCAGGTCCCATAGCGGATACTTTTCGGGTGGATACCGATCTCATTTCGCGACGCCGGTCCGGTGGCTGAGATGCCTGCACCGAGGCTGTTCTCATGGCCGGTCGCGGCGGTAGCGATCGTCGCCCTGATTGGCGTGGGCCTGCTGCCGTGGTGGATCGACGTACCGATCCTGCTCACCGTTGCCGCGATCCTGCTTGCGTTCGGACAACGCATGGCGACGCTTGCCCGCCTCTGCGCCGTGGCCCTCAACGTCGGCATGTTCGGGTTGATCCATGCCGTGCAGCGGGACATGGGCGGCAGTTTGCTGGCCTGGGGCGTCGCGATGCTGGCCGGACTGGCCGGCTTCTCCCTGGTCGTGCTGGTCGAGTCCTTCGCGCGCAAGCCCACGATGGCGGCGCCTGTACGCGAGGCGCGCGAATGGCCCGAGTTGGCGCTGGACAGGGTCGGCCCGCCGGTCGCCATCATCGAACTGACCCTGATCGAATGGACGTCGGATAGCGCATTGCCCGGAACGCCATTCGCCGATGGCCGCATGCCCGATCGGGCGACGGGCCGTTACGCGGTCAGCCCGGACGGTGGCTGGTGGCTGGCGGAACTTCATGGCGGCGTGGCGGTGTTCGACCGAGAGCATCGCAAGTTCCATCGCCTGCGTGGATGGAAGGCCTGCGGCTGGCATGGGCAGCCCTGGTTCGAACGACGCGGCAGCGACCTGCCGGTGTCCCTGCACGAGGCCCTCGGGCAGCGTTGAAAGCGTGCCATGCCGCATAATCCACGAATGACTATTTCTCCTGCATCCCCACGGGTGAGCGTCCTTGTCGTTGTCGCCGACAGTGGCGCCCTGACCCGGGAATCCATCGCGCGCGCTCTGGCCACGCCGCTCGCGGTCGAATGCATCCTGGTCGACAATGCTTCCAGCGACAGCATCCCGCAGGCGCTCGAGGGTGAATACGCCGGCGACGACCGTTTTCGCGTGCTCTACACCGGGGCCAATCTCGGTTTCGGTCCGGCCGTCAATCGCGGTGCGGCACTGGCCCGCGGCGACTACCTGCTGGTGCTCAATCCCGATTGCCTGCTCGAGCCGGACACGCTTCCGCGCCTGCTCGAGGTGCTTGCCGCCGATCCGCGCAATGGCCTGGTCGGCGCGGTCGTTTGCGACAGCGCCGGGGCGGCCGACCCCGCGTCGCGGCGACGCGACCCCCTGCTGCGTCGCTCACTGAATACGCTGACCGGGCGGGCCGCGCGCGAGGCCGAACATCCGCGTTTCGAAGGCATCACGATTCCCGGGCCGATGCCTGACGGGGCGGAAGAGGTCGAAGCGGTTTCCGGTGCCTTGATGCTGCTCTCGCGCAAGGTTTTCGCATCCTTGCATGGCTTTGACGAGAACTATTTCCTGCATTGCGAGGACCTCGATCTCTGCCGGCGTGTGCGTGACGCGGGTTATCGGGTGATCCTTGCCGGCGACGTGCGCGTATTGCATGGCAAGGGTGGCTCGAGCCGGCATCGTCCGGTGTTCGTCAGTCGTCACAAACACCGCGGCATGTGGCGCTGGTTCCGCCTGCACGATCCGGCGGCGCGCAACCCGCTGGTCGCCGGCGTGGTCTGGCTCGGCATCTGGTCGCATTTCCTTCTGAAGATACCGATGCAGCTCTGGCGCCTGTCGCGGAGCAGGGCATGAGTACTGGCCATTCGCGTATGCCCCTGTACGCGACATTGGGCCTGATGGCGGTTACCGCGATCTGGGGATCCACGTTTTTCCTGATCAAGGACCTGGTCGGGCGCATGCCGGTGACGGATTTCCTCGCCGTGCGCTTCACCGTCGCCGCGCTGGCGATGCTGCTGCTGTTCCTGAAACCTTTGCTGGCGCTGGGTCGTCGGGAATGGGGGCAGGGGCTCGCGCTTGGCCTGGTGTATGGCATCGGCCAGTTGTTGCAGACCGCCGGGCTGGCACATACCTCGGCCAGCATCAGCGGCTTCGTGACTGGCATGTACGTGGTGTTTACGCCGTTGCTGGGTACCGTGTTACTACGCCAGCGCCTGCCACCGGTGACCTGGATCGCGGTGCTGCTCGCCGTGGGTGGTCTCGGCCTGCTTGCCCTGCATGGACTCAGCATCAGCTATGGCGTCTGGCTCACCCTGATCGCCGCCGCGTTGTATGGCCTGCACATCGTCGGCCTCGGCCTGTGGTCGCGGCCAGGCAGCGCATTTGCGCTGTCCACGGTGCAGATGCTGGCGATCGCGGTGGTCTGCCTGCTCGCCACCTTGCCACACGGGCCGAAGCTACCGCCCGACAACGCCGCGTGGTTCGCGGTGATCTACATGGCCCTGGCCGCCGGCGCCGGCGCGATGCTGATGCAGACCTGGGCGCAGGCGCACCTGACGGCGACGCGCGCGGCCATCGTGATGACCCTGGAGCCGGTGTTCGCGGCGGGCTTCGCCGTCGCAGCCGGACAGGACCAGCTGAGCTGGCGCATGCTTGTTGGCGGCGCCCTGGTGCTCGGCGCGATGTACCTTGTGGAACTGGCGCCGCGGCGAAAGGACGCGGTGCCGATCGAGGCACGCCATCACGAGGTGTAGCCGCGCAGCCTGTTGTGGGAGCGAACCCTGTTCGCGAGTCCTTTGGGGCCGTGAGTCGCCCGATCGCAGGCTCTGAAGAGCTCATGATCTTGAGCGCACAGCCCCAAAGGACTCGCGAACAGGGTTCGTTCCCACAAGGGCTTGCTTCTACCGTTTGGGCGCGCGCGGCTGCATCGCCACCCGCACGAGGTACACCACGATCGCGACGTTTCCCAGCAGTACCAGCAGCTTCAGCCAGCCGAAGTGCCCGAAGACTTCATACAGCTCGAGCGGGATCAGTGAGCCGGTGGCGATCACGGTGAACCATTCGGCCCAGTGCTGGCGCATCCACAGGCCGATGCCTTCGGTGGCGAAAATCGCCGCATAGGCGAGGGCGACGATGCCGATCGCGACGAACTTGCTCGGCCCCAGGTCCTGCAGGGTGCTGACCAGGTTCCAGCGCAGGCTGTTGCTCTCGGTCAACGGGAGATGTTCCAGCCAGTGGACCAGATGCTCGAAATTTTCCTGCCGGTCCAGGTGGAAGGCGCCGATCGCGATCGCGATCATGGCCACGGTCTTGACCGCCTCGTAAATGGCGATCAGGCGCAGGCCGAAACTGTGCTGGGGCTCGATCGCGGGGACCGGCGCGGTATGGGGCTTGGTCATGGTGGCGATCGACAGGGGATCGCCATTGTCCCACGCCAGGGCACCTGGGGCGAATCAGCAGCAGCGCCCCCCGGTACCCTTGTACCGGGCGGTCTGGCGTTCCCGGAAGAATTCACCATAGGTCGGCACCGGCCGTTCCGGATGGAACTGGCGCAGGTGCCGGACGTAGACGTCATAATCCGGGACGCCGCAGCAGAGGCGGGCGGTTTGCACCGCCCACTTCCAGCCGGCCCTGACCCTGTGCGTGAACCTGTTCATGCTTGCATCCTCAACGGGCCGGCACGCTGCTCAGGGCGATGTACGGCTCTTCGTGCGCGGTCGGGTGGTTGGCGCGCCAGGCCTGCATGATCGCGCGCAGGCCGAAGCCGAGCATGGTGATCACCAGCAGCATGAAGATCGCGGTCAGCGCCATGTCGACCCGGTTGTTGGTAATGATCTGCTGCATTTCCGCCACCGTTTTCGCCGGCGCGATCAGCGTGCCGGCGGCCAGACCGTCGGCGTACTTCTGCGCCGCGGCGGTGAAGCTGATCGGACCGACCAGCTTCTGGTAGGCGGCGGTCAGCGTGCAGATCACCAGCCAGGCGGCGGGAATGGCCGGCACCCAGACATAGCGCTCGCGCTTGAGCTTGACCACGACCACGGTGGCCAGCATCAGGGCGATCGCGGCGAGCATCTGGTTGGCGATGCCGAACAGCGGCCATAGCGTATTGATACCGCCCAGCGGGTCGACCGAACCCTGGTAAAGCAGATAGCCCCACAGGCCGACGCAGATCGCCGTGGCGATGATATTGCCGGTCCACGATTCGGTCTTTTGCAAGGGCGCATAGATCAAACCGGCGATCTCCTGGATCATGAAGCGGCCGACACGGGTACCGGCATCGACCGTGGTCAGGATGAACAACGCTTCGAACAGGATCGCGTAGTGGTACCAGAAGGCGACCATGCCTTCGCCGGGGATGATGCCGTGCAGTAGCTGTGCCATGCCCACGGCCAGGGTCGGTGCGCCACCGGCACGGCTGAGGATGCTGCCTTCGCCGATATCCTTCGCGGTCTGTGTCAGCTCCGCGGGCGTCACCACGAAACCCCAGTTGCTGATGACCGTGGCCGCGTGCTCGACGGTGGTGCCGATCAGTGCGCCCGGTGAGTTCATCGCGAAGTACACGCCCGGGTGCAGCGAGGTGGCGGCGATCAGGGCCATGATCGCGACGAAGGCCTCCATCAACATGCCGCCATAGCCGACCATGCGCGCCTCGCCTTCATTGGCCAGCAGCTTGGGCGTGGTGCCCGAGGCGATGATCGAATGCGAGCCGGAAACCGCGCCGCAGGCGATGGTGATGAACAGGAAGGGGAACAGGTTGCCCTGGAAGACCGGTCCGGTGCCGTCGATGAATTTGGTGATCGCCGGCATCTGCAGGGTCGGCGCGGCGAGGAAGATCGCCAGGGCGAGCAGGAAGATCGTGCCGATCTTCAGGAAGGTCGACAGGTAATCGCGCGGCGCGAGCAGCAGCCAGACCGGCAGCACCGAGGCGAAGAAGCCATAGCCGATCAGCAGCCAGGCCAGGGCCTTGGCGTCGAAGTCGAAGATCGCCGCCATCGTCGGCGACGTCGAGACATGGGCGCCGTACCAGATCGAGGCAAGCAGCAGGACCAGGCCGACGATCGACACCTCGAGGATCTTGCCCGGCCGGATATAGCGCAGGTAGACGCCCATCAGGATGGCGATGGGAATGGTGCAGGCGACGGTGAAGGTGCCCCAGGGGCTATGCGTGAGGGCCTTGACCACGACCAGGGCGAGCACGGCGAGCACGATCATCATCAGTATCAGGACGCCGACCATCGCGACCACGCCGGCGACCGGCCCGAGCTCCTCGCGGAGCATGTGGCCGAGCGAGCGGCCATCGCGGCGCAGGGACAGGCCCAGGATCATGAAATCCTGCACCGCGCCGGCGACGATGACGCCGACCAGGATCCAGAGCATGCCGGGCAGGTAGCCCATCTGTGCGGCGAGGACGGGACCGACCAGGGGGCCGGCGCCGGCGATCGCGGCGAAGTGGTGGCCGAACACGACCCATTTGTCGGTGGGGACGTAGTCCAGGCCGTCGTTGTGCAGGACGGCCGGGGTCGCCCTGCTCGGGTCGAGCTGGAGCACCTTGTTGGCGATGAACAGGCTGTAGAAACGATAGCCGATCAGGAACACGGCGATCGACGCGGCAACCAGCCAGATGGCGTTGATCGGCTCGCCGCGGCGCAGGGCGACGACGCCCAGGCACCAGGCGCCGACGACGGCGATCGCGACCCAGAGGATCTTCCCGGCCGGACTCGGTTTAGGAATGACAGCATTCATGGATGGCGGCTCCCCTGATGGTGAGCCTAGGGTCTGCTTGGGCGTGGCAGGGGTCAATGGCGTAGCGTGGCGCATGGCATTAGCCATTGGTCGAATGGTCGGGCTAAAGTGGGTGTGTTGCCGTGCAGCATTCCGGCCCCCTTGATGCGGGCGCCGGATGCAGCCATATCCGATGGAACATGGGCAGCGCAACGGATGCGCAGCCGGAAAACCGAAGAGGAAGAGCCGGATGATTCACGAAATCCTGAGGATGGGCGACGAGCGCCTGCTGCGCGTGGCGAAGCTGGTCGAGCCCGGTCAGATCGACACGCCGGAACTGCACGCGCTGATCGCCGACATGTTCGAGACCATGCATCACGCCGGTGGCGTGGGCCTGGCAGCGCCGCAGATCGGCGTCGACCTGCAACTGGTCATCTTCGGCTTCGACAACAGCGAGCGTTACCCGGACGCGCCGCCCGTGCCACAGACCATCCTGCTCAACCCGGTGATCACGCCCTTGTCGCAGGACATGGAAGAGGGCTGGGAAGGTTGCCTGTCCGTGCCGGGGCTGCGTGGCGCGGTCAATCGCTATTCCTTGATCAGATACGAAGGTGTCGGTCCGACCGGCGAGCGGATCGAGCGGACTGCCGAGGGCTTCCATGCCCGCGTGGTGCAGCATGAGTGCGATCACCTGATCGGCCGCCTTTATCCATCGCGCATCACCGACTTCAGCCGCTTCGGCTTCACCGACGTATTGTTCCCGGGGCTGGACCCCGGCGCGGACGACTGACATGCGCGCACTCTGGAAAGGCAGTGTCCTGGCCGAAAGCGACGACACCGTCGTGGTCGAGGGCAATCATTATTTCCCCGAGCGATCGTTGCGACGCGAACACTTCCGCGCCAACGATCATCACAGCGTCTGCCCGTGGAAGGGCCGCGCCAGTTACTACGACGTGGTCGTCGGCGACGAGGTAAATCCGAACGCCGCCTGGTATTACCCGACACCGTCCGCCGCCGCCTCGAATATCGAGGGCCGGGTCGCTTTCTGGCACGGCGTGGACGTGCTGCCCTGAGCAGGCCTGGCCGGGCGCGCTTGCCTGTAGCGGGGCGAGTCCCCACATCGCACATCCAGCAGGCCTGATTCCCCAAAAACACGCCGCCGCCGGGGCAATGCAATATGCTGGGCGGTAATCCCATTCCCATCGACATGCCTAAGGAGCTTTCCCCATGGATGCCAAGAAAGAAGAAAATCCCGCCGCCGGCTCCGACCGCATGGCCGATCGCCTGGCCTTCGAGTCGCGCTTCGTCATGGTCTTCGGCCAGATCGACCAGGCCGTCGCCAAGCGCACCTGCGAACGGCTGATCGCTCTGTCGTCCGTTTCGGACGCGCCGATCAAGATGCTGATCTCCTCGCCGGGCGGCCACGTCGAGTCCGGCGACGCCATCCACGACATGATCAAGTTCGTCAAGGCACCGGTCTTCACCATCGGCACCGGCTGGGTCGCCAGCGCCGGTACCCACATCTATCTCGCGGCCGAGAAGTCGCGTCGCCTGTGCCTGCCGAACACCCGCTTCATGATCCACCAGCCCAGCGGCGGCGCCGGCGGCCCGGCCACCGACATCGCCATCCAGGCGCGCGAGATCCTGCGCACCCGCGAACGCATCGCCCGCGTGGTTTCGAATGAAACCGGGCAGCCGATGGAGAAGGTGATGATCGATATGGAACGCGATTACTGGATGAGCGCCGACGAAGCGATCGTCTACGGCATCGTGGCACGGGTCATCAATAACGAAGCCGAACTCGCTTAAGCGTTGGATGAGGGCGAGCCGGACGAAGCGGTAACCTGGCTCCTCCTCAGCCAGGTCCGCGATGCTTGTCCCTTCTCCTGGAGGGAGAAGGTGCCGAAGGCGGATGAGGGAGAACCTGCGAAGCGGCGTCAGCCGTTGCGGTAACGGTTGACCTCATCGCGCAGGTCGATCGCCGCGCGACGCGATGCCTCGGCGAAGTCCCGTCCCGGCGAGGCGTACAGAATGGCCCGCGATGAGGAAATCATCAGGCCGGTACCGTCAGCCGTACGGCCATGTTCCAGTACGGCTTCCACATCGCCACCTTGTGCACCGATACCCGGCACCAGCAGCGGCATATCGCCGACCACGGCGCGCACACGGCCCAGTTCCTCCGGCCAGGTCGCACCGGTCACCAGGGCGCAATTGCCGTTCGTATTCCAGTCCCTTGCGATGGTTTCGGCCACATGCAGGTAAAGCGGGCGTCCGCCGCAATCGAGGTCCTGGAAATCCTTGCCCCCCGGGTTGGACGTACGACAAAGCAGGATCACGCCCTTGTCGGCCCGGTCCAGGAAAGGCTGGATCGAATCGCGGCCGAGATAAGGGTTGAGTGTGACCGCGTCCGCCTTGTAACGGTCGAAGGCTTCACTGGCGTAATGCTGTGCCGTCGAGCCGATGTCGCCTCGCTTGGCGTCGAGGATCACCGGCACGCCGGGATGTTTCGCGTGGATATGCGCGATCAGCCGTTCGAGTGCGTCTTCGGCGCGCTGGGCGGCGAAATGCGCGATCTGTGGCTTGAACGCGCAAACCAGGTCGGCCGTGGCATCGACGATGGCCCGGCAGAATTCGAAGATCGGGTCCGGGTGGCCGTCAAGCGAGGCGGGCAGGCGGGACGGTTCCGGATCGAGGCCGATGCAGACCAGCGAGTCGTTCTGTTCCCAGGCGGCGGAAAGCGCGTGTGCAAAAATCATGCGTCGTATCCCGTGTCGTGGGTTTGCCGCCGCTCGGCGAAGAGCGACGGCCGGTGCAGGGTCAGGCCAGCTTCTTGTACTTCACGCGATGCGGACGGGCGCCTTCTTCGCCGAGACGACGCTTCTTGTCCGCTTCGTACTCGTTGTAGTTGCCCGGGAAGAACTCGACGTGCGAATCGCCTTCGAAGGCGATGATATGCGTGGCCACGCGGTCGAGGAACCAGCGGTCATGCGAGATCACCATGACGCAGCCGGGGAACTCGAGCATGGCGTCCTCGAGCGCGCGCAGCGTCTCGACGTCCAGATCGTTGGACGGCTCATCGAGCAGCAGCACGTTGCCGCCCTGCATCAGGGTCTTGGCCAGGTGCAGGCGTCCGCGCTCACCGCCGGACAGGCTGCCGACGATTTTCTGCTGGTCGGTGCCCTTGAAGTTGAAGCGGCCGATGTAGGCCCGCGACTGCAGCTCGTAGCGACCGATGGTGATGATGTCGGCGCCGCCGGAGACTTCTTCCCAGACGTTCTTCTTCGCATCCAGGTTGTCGCGCGACTGGTCGACGTAGGCCAGCTGGACGGTATGGCCGAGCTTGATCTCGCCCTGGTCGGGGGTTTCCTGGCCGGTGATCAGCTTGAACAGGGTCGACTTACCGGCGCCTTTCGGGCCGATCACGCCGATGATCGCGCCCGGCGGCACCTTGAAGCTCAGGTCGTCGATCAGCAGGCGATCGCCGAACGACTTGGTGACGTTCTTGAACTCGATCACTTCCTGGCCCAGGCGCTCGCCCGGCGGGATGTACAACTCGTTGGTTTCATTGCGCTTCTGGTATTCGACCGAGTTCAGTTCCTCGAACCGGTTGATACGCGCCTTGCCCTTGGACTGACGACCCTTGGCGGCCGAACGAACCCACTCCAGTTCGCGGGCGAGGGCCTTCTGGCGACCCTTCTCGGACGCTTCTTCGCGGGCCAGCCGCTCGCCCTTCTGCTCCAGCCACTCGGTGTAATTGCCCTTCCAGGGAATGCCGCGGCCGCGATCGAGCTCGAGGATCCACTCGGCGGCGTTGTCCAGGAAGTAACGATCATGGGTGACCGCGACCACGGTGCCGGTGTAGTCGTGCAGGAACTGCTCGAGCCAGTCGACCGACTCGGCGTCCAGATGGTTGGTCGGCTCGTCGAGCAGGAGCATGTCCGGCTTGGACAGCAGCAGGCGGCACAGCGCCACGCGGCGCTTCTCGCCACCGGAGAGCGGCCCGATCTTGGCGTCCCAGGGCGGCAGGCGCAGCGCGTCGGCGGCCACTTCGAGCTGGCGCTCGAGGGCGTGGGCGTCATTGGCGGCCAGCAGGTTCTCGAGCTTCTGCTGCTCTTCGGCGAGCTTGTCGAAGTCGGCGCCTTCCTCGGCGTAGGCGGAGTAGACCTCTTCCAGGCGCTTCTGCGCGTCCAGGATTTCCGACACGCCTTCCTCGACGGCCTCACGGACGGTCTTTTCCGGGTCCAGCTGCGGCTCCTGGGCCAGGTAACCGATCTTGGTCCCGGGATTGGCGCGAGCCTCGCCCTGGAAGTCGGTATCCACGCCGGCCATGATCTTCAGCACCGTGGACTTGCCCGAACCGTTCACACCGAGCAGGCCGATCTTGGCGCCGGGGAAGAACGAGAGCGAAATATCCTTGATGATCTGGCGTTTCGGCGGAACGATCTTGCTGACGCCGTTCATGGTGAAGATGTACTGCATGGATGCTCCGGAGGCATGCGCCGTCGGCCGGCGAGGGCAGGCGACGTGGGGTGACCAAACCCCGCATTATACGTCCTTGGCGCATCGAGCCGGTGACGGTTCCCGCCGCGACCCGCCCAGCCCCTCGAAAACCGCGTCCGGTGGCCGCAAATCGCCGTCCACGCTACAATTTCCGCCTTCACCCGCACGCCACCCACGAGGTCAGGATGTTCCCCAAGGACAGCAGCATTGCCGGTTATGACGACGAACTGGCCCAGGCGATCGCCCACGAGGCCCAGCGCCAGGAAGATCACGTCGAGCTGATTGCCTCGGAGAACTACGCCAGCCCGCGCGTGATGGAAGCGCAGGGGTCGGTGCTGACCAACAAGTACGCCGAGGGTTATCCCGGCAAGCGTTACTACGGCGGCTGCGAATACGTCGACATCGCCGAGCGCCTGGCGATCGAGCGCCTGAAGCAGCTGTTCGATGCCGACTACGCCAACGTGCAGCCGCATTCGGGCTCGCAGGCCAACCAGGCGGTGTACTTCGCCCTGTTGAGCCCGGGCGACACCATCCTCGGCATGAGCCTGGCCCACGGCGGCCACCTGACCCACGGCGCCAAGGTGAATATTTCCGGCAAGCTGTTCCATGCCGTGCAGTACGGCATCCAGCCGGACACCGGCCTGATCGACTATGACGAGGTCGAGCGTCTCGCCGTCGAGCACAAGCCGAAGATGATCGTCGCCGGCTTCTCGGCTTATTCGCAGGTGATGGACTGGGCGCGTTTCCGCGCCATCGCCGACAAGGTCGGCGCCTACCTGTTCGTGGACATGGCGCACGTCGCCGGGCTGATCGCCGCGGGCGTCTATCCGAGCCCGGTGCCGCATGCCCACGTAGTCACCTCGACCACGCACAAGACCCTGCGCGGCCCCCGCGGCGGGATCATCATCGCCAAGGGCGCCGGTGAGGAAATCGAGAAGAAGCTGCAGTCGATCGTCTTCCCGGGTATCCAGGGCGGTCCGTTGATGCACGTGATCGCGGCCAAGGCCGTCGCTTTCAAGGAAGCGCTGGAGCCGGAATTCAAGACCTACCAGCAGCAGGTCGTGAAGAACGCCAAGGCGATGGCGAAAACCTTCATCGAACGCGGCTACAAGATCGTCTCCGGCGGCACCGAGAACCACCTGATGCTGATCGACATGATCGGCCGCGACACCACCGGCAAGGATGCGGAAGCGGCCCTCGGCAAGGCGCATATCACGGTCAACAAGAACGCCGTTCCCAACGACCCGCGCTCGCCCTTCGTCACCTCCGGCCTGCGCGTCGGCACTCCGGCGATCACCACGCGCGGTTACGGCGAGGCGGACACCATCGAGCTGACGAACTGGATCTGCGACGTGCTCGATGCCCCGACGGACGAGAAGGTCCTGGCCGCGGTGCGCGGGAAAGTCACCGCGCAGTGCAAGAAATTCCCGGTGTACGGCTGAGGATGATCCCGTGCGCATCCGCATAGGGCTGGTAGGCGATCGCGACGATGCCATTCTCGCGCATCGGGCGATTCCGCTTGCCCTGTCGCTGGTCGCGGCGTCGCTGGACGTCGACATCGACGCGCAATGGGTGCCCACCGAATCGATCGAGGACAACGACGCGGTAGAGGCTTTCGATGGCCTGTGGTGCGTGCCGGGCAGCCCGTATCGCTCGATGGAAGGCGCCTTGCTCGCGATCCGCTATGCGCGCGAGCAGCAGCGTCCCTTCCTCGGTACGTGCGGTGGTTTCCAGCATGCGATGCTCGAATATGCGCGCAACGTCCTCGGCTGGGCCGATGCCGAGCATGCCGAGACCGCGCCCGATGCGGCGCGGCCGGTGATCGTGCCGCTGCTGTGTTCGCTGGTCGAGGTGCGCGAACCGGTACACCTGCAGGAAGGCTCACGCATCGCATCGATCTATGGCGTGCCCGATATCATCGAGGGTTACCATTGCAACTACGGCCTCGGCGATGCGTTCCGCGACGAGATCGCCTCCGGTCCGTTGCATGTTTCGGCGACCGACGATGCCGGCGGCGTTCGCGCTGTTGAACTGGTAGGTCATCCTTTCTATCTGGCCACGCTATTCCAGCCGGAACGTGCCGCGCTGGACGGCATGTGCCCGCCACTGGTCCGGGCCTTCGCCGCGGCGGCAGTGGAAGCGCGACGTCCGCGGGAGTGCGAGGTCTAACCATGCATTGCCCCTTCTGCCAGCACGAAGACACCCGCGTCATCGATTCGCGCCTCACTGAAGATGGCAACACCGTGCGTCGCCGCCGCGAATGCCCGCAGTGCAGTGAGCGCTTCAACACGTTCGAGACGGCGGAACTGAAATTGCCTGCCATCGTGAAAAGCGGCGATCGCCGTGAAGCATTCGATGAGCTCAAGCTCCGGGTAAGTTTCGATCGTGCCTTGCAGAAGCGTCCTGTCGCCAGCGACGCGGTGGATCGCGCGGTGCGCACCATCGTCGACGACCTGCGTAAAAGCAGCGATCGCGAGGTGCCGTCGCGGCACATCGGTGAACTGGTGATGCGAGAGTTGAAGAAGCTCGACCAGGTGGCCTATGTGCGCTTTGCATCGGTCTATCGGCGCTTCGAGGACGTGCACGCGTTTCGCGAGGAGATCGAGAAGCTCGAGCGGGACCTGCCGGGGCTCGAAGGCCTGCAGCTCCCGCTGATCGGCGGCGGCAAGAACAAATGACCCAGGGCGGCGGGGTGGCGTTTTCCGCCATCGATCACCTGCACATGGCACGGGCCTTGCGTCTAGCCGAACTCGGTTTGTACACCACCCAGCCCAATCCACGCGTTGGCTGCGTGATCGCCGACGGCGAGCGCGTGCTTGGCGAAGGCTGGCACCGGCGCGCGGGCGAGCCGCACGCGGAGGTGCATGCCTTGCGGGAAGCGGGCGAGCAGGCCCGCGGCGCCACGGCCTATGTGACCCTCGAGCCCTGCGCGCATCATGGGCGCACGCCGCCTTGCGCGGATGCGCTGGTTGCCGCGGGCGTCGCACGCGTCGTGGTCGCTGCCGAGGACCCGTTCCCGGCCGTCGACGGACGGGGCATCGGCAAGCTTCGAGCGGCCGGCATCGGCGTCGAGGTCGGTCTGATGCGCGAGGCGGCGCGCGAACTCAATATTGGTTTCTTCAGTCGCCTCGAGCGTGGCCGTCCGTGGCTGCGGGTGAAGCTGGCGATGAGCCTGGACGGCCGTACCGCGCTCGCCGACGGCAGCTCGCAATGGATTACCGGTGCGGCGGCGCGCAACGACGTACAGCACTGGCGTGCCCGAAGCTCCGCCATCGTCACCGGCTGCGGTACCGCGCTGGCCGACGATCCGCGACTGACCGTGCGCGGCCAGGAAGACACTGCCTTCGTGCCGCCATTGCGCGTGTTGTTCGATAGCCGCCTTCGGGTGCCGACAAGTGGGCATCTGTTCGACGGCGGTGCGCCAACCCTGGTCCTGTACGGCCTTGGTGCACAGGCGACGAAGCATGCCGGCGTCGAGTATGTCGCGGTCAGCGAGCGTGACGGGAGGGTCGACCTCGTCGCCGCGCTGGACCTGCTGGCATCGCGTCATTGCAACGAGGTGCTGGTCGAGGCCGGAGCATCATTGTGCGGCGCCCTGTTCGCGGCCGGGCTGGTCGACGAGCTGTTGCTGTATATCGCGCCCGTCCTGCTCGGCGATAGCGCACGGCCGTTGCTGGAATTGCCGCCGCTGGCCGACATGGCCGCGCGCTGGAAACTCACCACCCTCGACCGGAAAGTGTTCGGCGAGGATCTGCGACTTCGCCTGAGGCCGATGACATGACGATACGCTGGGGCATCATCGGTTGCGGCAATGTCACCGAGGTCAAGAGCGGGCCGGCTTTCAACAGGATCCCGGGCTCGTCGCTGGTCGCGGTGATGCGTCGCGATGGCGCGCTTGCGCGCGACTATGCGGAGCGCCATGGCGTGCCGACGTGGTACGACGATGCGGCCGCACTGATCGCCGACCCTGATGTCGACGCGGTCTACGTCGCCACGCCGCCGTCGACACACAAGCTGTACGCCCTGATGGCCATCGCGGCCGGCAAGCCGGTTTACGTCGAAAAGCCGATGGCGATGGACGCGGCCGAATGCGAGGACATCATCCGTGCCGGCCGTGAGGCCAACGTGCCGGTCTTCGTCGCCTATTACCGACGCATGCTGCCGCGCTTCCGCAAAGTTCGTGAACTGCTGTTCGACGAGCGAGCGATCGGTACGCCACGCATCGTGCATACCGAGCTTTACCATCCGCACGAAGCCCGTTACGCCGATCCGGCGAACCTGCCCTGGCACGTGCTGCCGGAAATCTCCGGCGGCGGTATCTTCATGGATATCGGCTGCCATACGCTGGATATGCTGGATTTCCTTTTTGGCCCGATCGCTTCGGCGAGTGGCCATGCCAGTTCGCAACTGAAAGCCTACCGACCGGAGGATACGGTCGCCATGTCGTTCGCCTTCGGCAATGGCATGCTCGGCACGGGCTTGTGGAATTTCACCAGCCTTCAGCGCGAGGACCGCATCGAAGTCATCGGCGATGGCGGGCGGATGTCGTTCGCCACCTTTGGTGATGGACCGATCCGTGTGGAGAATGCCGCGGGTACGATCGAATACACGGTGGCCAATCCCTTGCACATCCAGCAACCGCTGATCGAAACCATCGTCGCCGAACTGGGCGGGCAGGTCGGGGCCTGCCCTTCCACCGCCGAGAGTGGTGCGCGCACGACCCGGGTGATGGATCGGGTCATGGCGGATTTCCGCCGGCCCGCCGCGTAGTTTTTTGCGATGCTTCCGCCGATCGCACGAACACTGCGTTCGCCGGACCGGTGGTGTCCCTGGCCTCGCCGGGGTGTAGAATCCGCCGACCGGCTTGCCGGTTAAACCACATAGCGTCTTCAGGGCGGGGTGCAACTCCCCACCGGCGGTAGGTGCCTTAAGGGCACGAGCCCGCGAGCGCCTCCGGCCAGTCCGGAGGGTCAGCAGATCCGGTCAGACTCCGGAGCCGACGGTCATAGTCCGGATGAAAGAAGACGGCAAGGCAACCCGCAAGGGGCGCCTGCCACGCCTTGGGGCGTTTTTCGCTTGCTCTCTTGCGGGAAACGTTTCATGAAAACATCGCATCGCATCGCGCTCTACCCGACCTTCGACAGGCAAGGAGGGCGCTGATATGTTCACCGGCATCATCCAGAGTGTGGGCCGCATCGCGCGGCTGGAACCTCGCGGCGGCGACGTCCGCCTGACCGTCGACACCGGTTCGCTCGACCTTTCCGACGTCCAGCTCGGCGACAGCATCGCGGTGGGCGGCGTATGCCTGACTGCGGTGACGCTGGACGCGAAGGGCTTCGCCGCCGACGTCTCCAACGAATCCCTGTCGCTGACCACGCTCGGCAAGCTCAAGCCCGGCGATGGCGTGAATCTCGAGAAGGCCTTGCGCCTGGCCGACCGGCTGGGCGGCCATCTGGTCTCCGGCCATGTCGACGGTGTCGGCAAGGTCGTCTCGATCGTGCCTGACGGCCGCTCGCAGCGCTGGAGCTTCGAGGTGCCACCGTCGATCGCACGCTATATCGCCGCCAAGGGTTCAATCTGCATCGACGGTACCAGCCTCACCGTCAACGAAGTGCAGGGCAACCGCTTCGGCGTCAACCTGATCCCGCATACCGTCGAGCACACCACATTTGCGTCGCGTCGCGTCGGCGACGGCGTGAACCTCGAGGTCGATGTCGTGGCGCGCTATATCGAACGTCTGCTGGCCAACGGTGAAACGCCGCGGCTGGACGAGTCCTTCCTGAAACAGCACGGTTACATCTGAGGATCTTCCATGGCGTTCAACACTATCCCCGAAATCCTCGAAGACATCCGTGCCGGTCGCATGGTGGTGATCCTCGACGACGAAGACCGCGAGAACGAAGGCGATATCGTCATGGCCGCCGAAAAGGTGCGCCCCGAGGACATCAACTTCATGGTCCGCGAAGCACGTGGCCTGGTCTGTCTCACCCTGACCGAGCAGCGCACACGCCAGCTCGGCCTGCGGCCGATGGTCAGCGACAACAGCTCACCGTACCAGACCAACTTCACCGTCTCCATCGAGGCCGCCGAGGGCGTGACCACGGGGATTTCCGCGCACGACCGCGCACATACCATCCGCGTCGCGGTGAAGCGCGATGCGAAGCCGCAGGACCTGAGCCTGCCGGGCCATATCTTCCCGCTGACCGCGCAGCCGGGCGGCGTGTTGACCCGTGCCGGCCATACCGAAGCCGGCTGCGACCTGGCCGCCCTGGCCGGCATGGATGAGCCGGCGGCGATCCTGATCGAGATCCTGCACGACGACGGCTCGATGGCGCGGCGTCCGGAGCTGGAGATCTTCGCGAAGAAGCATGGCCTGAAGATCGGCACGATCGCCGACCTGATCCGCTACCGGCTGGAAACGGAGAAAACCGTCGAGCGCGTCCACGAAGAGCAGGTCGACACCGAGTTCGGTGCGTTCCGACTGGTCGCCTACCGCGACGCGATCCGTCGCGGTCTGCATTTCGCCCTGGTGCGCGGCAGCGTCGACGACGGCGAGCCGGTGCTGACCCGCGTCCATGTACGCAATACCTTGTCCGACGTCCTGCACCTCAAGCGCGACGATCTTGGTCTCACCGTGACCGCGGCCTTGCGCCGGATCGCCGACGAGGATCGCGGCGTCTTGCTGGTCCTGTCCGGCGAGGACACCGCCGAGGCCCTGCTGGCAAGGCTGAAGCAGGACTCGCCGCCGCTGGGCGCGGTGCATGAGGAACAGCACGAATGGCGTCAGCATGGCCTGGGCGCGCAGATGCTCGCCGACCTCGGCGTGCGTCGCCTGCGCGTGCTGGGCACGCCGCGCAAGCTGGTGGGCCTGGGCGGTTTCGGGCTGGAAGTGATCGACCACGTCGCATGAATGCCCCGGCGCTGCCCGCGCCGGGACATCGCATGGTCATACACTCGCTGCCACCGGCCTCCAGGGATAACCTATGTCGCGCCCCATCACCGTCCAGCTGATTGCCCCTTCGGGGTATCCCCACGATCGCGCGGCCATGGCCCGTGGCGTCCGGCGCCTGCGCGAAGCCGGCTGCGCGGTGCAGGGCCTGGATGTGCTGGAACGGACCGAGTTGCGTTTTGCCGGCAACGATGAGGCGCGGGCGCACGATATCAACGCACTGGCGACGATGGCGGTGTTGCCGGACATCGTGCTTTCAGTGCGTGGCGGCTACGGGGCGACCCGGCTGTTGCCGCACCTTGACTACCGTGCGCTGCGAGAGCGGCTCGCCGGCAGCGCAACCGTGATCGTGGGGCACAGCGACTTCACCGCGCTGCAGCTCGCCTTGTACACGCAAGGCGGGCTGCGAACGTTCACCGGCCCGATGCTGGGGCCCGATTTCGGTCCCGAGCAGCTGAGCCCGCTGACCCTGGAGCATTTCTGGGCAACCGTCGGCGCGGATCGGGGGCAGGGCGAATGGTCGGCCGCGGGCGATGTGGAGGTCGAAGGCCCGCTGTGGGGTGGCAACCTGGCCATGCTGTGCAGCCTGCTCGGTACGCCGTATTTTCCGGCGATCGACGGCGGCATCCTCTATGTCGAGGACATCGGCGAGCCGCCGTTCCGGATCGAGCGCCTGTTGTACCAATTGCATCTGTCCGGCGTGCTCGGTCGCCAGCGCGCACTGGTGCTCGGCGAATTCACCCATTGCAAGCCGAGCGGCTACGACAACGGCTACGACCTGGACGCGGGCTTCGCCCAGATCCGGCGGATCGCCGGTATCCCGGTGATCGAGGGCATGCCCTATGGCCATGGCCCGGACAAGTTCACCTTGCCGTTCGCCGCGCCGGCCCGTCTGCGGGTGGCCGATGGCCATGCACGGCTCGATTTCAGCGGTTATCCGCAGCTTCCGGTGCCAAGGCCGGTTGGCGGGCGGGAAAACGCGTAAAATGACCGGTCGCGCGGCGACCACCCACGCTATGAGGAACAGTTAGGCATGAAGATCATCGAAGGCGACTTCGCCACGCCCAAGGGCCGTTTCGCCATCGTCGCCGGCCGTTTCAACGGTTTCGTCGTCGAGCCGCTGGTTGCCGGTGCGCGTGACGCCCTGGTCCGCCATGGTGTGAAGGACGACGCGATCGACCTGATCCGCGTGCCCGGCGCCTGGGAAATCGCCCTGGCCGCGAACAAGGTCGCCCAGTCCGGCAAGTACGTCGCCGTGATCGGCCTCGGCGCGGTTATCCGTGGCGCCACCCCGCATTTCGACTTCGTCGCCGGCGAAGCCGCCAAGGGCCTGGCCCAGGCCGCTTATGCCTCCGGCGTGCCGGTCGCCTTCGGCGTGCTGACCACCGACAGCATCGAACAGGCGATCGAGCGCTCCGGCACCAAGGCCGGCAACAAGGGCGCCGATGCGGCCATGGCCGCGCTCGAGATGGTCAACCTCTACGCGAAGCTGCCGGCATGAACAACCGTCCGCAGGGCATCGACATGGCGGCGCGCTCACGCGCCCGTCGCCGCGCGCTGCAAGCCCTGTACGCATGGCAGGTTGGCGGCAGCAACATGGGCAACGTCATCGAGCAGTTCCGCCATGAGCAGGACATGGAAGTGGCGGACCAGGACTATTTCGAGGACCTGCTGCGTGGCGTCGAGCGGCATACCGCCGAGCTGGACGATGGCATCAAGCCCTTCGTCGATCGCGAGGTCGAGCAGATCGACCCGATCGAGCGCGCCGTGCTGCGCCTGGCCGCCTATGAACTGAAATACCGCCCGGATGTGCCGTACCGCGTGATCCTCAACGAGGCGATCGAGGTCACCAAGCGCTTCGGTGCCGATCACGGCCACAGCTACGTCAATGGCGTGCTGGACAAGCTGGCCACGCATTGGCGTACCGCCGAGAAGCGTTCATAGTCCCCCGCTAAGGAAGGCGCGCACGGGGTGCGCTCCCGGAGGAGGCACCTTGGAATTCGACCTGATCGAGATGATCCGCCGGCGTAGCGGTATCGAGCGCGACGATGTCCGCCTCGGTATTGGCGACGATGCCGCGGTGGTGGCCATGCCGGAGGGCAGGGAGCTGGCGATCGCCATCGATACGCTGGTCGAAGGCGTCCATTTCCCGGTCGGCACGGCACCCTTCGATATCGGCTGGAAGGCGCTGGCGGTGAACCTTTCCGACCTTGCCGCGATGGGGGCGACGCCCGCCTGGGCCCTCCTCGCACTGACCTTGCCGGCGGCCGACAGCCACTACGTCGAATCGATGATTGACGGTTTCGTCCAACTTGCCGCACCGCACCGGCTCGCCCTGATCGGCGGCGACACCGCGCGCGGGCCGTTGACGGTGACCGTCGCCGTGCATGGATTCGTGCCGCCGGGGCGTGCGCTCACGCGCAGTGGCGCGCGGGTCGGCGACATGGTGATGGTCACCGGCACGCTCGGTGACGCCGCCGCCGGCCTGCAGTGCCTGGACCGGCATGGCGCCCGCGCCGATGCCTTGCTCGGTGCCTCGCCGGGAACCCGCGAACACCTTGTCGAGCGATTGAACCGGCCGACGCCGCGGCTTGCGGTCGGCACGGCTTTGCGCGATATCGCGACCGCCTGCATCGATGTGTCCGATGGCCTCCTCGCGGACCTGGCGCATATCTGCCGCGCCAGCGGCGTCGCTGCCGAGATCGATGCACCGATGCTGCCGCGTTCGTCCGCTTTGCTGACCTTGTTCGGCGAAGAGGCCGCGCTCGATTTCGCCCTGAGCGGCGGTGACGATTACGAACTCTGTTTCACCGTGCCGCCCGAGCGGGCCAGCGAAGTCGCCGGCAATCTGTCCCGCGCCGGCTGCGTGGCGACGCGGATCGGCCGCATCGTGGCGGCGACCGGCGCGGAACCACCGGTATACGTACGCGACGCCGGCGGCGCCGATGTCACTCCCGTGCGCCAGGGCTGGGAGCACTTTTCCGGATGATCACCAAGTACGTCCTCGACGCCGCCCGGCGCCGCGTGCTGCTGCGCCATCCGGCCGGCTGGATCGCCTGCGGCTTCGGCTCGGGCCTGGCCCCGAAGGCGCAGGGGACATTCGGCTCGCTGGCGGCGGTCCTGCCCTGGTTGCTGTTGCGCGAGACGCCGGTGGCGATCTATCTGCTTGTGTTGCTCGCGGCCTTCGTCCTGGGCGTATGGGCATGCGATGTGGCTGGCCGGCTCCTTGGCGTGGACGATCACCGCAGCCTGGTCTGGGACGAATTCGTCGGCTTGTGGATCGCCTTGCTCCCCGCCGTGGCCGCGCCCTGGTGGGCGGTCGTCGTCGGCTTCGGGCTGTTTCGCCTGTTCGACGTCTGGAAACCCTGGCCGATCGGCTGGCTGGACCGGCGGCTCAAGGGCGGCCTGGGGGTGATGATCGACGATGTGGTCGCGGGGCTCTTCGCCGCGATCGTCCTGGCCCTGCTTCTGATGGGTTCGAGTCGGCTCGCTTGACAGTTAAATGAGAATCGTTATCATCTAATCCCGTACCCACCTACGCGGAGCCGCGCATGTTGATGAGAACGCTTCCCCTGTCGCAGGACCTGCCCCGCCAGCCGCTCTCGATCGTGCCGAAGCCGTTGCAGGCGCCTACCCCGCGCATCGCCAGCCAACGGCTGCTGGACGGTTCGCGTGAACTGGTGATCGAGCATGGCGGCAGTGAGTACCACCTGCGCCTGACCCGTAACGACAAGCTGATCCTGACCAAGTAATCCGCGGGCCGGCGTGCCGGCCCGCGACTTCCCCACGCCTGTCGCCAGCGTCGCGTCTTCCAGTGCGACCAGCCGGGCCGTCATCCGCGGAGGTGACATGTTCGGCTGGTTCTCGGCATTCGGCGCGGCGCAACGCCCGCGCGCATCCTCCGTCGCCACGCGCTGGCTGGCCGTGGCCCCGCAAGCGTTGGCCCAGGGCCTGGCCCAGCTGGGTTGCGTGCTCTACCTGCCGACCCGTCGCTGTGACGCGGATAGCGGCGATCTTCCGCTCGGCCTGCTTGCCGAATCGATGGAACTGACCCCGTTGCTGCGCACGCGATACGTTGGGCTTGCCAGCGCGGTGACCGAAGAGGGCCCGCGCGAATGGATCGAATGCGTCGACGGGGTCGGTGCCTTGCAGGCACGCATCTATCTGTTGCCGGACACCGATTACCTCGCCTGGGATGCGCTATTCGCCGACGGCGTTGCCGTGACGGCGCCCATGCGCCATCGCGCGGGCCCCCCCGTGTGCTTTGCGGAACGGGCCCGTCTGCTCTGCTTCACCCGGCGACAGGTGTCGCGGCTGGCGATGTTGGGCAGCGAAGCGCCTTCCCATGTGTCGAGCCTGGGGCGTGGGGTGGCCAGGGATATCGCGGTCGCCGAAGCAGTGTCCATGGCGGGTTGACCGGCCGACGTTGTCCGCTCGTCCGTGTCCGCTGTCCGCGGACACGAAAGTGCGTCTAAAGAGCGAATTTACCGCATTGATTCACATGGGTTTTTTGTCAACCTGGCGATTGGCACGCGGCTTGCTCTGATGTCCGCAGGGACCGCGAAGCGCGCGGTCAGGGACCACATGCATGATTCGCGATACTTCCGCTCAGGACCGACTGGTCGAAGTCAAGGGCAACTCCAGGCGCAAGCTGATCCTGATCGGCGTCGGCGTCCTTGTTGTCGCCCTCGGCGTCATCGCCGCACCGAAGGTAATGCGGATGTTCTCCGCCGACTCCTCGGTCAGCGGCACGCGACTGGCGTTCGCCACCGTCGAACGCGGCCCCTTCGTGCGCGATATCGCCGCCGAGGGCAAGGTCGTCGCCGCGGTCAGTCCTACGCTTTACGCGACCTCGCCGGGCGCCGTCGTGCTGAAGGTGCACGCCGGCGACGTGGTCAAGAAGGGCCAGGTGCTTGCCTCGATCACCAGCCCCGAATTGACCAGCAAGCTTTCGCAGGAAGAATCCGCCGCCGACGGCATGGAAGTCGATTACAAGCGCGCGCAGATCGATGCGAACAAGAAAAAGCTCGAACTGCAGAAGGCCTACGACAATGCGGTGATCGACGAGAAAGCCGCCGACCGCGACCTCGAGCGCAACAAGACCGCGTTCGGCAAGGGCGCGGTGCCGAACATGGATGTCGACAAGGCCAAGGACACCCTGGAGAAGGCGCAGATCGCCGTGCGCCATGCCAAGTCCGACCTCGGCCTGGACAATGACAGCCTGACCTTCGACATCCAGTCGAAGAAGCTCGCCCATGATCGCCAGGTGTACCTGGTCCAGGACCTGCGCCGCCAGGTCGACGACCTCGATGTGAAGTCGCCGGTCGACGGCCAGGTCGGTCAGTTGTTCATCGCCGAGCGCGCCACCGTGGCCAAGGATGCGCAACTGCTCAGCGTCATCGACCTGTCCGCGCTGGAAGTGGAAATGAAGGTGCCGGAAAGCTTCGCCCGCGACCTGGCGATCGGCATGGGCGGCGAGATCACCGGCAACGGCAAGCTCTGGCCGGGCAAGGTCAGCGCCATTTCGCCCGAAGTGGTCAATGGCGAAGTCTCCGCCCGCCTGCGTTTCGATGGTGCCTCGCCGCTGCAACTGCGTCAGAGCCAGCGCATGTCCGTGCGCATCCTGATCGACAAGCGCGACAACGTGCTCACCGTTGCCCGCGGTTCCTTCGTCGACGAGAGCGGCGGCCGCTATGCCTACGTCGTCCACGACGGTATCGCCGAGAAGCGCGAGATCCGCGTCGGCGCCAACAGCATCGACAAGGTCGAGATCCTCGACGGCCTCAAGCCCGGCGACAAGATCGTGATTTCCGGCACCGACAGTTTCAACGGCGCCGCCAGGGTGGTGATCAGTGGCTGACGCCTACCTTCGCTCCAACCGCTGCATTACTTCGACTCTCTCTTTCCTTTACCGCAACCCGAGGCTCCGTCCATGCTCAAGATGACCCACCTTTCCAAGGTCTACCGCACCGAAGTGGTGGAGACCTATGCGCTGCGCGACTTCAATATCGACGTGAAGGAAGGCGAGTTCGTCGCCGTGACCGGTCCGTCCGGTTCGGGCAAGACGACCTTCCTGACCATCGCCGGCCTGCTCGAAACCTTCACCGGCGGTACCTACCATCTCGACAATGTCGAGGTGAGCAAACTGGACGACAACGCCCGTTCGCGCATCCGCAATGAGAAGATCGGCTTCATCTTCCAGGCGTTCAACCTGATCCCCGACCTCAACGTGTTCGACAATGTCGAAGTGCCGCTGCGCTATCGCGGCATGAAGGCGGCCGAGCGCAAGCAGCGGATCATGGACGCGCTCGAGCGCGTCGGCCTGGCCTCGCGCGCCAAGCACTATCCGGCGGAACTCTCCGGCGGCCAGCAGCAGCGCGTGGCGATCGCCCGTGCGCTGGCCGGTTCGCCGCGCCTGCTGCTGGCCGACGAACCGACCGGTAACCTCGACACGCAGATGGCTCGCAGCGTGCTGGAGCTGCTCGAGGACATCCACCGCGAAGGCGCGACCATCGTCATGGTCACCCATGACCCTGAGCTGGCGGCCCGTGCGCAGCGCAACGTACACATCATCGACGGCCAGGTCGTCGACCTCGCCGAGGATCCGCGCTTCCACACTCACGCGCATACCGCCGAAGCGAATTCGTAACGGGACAGGCGGCGCCATCCGGCGCCGCCATGACGGGCAGGGGAGAGGCATGTTCGGCTATTACTTCGATCTGGCGATCCGCAGCCTGCGCCGCAATCCGGTGCTGACCGCCTTGATGGTGCTTGCCATCGCGGTGGGCATCGGTGCCAGCATGACCACGCTGACGGTGCTTACGCTGCTGTCGGGCGATCCGATTCCGTCGCGCAGCGGCGTGTTGTACTACCCGCAGGTCGATCCCGATACCAGCAAGGACGATTCCAGGGAACCGACCGACGTCCTCGACTATCCGTCGGCGGTGGACATGTGGCGTGCGAAACGCGCCGATCGCCAGACCCTGCTGGTCGAAACCGGGATGAAGACCATGGCTCCGCAATCGACCGCGCGGCCGGTGATGGCGCCGACCCTGGTGACGACGGCCGATTTCTTCCCGATGTTCGCCGTGCCATTCCGCTACGGTCACGGCTGGAGCGCGGACGATGACGAGCGGCGCGCGCGGGTCGCCGTCATCTCCGCCGAGCTGAACAACAAGCTCTTCGGCGATGTCGACAGCACGGGCAAGACACTTCGCGTGCGCGATGTCGACTTCACCATCGTCGGTGTGCTCGATCACTGGCGGCCGAGGCCGCAGTTCTATACGGTGCGCGGCGGGCGAATGGCCGCGGGCGACACCGCGAGTTACTACCAGCGTCCGCAGGACGTGTTCATGCCGTTCTTCACCGGCCTGGATGTCGGTCGCGGTACGTTCGGCGTATACAACTGCTGGCAGCTCCCCGACGACTTCACGAAGCTGGAAACGTCGGCATGTAACTGGGTGACCCTGTGGGCGGAACTGGACACGTCCGCGAAAGCCCACGACTACGCACGCTTCGTCGCCGACTATGCGGCGCAGCAGAAGGCGATGGGGCGCTTCAGCCATGCCGGCAACACGCGCATGCGCAACCTGATGCAGTGGCTGTCCTTCAATCGCGTGGTGCCCGCGGACGTCAGCCTGCAGGCCTGGCTTGCCTTCGCCTTCCTGGCGATTTGCCTGTTCAACACCGTTGGCCTGTTGCTGGCGAAATTCATGCGCCGCTCCGGTGAGATCGGCGTGCGTCGCGCACTTGGCGCGACCCGCGGCGGCATCTTCATGCAGTGCCTGGTCGAGGCCGGTGTGATCGGCCTGGTCGGCGGCGTCGGCGGCCTGCTCCTGACCCTGCTCGGGCTGTGGCTCGTTCGCCAGCAACCGGCGGCTTACGCCGACCTGGCCCATCTGGATCCGGCGATGTTCCTGGTCACCTTCGGCCTGTCGATCGCCGCGGCCATGCTCGCGGGCATCCTGCCCGCCTATCGTGCAAGCCGGGTCGCCCCCGGCCTGCAATTGAAAACGCTTTAGGAGGCCGCGATGAACCAGCTTGCTCCCATCATCGCCACCCTGCGCCGGCACAAGGTCGCGGCCTTCCTGATCGGCATGGAGATCGCACTCGCTTGCGCCGTGCTCTGCAACGCCTGCTTCATGGTCGTCAGCCGCATACAGGCGATGCAGGTCCACAGCGGCGTGGATGAAAGTTCGCTCGCGGTGGTGACGCTCACCGGCTTTGACCCGGCGCAGGCGAGTGACCTCAATGCACGCATCCTCGATGGCCTGCGCCGGATCCCGGGCGTCCAGTCCGCCTCGGTGGTCAACGCGGTGCCGTTCGGCCAGCCGGCCGGTAACGCCGGTATCAGCCTCGATCCGGACGGCAAGCATCGCGCCGCCGTGCCCCATTTCTACGTTGGCAGCCCTGGCGCGATGGAGGCGCTCGGCGTGAAGCTGGTCGAGGGTCGACGTTTCAGTGCCGACGATTTCCATCCGATGAACTCGTTCGTCCCCGACAGTCCCGCCAGCGTGGTCGTCACCCGGACGCTTGCCGATCATCTCTGGCCGGACGGAAAGTCCCTGGGCAAGATGTTCTATGTCGACAGGCTGTCATTCCGCGTCATCGGTGTCGTCGAGCACCTGTCCCGTCCCACGGCAGGGGAGGAGGGTCCGCAGTCGTTTGACTGGTCCGTGTTGGCCGCGGGTACGCCCGGAGCGAAATTTGCCGGAAGCTATCTCCTGCGCGCCGATCCCGCACAACTGTCCCGCGTGCTGCGCGAAGCGAAGGAAGCGGTGGCGACGGTGGCGCCGGATGCCGTGCTCGATGAGGAAAACAGCCAGTCCATCAGTGACCTGCGGACGGCCTACTTTCGCCAGGACAAGGCCATGGCCGGCATGCTGGTCGGCATCATCGTCGGCATGCTGATGGTGACCGCGCTCGGCATCGTCGGCCTGGCCAGTTTCTGGGTCCAGCAGCGGCGCCGCCAGATCGGGATCCGTCGCGCGATCGGTGCGACCCGTGGCGACATCCTGCGGTATTTCCAGACCGAGAACTTCCTTATCGTCAGCGGTGGTATCGCCGTCGGCATGGTGCTCGCCTTTTTCCTCAACGTCATGCTGATGCAGCGTTACGAAATGCCGCGGATGCCTTTCTTCTATCTACCTGTCGGCGCGCTGGCGCTGTGGTCGCTGGGTCAGCTGTCGGTGCTCGCACCGGCGCTGCGCGCGGCCGCCACGCCGCCGGTCGTCGCCATGCGTTCGTCGTGATGCGCGCCATTCCACCCGTCCGAGGTATCTGATATGTACGCCTACTATTTCCAGCTCGGCCTGCGCAGCCTGCGGCGAAACCCGATGCTGACGGCGCTGATGGTGATGGCGATCGGCTTTGGCGTCGCCGCCTCGATGACGACATATTCGGTGTTCCGGGCCACGGCCAGGAATCCCATCCCACAGAAGTCCAGCCAGTTGTTCATCCCGCAGATCGACAACTGGGGACCGGAGGACACCGAGGATGGCGAGCCGCCGGTCGCGCTGACGTACAAGGATGCCGTCGCGCTCTGGCGCGCGCACAAGGCGCCGCGCCAGACCACGATCTATCCTGTCGCCGCGGCGATCGTGCCCGACGATGCGAGCCGGCTGCCGATGCGCGAGGACGCTTATGCGGTCACCGGCGACTTCTTCCCGATGTTCGAGGTGCCCTTCGTCTATGGACGCGGCTGGACGGCCGAGGAAGACGAGAAGCATGCCAGCGTGGTGGTGATCAGCCGCGCGGTGAACGACAAGGTGTTCAATGGCGCCGACAGCACCGGCAAGCAGATCAATATCGACGACCATCTGTATCGGATCGTCGGCGTGACCGAGGACTGGAATCCGAGCCCGCGTTTCTACGACCTGCCCAACACCGGCGGTTTCGACGACGCAGCCGGCCTGTACATGCCGTTCAGCCGGGCGATCGACCTGCAAAAGCTCACCAATGGCAACAACAACTGCAATTCGGATCCGGGTGACGGTTGGGACAATTACATCCGCTCCGAATGCGTCTGGATCGGCTTGTGGGTGGAACTGCCGACCAAGGCCGACGCCACGGCGTATCGCCAGTACCTGGACGGTTATACCGCCGAGCAGAAGTCCGCGGGGCGTTTCCGCTGGGCGAACAACACCCGCCTGCGCAATGTGACCGAATGGCTCGATTCGCAGCACGTCGTTCCCGCTGAATCGCAGATCTCGCTGCTGGTCTCGCTGGGTTTCCTGGCGATCTGCCTGGTCAACACCATCGGCCTGTTGCTGGCGAAGTTCATGAAACGCGCACCGGAAATCGGCGTGCGCCGCGCGCTCGGTGCCTCGCGCAAGGAAATCTACCTGCAGTTCCTGCTGGAGGCGGCCACGGTCGGCCTGGCCGGCGGTGTGCTCGGCCTGGCCCTGACCGGACTTGGCGTTCTCGGTGTTGGGTTGATCTTCGAACCACAGATCGCGGAACTGGCGCATCTGGATATCGAACTGGTCCTGCTGACCCTGCTCGTCGCCGTCGGTGCGACGATCCTGGCGGCCTTCTATCCCACCTGGCGTGCCGCGCAAGTGCAGCCGGCCTGGCAATTGAAATCCAACTGAGCGGAGCGACATCATGCAAATCAAGCCCGTTCTTTCCGCCCTGCGCCGACACAAGGCAGGCACCTTGCTGATCGCCTTGCAGATCGCGCTGACCCTGGCCATCGTCTGCAATGCCCTGTTCATCATCCAGCAGCGCGTATCGCATCTGTCGCGGCCGACCGGCCTGGTCGAGAGCGACCTGATCGCGGTGCAGATGCGCTGGGTCGGCAGCAAGACCGACTTTATCCCGCTGATCAAGACCGACCTGGCCACGCTGCGCTCGGCGCCTGGTATCGAGGATGCTTATGCGACCAATTCGTTCCCGCTGCGCAACGGCGGCTGGTCGATGGGTGTGCGGACCAACCCGGATGCGAAGAAGTCGATCACCCAGAGCACGATCTACTTCACCGACGAGCACGCGCTGGCGACCATGGGCGTCAGGCTGGTGGAGGGCAAGAACTTCGATGCTGGCGATATCCATAGCCTCGACCCGAAGACGTCGATCGCGATGCCCAAGGTGATCATCACCCAGGCCCTGGCCAAGAAGGTCTTCCCGGAAGGCTCGGCCCTCGGCAAGACGATTTACATCACCCAGGAAGGTAAGCCGAGTACGGTGATCGGGATCGTCGAGAAGCTGCAAGTGCCCTGGGTCGGCAACTGGGCGGCGGGTTTCGACGACAACTCGATCATGATCCCGGCGATCATGAATTCGGATTTCCTGATTTACCTGGTCCGGACCAAGCCGGGCCAGCAGGACGCGGTGATGAAAACCGTGGTCGCCAAGCTGCAGGCGGTCAACCGGATGCGGGTGATCCCGGAAAAAACCGGTTTGCGTTCCTTCGCCGAGGTGCGCCGGAATGCCTATGACAGCGATCGCGGCATGGCGATCATGATGAGTATCGTCTGCGTGGTGCTGTTGGCGATCACGGCCGCCGGCATCGTCGGCCTGACCAGTTTCTGGGTCGGCCAGCGACGCAGGCAGATCGGCGTGCGCCGAGCGCTGGGCGCGACCAAGAACGACATCCTGTCCTATTTCCTCACCGAGAACCTGCTGATCGGCGGTGCCGGCGTGATCGTCGGCGTCGGTCTGGCGATCGGCATGAACATGTGGATGATGGCGCAGTTCGAGATGGCCCGGCTGTCGGTGTTGTATGTCTTCGTCGGCGTGGTGGTGCTGTTGTTGCTGGGGCAGGGCGCCGTGCTGGCGCCGGCGATGCGCGCGGCGCGCGTACCGCCGGTCGAAGCGACGCGTTCGGTCTGATCGACTTCATCCCTATCTCAGCGGGAGAGTAACGATGTTCAGCTATTACCTCGACCTCGCGTGGCGCAGCCTGCGCCGCAACAAGGTACTTACCGCGTTGATGGTGGTCGCCATCGCGCTGGGCATCGGCACCTGCATGACCACGCTGACCGTGCTGCACGTCTTGTCCGGCGATCCTCTGCCGGGCAAGAGCGCGCAGCTGTTCTATCCGCAGATCGATCCGCAGGACCTCAACGGCTATCGGCAGGATGGCGATCCGCCGGCACAGGTCACCTGGATCGACGGCATGAACCTGCTCCATGCCAAACGCGCGGACCGGCAGGCGCTGATGACCGGTGGTTCGGTGCCGTTGCAGCCGGAAAAGGCCGGGCTTGAACCGTTCTATACGGATTCGCGCTATACCACGGCGGATTTCTTCCCGATGTTCGACGTGCCGTTCATTTACGGCCGTCCATGGCGCGGCGAGGATGACGATGCGAAGAGCCGCGTCGTGGTGATCACCCGTACGCTCAATGACAAGCTGTTCGACGGTGCCGACAGCACCGGTCGCACATTGCGCGTCAATGGCAGCGACATGCGTGTCGTCGGTGTCGCCGACAACTGGCGGCCGAGCCCGCACTTCTACGATCTCAATACCGGCAACTATTCGGAAACCGAGGACGTCTTCGTGCCGTTGACCACGGCGCGCGAGCTGCGCATGTCGCGCAACGGCTCGATGGATTGCTGGGGTGAGGGTGGCAGCGAGGAGACACTTGAAACCGCGCAATGCGTCTGGACCCAGCTCTGGGTCCAGCTGGACAGCCCGGCCAAGGCTGCTGCGTACAAGGAATACCTGGTCCACTATTCACAGGAGCAGAAGGCGCTGGGCCGTTTCCAGCGGCCGGCGAATGTGCGGCTTTACGATTTGATGGGCTGGATGGATTTCAACAAGGTCGTGCCGAGCGACGTCCGTCTGCAGACCTGGCTGGCCTTCGGCTTCCTGCTCGTCTGCCTGGTCAATACGGTCGGCCTGATGCTGGCCAAGTTCCTGCGTCGTGCGGGTGAAGTCGGCGTGCGCCGCGCGCTTGGCGCATCCCGCCGCGATGTCTTCATGCAGCTGCTGACCGAGGCGGGCATGGTCGGCCTGGCCGGCGGTATCCTTGGCCTGCTGCTCGCCGTGCTGGGTCTGTGGCTGGTGCGGCGACAGCCGGCCGACTACGCCAGCCTGGCCCATCTGGACGCGAGCATGCTGCTGATGACCTTCCTCCTGGCGATCGGTGCCAGCGTACTGGCCGGCCTGTTGCCCGCCTGGCGTGCCTGCCAGGTGGCGCCGGCCCTGCAACTGAAGACGCAATAGGAGATCGCCATGGAATTCCTGCCCATCCTCTCCACCTTGCGGCGCCACAAGATCACCGCCTTCCTGGTCGTGCTCGAGATCGCGCTGACCTGCGCGATCGTCTGCAACGCGGTCTTCCTGATCGACCAGCGGCTCGACCGCATGGATATGCAGAGCGGCGTGGCCGAGCACGAACTGGTCCAGATCCAGATGGCCAACATAGGTACCGAACCGGACGCGAAGGCGCTGGCCCAGACCGACCTTGCCGCGCTGCGCCAGCTGCCCGGGGTGAAATCCGTGGCCCTGGTCAACCAGATCCCGTTCGGCAATTCCTCGTGGAACAGCGGCATCAAACTGGACCCGCGGCAGAAGGAGAGTACGGCCAACGTCACCAACTACTACGGCGAGAACCTGATCGAAACCTTCGGCGTCCACCTGGTTGCCGGACGCAGCCTGACGGCCGGCGATTTCGTCGAGTTCGCCGATATGGTCACGCCGGGGTCGAAGGTGCTGCCGAAGGTCACGGTCATCACCAGTGCCCTGGCCGCCAGGCTGTGGCCGGGTGAAAGTGCGCTGGGCAAACGAATCTTCTTCGACGAAGACCCGATCACCGTGGTCGGCGTGGTCGACACCCTGATCCGGCCCTCGCGTCGCGAGGACGCGATCATGAAGCTGTCGATGATCATTCCGGTGCGCATGGCCGGCGGCCTCGGCGCCAATTACGTGTTGCGCACCACGCCGGCCGAGCGGGATCGCACGATCGCCGCCGCGGTTACCGCGCTGAAGACGATCAAGTCGAACCGGGTGGTGATCAGGAAGCGGACCCTCGACGAAGTGCGCAGCGATTTCTTCCGCGGCGACCGCGCCATGGCCGGACTGCTGGTCGGCGTGTGCATCGCCCTGCTGATCGTCACCGCGCTCGGCATCGTCGGGCTCGGCAGCTTCTGGGTGGCCCAGCGTCGCCGCCAGATCGGCGTGCGCCGTGCGCTGGGGGCGACACGCGGCAATATCCTTCACTATTTCCAGACCGAGAATTTCGTGCTGGCCACGATCGGCATCATCGTCGGCATGGCCATGGCGTATGGGATCAACCTGTTCCTGATGCGTCAGTACGAACTGCCGCGGCTGCCCTTCCTGTATCTGCCGGTGGGCGCGCTGCTGCTCTGGCTGCTCGGCCAGCTGGCCGTACTTGGTCCGGCCCTGCGGGCCGCCTCGGTGCCGCCAGTGGTGGCAACGCGGTCGGCCTGACCGGGATGGCCGGGGATCGGTATGATTCCCCCTTATCCCTTGCAACCTTTTTTAGCGGAGATGCATCCATCTCCGCATGCGACGAGGAAAGATGCGTACAGTCCTGATCATCGACGACAACCCGGCCGTGGGAGAAGCGCTGTCGCTTGCCCTTTCGCTGCGTGAAATCCGCCCCTACGTGGCGCTGACGCCGGAAGACGGCCTGGCCGCCCTGGAGCGCGAGAAGATCGACGTGGTCATCCAGGACATGAACTTCACCGCCGATACCACCTCGGGCGAGGAGGGCGTTGCGCTGTTCCGCGCCATCCGCGGACGCTATCCCGACCTGCCGGTGATCCTGCTGACGGCCTGGACCCATCTGGAGACGGCGGTGGAACTGGTCAAGGCCGGTGCCGCCGACTACCTGGCCAAGCCCTGGGATGACGCCAAGTTGCTGGCCACGGTCGAAAACCTGCTGGAATTGTCCGAATCCACCCGTGAGGTCACCCGTGCGCGGATCGAGCGGCGCAAGCGGCGCGAGGCCCTGGGCCAGAAATACGACCTCGATAACCTGGTCTTCGCCTCCGAGGCGATGGGCCGCACCATCGAGCTGGCCTGCCAGGTCGCCCGTTCGGACGTACCGGTGCTGATCACCGGTCCGAACGGCGCCGGCAAGGAGCGGATCGCGGCGATCGTGCATGCCAATTCGCCGGTGCGGCGCGGTCCGTTCATCGCGGTCAATTGCGGTGCCTTGCCCGGCGAATTGATCGAGGCCGAGCTGTTCGGCGCCGAAGCCGGCGCCTATACCGGTGCGAACAAGGCCCGTGAAGGTCGCTTCGAACTGGCCGACGGCGGCACCCTGTTCCTGGACGAGATCGGCAACTTGCCGCTGCCCGGCCAGATGAAGCTCCTGCGGGTGCTCGAATCCGGCCAGTTCGAACGGCTCGGCTCCGGCCGCACACGCCATGCCAAGGTCCGCGTGATCAGCGCAACCAATGCCGACCTCAAGTCGATGATCCGCGTCGGTACCTTCCGCGAGGACCTGTTCTATCGCCTCAATGTGATCGAAGTCACCCTGCCGCCGCTGGCCGAGCGCACAGACGATATCCTGCCGCTGGCCGAGCATTTCCTCGGCGGCCGCGCGCAGTTGTCCGAGGACGCCCGTGAAGCGCTGATGGCGCACGCCTGGCCGGGCAACGTCCGCGAGTTGAAGAACGCGATCGAGCGGGCGGCCCTGCTTGCCGGCGACGAACTGATCGCGCCATCGCACCTGAACCTGCCGACGGTCATGGCCGCCAGCATCCGCAATCTCGACGAGCCCTCGCGGGAATCGGTCGAGTCGGCCCTGGCCTCGGCCGATGGCGTGATCAGCCGCGCGGCGCAGTCGCTCGGCCTGTCCCGGCAGGCGCTGTATCGTCGTATGGACCGCTACGGCATCGCGCAATAGCCGGTCTGTGGCGGGCCACACTTTTGCGCGCTCCCCGGTCGGGTGTAGAAAGGGCATTCCGAAATGGGGAGACGGATCATGAAACGACTGTTCCTGGCAGGCATCGCGGGGATCCTCCTGGCCGGCGGCGCCATGGCGCAGCAGGCACCGGTCAAGCCGCGGGCGGACGATCAGTGGGGACCGGCAAAAGCCGCTTCCGGCGGCGCGGGTTATGTGCCCGCGAACAAGTCCACCGATGCGCAGGATTCGGCGGGGCATTTCAAGTTCAAGGATTCAGGTCCCAAGGCGAAGGACGCGCCATGGCCGGATCGCAGCGCGATCGACGGCAAGCAGGGCACCAATATGGACAGCAGCCGGCCGCCACTGAATTGCGGGCAGAACCCGTCGGACCCGGCGTGCCGTTGAGTCCTGCTCAGCGCAAAGGCGGCAACGCATGCGGCTGACCTCGATGGAAGGTCGCATGACCGTGCTGCTCGGGTTGACCAGCCTGCTCGGCGCCCTGGTTTACGCGGGAGTGACCGAATGGCCCCTGCCGCAGATCGTGCAGTGGGCCCACGATTCGTTGTCGCTGGATGTACCCGGTCCCGGCAGCGCCGGTACGCTCGGCGGCCTGCTCGCCACCCTGGTCATCCTCTTGCCGCTGTCGGCGTGGCTGGCGCATTGGGTGATCCAGCCGCTGCGGCGACTGCTGCGTGCGCTGGAGGGCGCGGTGGCAAGTTATCGCGACGGCGACTTCAGCTTCTCGATCGCCACCGATCGCCGCGATGAACTGGGCGAACTGGTGCGCATGCACAATGCACTCGGCCAGACCCTGCGCGAGCAGCGCCAGCACCTGGCGCAACGCGAATTGCTGCTCGATACCGTCGTGCAGAATACGCCGGTGGCCCTGGTCCTGACCGATGCGACCGCGCGCGTTACCTACGCCAATATAGCGGCACGGCACCTGTTCAACGAGGGCCGCAGTCTTGCCGGGCTGGATTTCGGGGAGATCCTCGATGGCATGCCGGAATCGCTGAAAAAGGCCGCTGCCAGCGGCGAGGATGCGCTGCTTACCGTGGACATGGATGGCGGTGAGGAAACCTTCCATCTGTCGCAGCGCAATTTCCGCCTGCAGGGCCGGCCGCACCGCCTGCAGTTGTACCGACGGATGACCCGCGAACTGTCGCGCCAGGAAGTGGCGACCTGGAAGCGCGTGATCCGCGTCATCAGCCATGAACTGAACAACTCGCTGGCGCCGATTTCCTCGCTGGCGCATTCGGGCACGGAACTGGCGCGTCGCGGCGATACCGCGCGGCTACCCGGCGTATTCGCCAGCATCGGCGAGCGTGCGCGGCACCTGCACGGTTTCATCGCCGGTTACGCGAGCTTCGCCAAACTGCCCAATCCGCAGCCGGTGAAGATCGACTGGCCGGCCTTCCTCGATACGCTTGCCCTGCATTGCCAGTTCCAGCTGGTCGGCAAGCTGCCCGAGGAGCCAGGACGATTCGATGCCGCGCAGATCGAACAGGTCCTGATCAACCTGATCAAGAACGCGCACGAATCCGGCAGCGCGGACGAGGATGTCAGCCTGGCAATTCACGTCCTTGGCCGCGACGTACGCATCGAAGTGGCCGACCGTGGGCCCGGCATGAGCGAGACCGTCCTCGCCCAGGCCTTGCTGCCTTTCTATTCGACGAAGCGCTCCGGCACCGGCCTCGGCCTGGCCCTGGCGCGCGAAATCGCCGAAGCCCATGGCGGCCGCATCGCCCTCAGCAACCGCGATGGCGGGGGCCTGCGGGTGAGCCTGCTGCTTCCTCTGTAACTTGCAGGCGCTCCTGCGGCCGCTACCGTTCCGGTAACGGGGTTAGCCTATACTGGCTATCCATCGGAAAGGAGTTCAAGTATGGGAAGCATCGTTGCCCTGGTCGTCGTCCTCGTCGCGATCATCGTGTTGTTCAAGCTGGTCCGCATCGTGCCTCAGGGGTATGAGTGGACGGTCGAGACCTTCGGCAAATACACGCGCACGCTCTCGCCGGGCCTGCATTTCCTCTTGCCCTTCGTCTACAACGTCGGTCGCAAGATGAACATGATGGAGCAGGTGCTCGAGGTGCCCTCGCAGGATGTCATCACCAAGGACAACGCGGTGGTCCGCGTCGACGGCGTGGTGTTCTACCAGATCCTCGACGCGGCCAAGGCCGCCTACGAGGTCGCCAACCTGCAGGGTGCCGCGCTGGCCCTGATCATGACCAATATCCGCACCGTGCTCGGTTCCATGGACCTGGACGAGAGCCTGAGCCAGCGCGACCTGATCAACGCCAAGCTGCTCAACGTCGTTGACGAGGCGACCCATCCCTGGGGCGTCAAGGTCAACCGTATCGAAATCAAGGACATTTCACCGCCGCGCGACCTGGTCGATGCGATGGCCCGGCAGATGAAGGCCGAGCGCGAGAAGCGCGCCAATATCCTTGATGCCGAGGGCTACCGCCAGGCAGCCATCCTCAAGGCCGAAGGCGAGAAGCAGTCGGCGATCCTCGAAGCCGAAGGCAAGAAGGAAGCCGCCTTCCGTGAAGCCGAGGCACGCGAGCGCCTGGCCGAGGCCGAAGCCAAGGCGACCACCATGGTCTCCAACGCCATTGCCAACGGCGATGTCAATGCGCTCAACTACTTCGTCGCCAACAACTATGTCGACGCGTTGAAGGAAATGGCCAAGTCGCCCAACCAGAAGATGCTGCTGTTGCCGATGGAAACCACCGGCATCCTCGGCTCGCTGGCCGGCATCGCCGAACTGGCGCGCGACTCGATGGCCTCGCAGCAGCATAAGGCCAACCAGGTCGTGCCGCCGCCGGCCAATCGCAACAACAACCCGCCGCCGTCGACGCGCTGAGTGCCTGACATGCCCACGCCCATCGCCCTGCATTACCTCTGGTGGATCGTCGCCCTCGTGCTGATCGCGGGCGAAGTGGTACTGCCCGGTTATTTCATGTTGTGGATCGGCATCGCCGCTGCGGCGATGGGTGTGCTGCTGTTCGCCGTGCCGGACATGGGCGCGCTGGCCCAGGCCATCGTGTTCGCGGTGCTCGCCTTCGTGGCCTGCTTTGCCTACTGGAAATTCCTCCGTCCGCGCTTCGACCGCATCCCGCCGGGCAACGAGCGGCTCAACCGTCGCGGCGAGCAGCTGATCGGCCAGCGTTTCGAGCTGATCGAGCCGATCGTCAATGGACGCGGCAAGGCCCGTGTCGGTGACGGCATGTGGCTGGTCAGCGGACCGGAGCTGCCGGTCGGCAGCATGGTAGAAGTGCTGGGTGTCGAAGGAACGACCCTGGCGGTGCGACCTGCCGGGTGAGTTCGGGCGACGTCAGCGTGGCGCCGGTCAGCGGTCAGTTCGCGACCACCGCGATCAATACACGCATCGCCTTCCTGGTCGAGCTGGCGCGCCGCCTGCACCAGTACGGCACCACCGCGCCGCGCCTGGAAGGGGCGATGTCCAGCGCCGCGCAGCGCCTCGGCCTGGTCGCCGAGGTCTGGTCCAGTCCCACCGCGATCATCGTCTCCTTCGCCGACCAGGCGCAGGGCGACGATGGCGTCGCCCAGGTCACCCAGGTGATGCGTCTGCCACCGGGCGACGTCAACCTGGGTCGCCTGTGCGAGGCGGACCGCATCGCCGACAGCGTGATCGAAGGCAAGATGGGCTTGCGCGAAGGCTTTCGCCTGTTGCGCGCCCTGGGCGCTCCGGACACACGTCGGGCCCAGGCCGGGGTCATCGCCAGTTATGGCCTGGCCGCGGCGACCGTGGTGGCCTTGCTGCTGCATAGCTCCTGGGTCGATCTGGTCACCGCCGGGGTGATCGGCGTGATCATCGGCTGCATCACCGTCGCCTCAGGCAGCCGGCCGCGCCTCGCCGTCGCCAGCGAAGCGATCAGCGCACTGGTTGCCACGGTGATCGCAACCCTGGTCAGCGCGTTCATCGTGCCGCTGGCGCTGAAGTCGGTGATCCTTGGCAGCCTGATCGTGCTCCTGCCCGGCATGGCGCTGACCACCGCGGTACGCGAGATCTCCAGCCAGCACCTGGTTTCCGGCGTCGCCCGCATGGGCGGCGCGGTAGCGACCCTGCTCAAGCTCACCTTCGGTACGGTCGCGGCAACCCAGCTCTGTGCCGCCTTCGGTATCGAGGCGCACGACTACGCGCTGCCGCCCTTGCCCACCTGGATGGACTGGCCAGCCCTGCTCGTCGGCGCATTCGCTTTCGCCATCCTGTTCCGCGCGGCGCGGCGCGACTGGCTGGTGGTGATGGGCTCGGTGGTGCTGGGTTACCTGGCCACGCGTTGGGGTGGCCAGGTTTCCGGTTCCATTCCCGGCGCGCCGTTCGGCGTCTTCCTCGGTGGGCTGTTGCTGGGCGCGTTGAGCAATGTCTACGCGCGTTTTGCCCACCAGCCCGGCGCCGTCGTCCGCGAGCCCGGCATCATCCTGCTGGTCCCGGGCAGCGTGAGCTTCCGTAGTGTGTCGTACCTGCTCGATCGCGACGCGGTGCTCGGCATGGACACCGGAATCCTGCTTCTGACCTTGCTGGTGTCGCTGGTCGCGGGTCTGCTGTTCGGCGACCTGTTGGTATCGCCACGTCGCTCCTTGTAGTCACCGCACGGCCAGAGCCCCACGGCGATCGACGTTCGTCCGGATACCGGTTAATCGCGCCGAAAGGATTTTGCTTGCACAAAGGCAAGCAGCCTGGGTCATCGCGCGTCGCCCTGCTTCCCGTTTTCGTGCGACGTTCTCGACAGCGAGTACGTAATGCCATGATTTGATTTGCGTTCCGGTCAGGCGAGTGCTCGGAGCGCCGAAACCGTGCCATTCGGGCTGACAGCGAAGGCTGATACCGACCGACCGAAGCGCCGCGTATGGTCATCGCCACGGTCATGGGGCGGTAAGCCGGACCGTGGAAGTCGCCGCACATGGTGAGCGGCGATCATCGGCATCGATTGGAAAGGAGTTTGACATGAAGATGAAGCAGCACGGTCTGGCGCGCGCCCTGTTCGCGATAGCGTTCCTTGGTGCGTCCGCCACGACGTTCGCCGCGACCCTCAGGGGGCCATTCGTTATCATGGATGCGCGTCCAGGCAACGAAGGCAAGTTGTATGCGACGGAGAAGTCTTACCAATTGTTCCCTTTACCGGTACGCCTGATTGCCAATCCGGAAAATACGGGTGACCGTTTTGCATGGGATAGCATCAGGAATGTGCTTAACCTGCGCGACCTTGAGACTTTGTTCATCCCGGGCGTCGGCGAGACGGGAAGCATCAAGAATCTGTCCGGGAACTGCCTTGCCACGGTCCTGGTGCGTCCCAACCCGGTGGTGGAAAATACTGGTTGGTTCCGGTGTGACACTAACGAGTTGTACCAGGTATGGACGCACGAGGAAGGCGGGCGGATCTCCCAGGTCATTAATGGCGTCAAGGGTTATCTGGGCTATGACAACAAAGCCGGCCTGTTCGATGGGCCGCATTTCGTCCGCGAATTCTCGGAGGGCGATACGAAATTCAACCTGATGACGAGTCTATTCCTGCCGCTATAGGCGGCAAAAGTGGGGCGGCTTGAGTTGCCCTCTTCTCATGTAAAGAAAAAGCCGACCCAGGGTCGGCTTTTTCTTTACATATCTGCCCGGCATGGGCCGAATGAAAATATGTCAGCGGAAGCGTGCCGCCTGCGCTACGGATGGTGGGTCTTGGTGCGCGTGTCGAGGGTATCGTCTGGCCTTGATTGGCGTATGAACCTTTTCGGAGGCCTTCGAGACTTTTCTTGCGTGGATCAGACCGGGCGCGGTTTGTCGCTCCGAAAGGATTTTGCTTGCGCAAGGGAAAGCAGCCTGGATCATTGCGCGTCGCCTTGCTTCCCGTTTTCGTTCGGCGTTCGCGCCATGATCGGGTAATGCCATGATTTTATTTGCATTCCTGCCCGGCAAATGTACGGGGCGTTCATATCGTGCCATTCAGGCTGACGGCGGAGGCTGATACCGGCCGGCAAAAGCGCCGCGTATGTTCATCGCCACGGTCATGGGGCGGTAAGCCGGACCGTGGGAATCGCCGCACATGGTGAGCGGCGGTCATCGGCATCGACTGAAAAGGAGTTTGACTCATGAAGACGAATAAGCACGGTCTGGCGCGTGCCCTGGTCGCGATAGCGTTTCTCGGCGCGTCCGCCGCGACATTTGCAGCGACCCTCACGGGACCCTTCGTTATCCTGGATTCCCGCCCGGGCAACGAAGGCAAGTTGTACGCGACACAGAAGTCCTACGAACTGTTTCCGGCGCCGGTATACCTGATCGCCAATCCTGCGAACACCGATCCGGCTAATCGCTTCACGTGGAATACCGTTCTGGACGTACTCAACCGGCGCGATCTCGAAACCTTGTTCATCCCGGGCGTCGGCGAGACGGGGACTATCATGAATGAGTCGGGGAACTGTCTTGCCACGGTTCTGGTGCGTCCCTTCCCGGTAGTGGAAAACACGGGCTGGTTCAGGTGTGACCACCCCGACGGATTCAAGCAGTGGACGCACGAACCAGGTGGGCGGATATCCCAGCTGATCAAGGGCGTCAAAGGTTACCTGGGTTATGACTACACCGCCGGTTTGTTCCCCGGCCCGCAGTTCGTCCGCGAATTCTCGCCGGACGATGTGAAATTCAGCCTGGTCACCAATCTTTTCCAACCGCTGTAAGCCGGCGGGCGTGAGGGCGACTTCGGTCGCCCTCACCTGGACATCGAGAGAGGCCGTGGAATTCACCGCATAGGGAGAGCCGCGGTCACCAGCGACTGGAAAGGAGTTTGACTTATGAAGATGAAGAAGCACGGTCTGGCGCGCGCCCTGGTCGCAATAGTGTTTCTCGGCGCATCCGCCGCGACGTTCGCCGCCACCCTCAGGGGGCCGTTCGTTATCGTGGATTCGCGCGCGGGCAAGGAAGGCAGGTTGTATGCAACAGAGAAGCCATACGGGCCCTTCCCGGCAGCGGCGCACCTGATCCCCCATCCGGCGAGTGCCGATCCGGATGACCGTTTCGTGTGGAATGACCTGGAGGAGGTGCTCACTCTGCGCGATCTCAGTACCGTGATTATTCCGGGCATCGGCGAGACCGGAAACATCACGGCCCCGTCGGGGCATTGTCTGACCACACTTTTGCAGCATCCTTTCCCGGCAGTGGAAAACACGGCCTGGTACAGCTGTGACCATCCCGATGGATTCAAGCAATGGACGCACGAGGAAGGTGGCCGGCTATCCCAGGTCATCAAGGGCGCCAAGGGTTATCTTGGCTATATCGACCGTGCGGGTCTGTTCCCGGGCCCGCAGTTCGTTCGTGAACTCGCACCGGGGGATACGAAGTTCAGCCTGAACACCGAGCTCTTCCGTCCGCTCGACGGGCGTTAACGACGCGGGGAGGCTTTGGCCGTCTCTAGTTGTGGACGGCAGGAAACAAAAAAAAGCCGACCCGGGGTCGGCTTTTTTGCTCGGCTCGTCGGAGCGATCAGACCAGCAGGTCTTTTTCTTTCTTGCCGGCTGCCAATGCATCATTGAACCAGCGCGGGCGCTTGCCGCGGCCGGACCAGGTCTGCTCGGCATTGGCCGGGTTACGGTATTTCGGTGCGACCGTGCCGCCAGCGCGGCGGGTGGCGGGGACTTTTGCGCGGGTTCCGAAGATATCGTCGAAGGTATATCCCTCGGCCTTGATCAGCGCGTGGATCTTCTCGCGGAGCTTCGAAACCTGCTCTTTATGCAGCTCATTCTGGCGCAGTTGAGCCTTGCTGATAAGGTCGTTCAGCTGGCTGTGGTTGAGGCTCTTCAGGTCGACGGCCATGGTTTTAACTCCCGTTGGTGGCGTTGAACGAACCGCGTCGGGCTTTTTTTATCAGCCAATACGGATTGCTTCCGGATTCTCGCGCATTAATCCGTTTAATGCAAAAGAAGCTAATCAGCGACGGGTATTCCCGTCGCTTATCCTGATTAACCGACATAATATCGCCGATGTCATGAGGGCCTTATTGCAGTAGCGAAACGAGGTCTTCCCGGGTAATGGCGCGGGCTTCGGCGTCCGTCCGCGCACGGTATTCCAGCGTGCCGGCGGCCAATCCGCGTTCACTGACCACGACGCGGTGCGGAATGCCGAGCAATTCCATGTCGGCGAACATCGGACCGGGGCGCAGGCCGCGATCGTCCAATACCGTGTCGATACCGAGCTGGGACAGTTCCTGGTAAAGCGATTCGGCCGCTTCGCTGACTTCCGCGGACTGCTTTGGATTGATCACGCAGACGGCTACGCGCCACGGCGCCATGGCGTCGCTCCAGATCATGCCGGCTGCGTCATGACGCTGTTCGATGGCGGCGGCGACGATGCGGCTGACGCCGACGCCGTAGCAGCCCATGTACATGATCCGGATCTTGCCCTGGTCGTCCAGCACATGGGCCTTCATCGCTTCGGCGTATTTCTGGCCGAGCTGGAAAATATGTCCCACCTCGATGCCGCGGGCCAGCCGGAGGTGACCGTGGCCATCGGGCGAGGGGTCGCCCTCGACGACCTTGCGCAGGTCGGCGATGCGATTGATCCGCGCGTCGCGGGTCCAGTTGGCGCCGGTGTAGTGCGTACCGTCCTGGTTGCCGCCGCAAACGAAATCGGCAAGTAACGCGGCGCTGCGATCGACGATGACGGGGATCGAATCGGGCAGGCCCACCGGGCCGATAAAACCGGGGCGGGCTCCGATGGCGGCAAGGATTTCCGCCTCACTGGCCAATTCGGAGGCGTCCGGCAATTCAGGCAGGTGGCTGGCCTTGACCTCGTTGATTTCATGGTCGCCGCGAAGGCATAGCGCGACCAGGCCGTCGCGACCACGGATCAGGATGGTTTTCACGCACTGCTGCGGCGATACCTTCAGGAACGCGGCGACGTCGTCGATGGATTTCTGCGTGGGCGTGTCGACCCGGACCAGGGGCGCCGACGGGGCAGGGCGCTGGTCGATGCCGGGCGCCAGGGCTTCGGCAAGCTCGATATTCGCCGCGTACTGCGAGGTATCGGAGAAGGCGATGGCGTCCTCGCCCGAATCGGCAAGCACCTGGAATTCGTGGCTGGCGCTGCCGCCAATCGCGCCCGTGTCGGCGTCGACCGCGCGGAAGGCCAGGCCAAGGCGGGTGAAGATGCGCGAATAGGCGTCGTACATCACCCGGTAGGTTTCATCGAGCGACTCGGGTGTCAGGTGGAAGGAGTAGGCGTCCTTCATCAGGAACTCGCGCGCGCGCATCACGCCGAAGCGCGGACGGATCTCGTCGCGGAACTTGGTCTGGATCTGGAAGAAGTTGAGCGGCAGCTGTTTGTAGCTTTTCAGCTCGTTGCGCGCGAAGTCGGTGATGACTTCCTCATGCGTCGGCCCGTAGCAGAAGTCCTGGTCCTTGCGGTCCTTGATCTTCAGCAACTGGTCGCCGAATTTTTCCCAGCGTCCGCTCTCTTCCCACAGTTCACGCGGCTGTATCGAGGGCATCAGCACCTCGATCGCGCCGGCGCGCTGCATTTCCTCGCGGACCACGGCCTCGACCTTGCGCAGCACCCGCAGGCCGAGCGGCGACCAGGTGTACAGGCCCGAGGCCAGCCGGCGGATCATGCCGGCGCGCAGCATCAGCTTGTGGCTGGCGATTTCCGCGTCGGCGGGAATTTCCTTGACGGTGGCAAGGTGGAACTGGCTGAGGCGCATGGGGCGATCCGGCGTAAAAAACGATGATTATACGCCGGGACCCGGGGGCCTCTGGCGTGTGCTATTTGGCGCAGTACTGTTTGTACTGGGCCTGGGCGCCGCCCAGTTCCTGGCGGCGGCGGTCGGCATCGACCGCGACCCGGTTGCCGCCGGCGTCGTCCACGGTCAGCGGCGCGTCCTTGCCGAGCAGGTCCATATTGGCCTGGAGCTGGGTGCACAGCTTGCTGCGGTTCTCCGGCGTGTCCTGCACCGAGCCCGGCGCGGCCGGCTTGGCCGCGGCCAGCGCCGGCTTCGGCGGCGCGGCTGGAGCCGGGGCCTCGACCGTGCCGTTGGTTTTCACGTTCTTGTAGGCCACGCCGGTCGGCGGCGCGGCGTCGGTGTAATGCACCACGCCCTGGGCGTCGGTCCATTTGTAGACCTGGGCGGCGGCGATCGGCGCGATCGCGAGCAGGAGGGCGGTGATCAGGAGGCGGCGCATGGGCTCGGGTCCATTGGCGGAAAAGTCCGTGCATTAGTTAACACCCGCCGGGAACAGGCACAAGCGCGACTTGGTTTACACTGCATGCTCCACGTCACGGAATGGCCCATGAGCGATCCCACGCCCGCCCGACCGCCCCGTCACCGCGGCATTTACCTGCTTCCGAACCTGTTCACCACCGGGGCGATGTTCGCCGGCTTTTATGCCATCGTGGCCAGTATCGGCGGGTATTACGCGGACGCGGCCATCGCCGTTTTCATCGCGGCCCTGCTCGACGGCATGGACGGGCGGGTGGCCCGCATGACCAATACCCAGAGCGAATTCGGCGTGCAGTACGACTCGCTGTCGGACCTGGTCAGCTTCGGCCTGGCCCCGGCCCTGGTTTTCTATACATGGTCGCTGTCTTCGCTGGGCGAGTACGGGCCGGCCTGGGCCAAGATCGGCTGGGCGGCGGCATTCATTTACGCCGCCTGCGCCGCACTGCGACTGGCACGCTTCAATACCCAGGTTGGCGTCGCCGACAAGCGCTATTTCCAGGGGCTGGCCAGTCCCGCCGCGGCGGGGCTGTGCATGTCCTTCCTGTGGACGATGGAAAAGCTCGATATCCGCGGGCCCACGGTCTGTTTCTTCGCCTTGCCGCTGATCGTGGTGGCCGGCCTGCTGATGGTCAGCCGGATCCGCTATTTCAGCTTCAAGGCCTGGCCGAAGGGCGACAAGGTGCCCTTTATCTGGCTGATCGTCGCCTTGCTGATCGTGGTCGCCCTGGTCATCGAGCCGGCCGGCGTACTGTTCGCGGTGGCGGTGATCTATGTCATTTCCGGGCCGGTGCTCACCCTGATCGGGCGTGCCACCCATCGCCGCCGCGCGCGGCGTTCCACCGTGCCCCAGGACTGACCGATGGCCGTTGCCCTTGCCAGCACCGGTCGCCGCGAACGCCTGCTCCGGGTCATGGGCGTGACGCCCTGGCGCCTGCGTGCGCCGGCCTCGGCGGCGAACGAGCCGGCCGCCGTGGCGTTTACCGCGGCGGTCGATGCCGCGACCTGCGTGGTGATCGTGCCGGCCGGTTGCACCGGGCGCGAGCTGGACCTGGTCGGACGCGCGCTGCACGGCTTCGGCGCGGCTTTCGCGCGCGCGGCACGGCTGGAAGTTCGCGACGGGAACATCGGCGGGGTGCCGCCGGCCGGCATTTACCTTGTCTTCGGCGAAGAGCAGGCACGCGCCCTCGGTCGTGAGCTGTCCGCGTCGGTCCTGGCGAGCGCGCATATCGTGCTGGTCGACGAACCCTCGCGGGTGCTGGCCGAAGCCGCGGCGAAACGCCGTTTGTGGAATGCGCTCAGGACCCTGCGGCGCGCCATGCTCGCCTCGACGGCCTGAGGCAAGCCCATGGCCGCCGTTGCCCAACCGTCGACGGAACTGCGCGCGATGCGCCGCGAGGACCTCGATCGCGTGGTTGCGATCGAGCAGGCGTCATACGATTTCCCATGGACCATCGGTATCTTTCGCGACTGCCTGCAGGCCGGGCATAACTGCTGGGTACTGGCCCATGACGGCGAGATAGCGGGCTACGGCATTCTCTCGGTCGCCGCGGGCGAAGCGCATGTGCTCAATATCTGCATCGATCCGCGGCATCGCGGTCTCGGCTACGGGCGGCGGATGATGCGTCGCCTGCTCGACCTGGCCCGCTGGTATGGGACCGAACGGGTGTTCCTTGAAGTGCGCCCCACCAACCCGACAGCCAAGGTCCTGTACGAATCGCTGGGCTTCGCCGAGATCGGTCGCCGGCCGAAGTACTACCCGGCCCGCGATGGCCGTGAGGACGCGATCGTGATGTCGCTGGAACTGCGCGCGCCCCGCTGACCGCCGGAGCATTGTGGGAGCACCCTGTGCGCGAGTCCTTTGAGGCTATGACTCTCCAGAGCCAGCAACCGGGATAGTCACGGCCCCAAAGGACTCGCGAACAGGGTTCGCTCCCACAAGGTCCGTTGCGGCTAGCCCAGCTTCTGCGCCTGTTCGCGCATGGCGCCCAGCTGCACGTTCCAGTCGGCAATACGCTGGCGCTCCTGCGCGACGACTTCTTCCGGCGCGTTGGCCACGAAATTGGCGTTGCCGAGCTTGCCTTCGCACTTCTTGATCTCGCCTTCGACGCGGGCGATTTCCTTGGCCAGTCGCGTTTTCTCCGCACCGAGGTCGATCAGGCCGGCGAGCGGAATCAACACGCGCAGCCCGCCGACCACGGCGACCGCGGCTGCCGGCTCATCGCCGCCATCGATCCACTGCGGCGCTTCGACGCGGCCGAGGAAGGCAATCTGCGCGGCGAATTTGGCCGCGCGTGCGCGATCGCCGTCGTTGCCGTCGGCGAACAGCAGGGGAATCGTCTTGCCCGGCGCGATATTCATTTCCGAACGGATCCGGCGCACCCCGGTCAGCACGCTCTTGACCCACTCGATCTCCGCTTCAGCGGTGGCATCGCCTTCGATGTCGGCCGCTTCCGGATACGGGCGCAGCATGATCGTCGGCGCGTCGATGCCGAGCCGTGGCGCGACGTTCTGCCAGATTTCCTCGGTGACGAAGGGAATGATCGGATGCAAGGCGCGGAGCAGGGCTTCGAGCACGGTCAGCAGGGTGCGTCGCGTGGACGCCGCCGCCGCCGCGTCGCCACCGGTCAATGCCGGCTTGGACAGCTCGAGGAACCAGTCGCAGAAGTCGTTCCAGGTGAATTCGTAGAGCGCTTGCGCAACCAGGTCGAAGCGATAGCCGGCAAGTCCGGTTTTCACTTCGGCCAGGGTATGGCCCAGGCGGGTCAGGATCCAGCGCTCGGCCTCGGTCGCCGGTGCGCCACCGGTGGCGATCTCGCCTTCCTCGACATTCATCAACACGAAGCGCGATGCATTCCACAGCTTGTTGACGAAGGCCTTGTAGCCACCGGCGCGTTCCAGGTCGAACTTGATATCGCGACCATGGGTGGCCAGCGCGGCGAAGGTGAAACGCAGCGCGTCGGCGCCGAAGGCCGGGATGCCCTCGGCGAACTCCTTGCGCGTCGCCTTCTCGATCTTTTCGGCCATCTTCGGCTGCATCAGGCCGCGGGTACGCTTGTCGACCAGGGCGTCCAGGCTGATGCCGTCGATCAGGTCCAGCGGATCGAGCACGTTGCCCTTGGACTTGGACATCTTCTGGCCGTCCTTGTCGCGGACCAGGCCAGTGATATAGACGTCCCTGAACGGCACTTCGCCAGTGAAGTGGTCGGTCATCATGATCATCCGGGCGACCCAGAAGAAGATGATGTCGAAACCGGTGACCAGCACATTGGAAGGCAGGTAACGGTCGAAGCCGAATTCCTTCTGCGCGTCGGGATTGGGCCAGCCCAGCGTGGAATGGCTCCACAGCGAGGAGCTGAACCAGGTCTCGAGCACATCGTCGTCGCGCTTCAGCGCGCCCGAATAGCCCTTCGCCGCGGCAAGCTCCCGCGCCTCGTCCTCGTTGCGGGCAACGAAGACTTCGCCGTTATCGGCGTACCAGGCAGGGATGCGATGGCCCCAGGTCAACTGCCGGCTGATGCACCAGTCCTGGATGTTGCCGAGCCAGTGGCGATAGGTGTTGATCCAGTTTTCCGGGACGAAGCGGACGTTGCCCTGCTCGACCAGTTCAAGACCGCGCGCGGCCAGCGTGTCCATTTTCACGAACCACTGCCAGGTCAGGTACGGCTCGATCACCTGGCCGGTGCGGTCGCCGCGCGGCACCTGCAGCTTGTGCTTCTTCGCCTCGACCAGCAGGCCGAGCTCCTCGAGATCGGCGAGGATCGCCTTGCGGGCGACGTAACGATCCATGCCGCGATACTTCGCCGGCGCGTTGTCGTTGATCGCCGCGTCGTCGGTGAGGATATTGATCATCGGCAGATGGTGACGCAGGCCGATGGCGTAATCGTTGAAGTCATGCGCCGGGGTGATCTTGACGCAGCCGGTGCCGAAGTCCTTCTCGACATAGTCGTCGGCGATGATCGGGATATCCCGGTCGGACAAGGGCAGGCGCAGCGTCTTGCCGATCAGCGCGGTATAGCGTTCGTCGTCGGGGTGCACGGCCACGGCGACGTCGCCGAGCATCGTTTCCGGGCGCGTGGTGGCGATGGTCAGCTCACCGGAACCATCGGACAGCGGATAACGGATCGACCACAGGAAACCGTCTTCCTCTTCGCTGACCACTTCGAGGTCCGAAATCGCCGTCTTCAGCACCGGATC
>DASYLE010000165.1:0-14862 GCA_036009745.1 Luteibacter sp. | reverse complement strand
CTGTATGTCACCAAGCAACTGACCGACTTCAAGTCAGGCGCGCGCGCCGGCAACAGCAATGCGCGCGTGATGCATGGGGTCGCGCAGAACCTCAGCGACGCGGATATCCAGGCGGTCGCCGCGTATATCTCGACGCTGTAGACGAGGCGCACTGGACTTCACTGTGGGAGCGAACCCCGTTCGCGAGTCCTTTGAGGCCAGATGCCACACGGCCTCATGCCCGCGGCAGCGGGCATCCCAAACCATGCGCGCAGCGCCTCCGCAGGCGCCGACGCGATTGCGAAAGAACGTCCTCATCGCGAGAAATGCGCGCCAATCACCTCGATGCCATGCAAAATGTCGCGATGCGCCGACAAACCCTCATTGCCCTCGCCCTGCTGACGACAGCCACCGCGGCCCTCGCCGACCCGCCCGACTTCGATCGTCCCGGTGCCGGCTTCGCCACCAACGTGCTGCCCGCCGGCGGCTTCGCTCTGGAGCAGGGCCTGCCGACGTTCACCCGCGAGCGCCAGAGCGGGCTCACCGATGACCAGTACACGGCCGACAGCCTGATCCGTATCGGACTCGGCGGCCCTGCGGAACTGCAGCTTGGCGGTTCCTTATGGAATCGCCTGAACGAGCGCGGCAACGGCCTGCGCGGGCACGTCACCGGGCATGGCGATAGCAGCGCAGGACTGAAGCTGTCGCCTTCGTCGGACGGCGCCTTCTCATGGGCCGCGCTTGGCCAGGTCACCTTCGCCAATGGCAACGACGCCTTCAGCAACGGCGCGAAGGAATACAGCCTCGGTGCGACCGGCCAGTGGACCGCCAGCGAGTCTTACGCCACGACGCTGTATGCCAACGTCGACCGGCTACAGGGCAGGAACACCTGGACGCTGGCGCCGACCTTCGACTTCAAGTTCGCCAACCACTGGATGGCTTACCTCGAGACCGACCTGATCCACGACGCCGACGAGGGCAATGAAGGCCTCGCCGGCGGTGGCCTGGCGCTGATCATCGGCGAGCACGTGCAGGCCGACGCCTCGGTCCTGCACCGGGTCGGCGCACGAGGCCCGGTCTGGCAGGCCGGGCTCGGGCTCTCGGTCTACTTCGGACCAGCGCCGAAATAGACGTCAGCGCAGTTGCACGTCGCCGATCACCCACAGGAACGGGCCGGGCTTGCCGGTGACCAGCAGGCAAAGGTCATGGCCACCGGTCTGGCTGGGCAGCTTCGCGCTCAAAGTTGCCGCGCCGTTCTTCGCCGGTGCGAGGGGCAAGGTGGCGATGCGCTTGCCCTCGCAGGAATCGAGCCTGACCTCGACCTCGCCCGCCTTGCTCGCCTTCGGCCTGCCGACCACGCCGGCGGCGTCCTTCCACAACTGGTAGTTGTAGGGCAGGCGATTGACGTCGATATCGATGTGGCTGATGCCATCTAGCGAGGCCTGCTTCCACCTCCAGCAGGTATTCATGATGTCGACTTTGTAGACCGGTCGCGGCCCATCGAGGGGCAGCGGCGCTTCCAGACGCAGGACGAGCTTGTCGGCGCAGGTGTCCAGCTGGTCGCTGTTGCGTCGGTTGAGGGCCAGCGCGTCGACGTCACGGGCGCGCGCCGCAGCCAGTGCAACGCCATCGACGAAGGCGTTGGCACGCAGCTTCGCCGGCAGGGCGATATCGACCGGCTGTGTGTAGCGCGGTGACGATGTTCCAGGCTCGCTGCCATCGATCGTGTAGTGAATCTCGCCGTAGCCCGCCTGGTTGCCGAGCGTGAGCCTGGCCGTGCCGGCCGCCGCCGGCACGGCATCGATCCGCACCGCGAAGGCACTGTCGGCCGCGTCGATACCCGCCGCGCGGTAACGCGCCATTTGCGCGGGCAAGCGCGCCAGGAACCCGTTCCAGTCGGGCTTGGCCGACCAGGTTCGTTCGGACAGCGCGGCCATGCGCGGAAAAATCGCATGCTGCAGACGCTGCGGCGTCGACAGGTATTCACTGAAGACGGTGATCTGCGCGCCAAGCACATGCTTCGCCTTGTCCGGCTCGATCGCGTCGGGCACCGGATCGAAGTCGTAGACGGTCTTCAGGCCCTGCACCTGCGGGCGGCCGGGCTGCTCGTCGTGCGCGTCGCTCTGCAGGTAATCCATATATAAGGTCGGCGACGCGGCGAGCACGACGTCGTGACCCTGGTTGGCCGCGGCAACCGCGCCCTTGGTGCCGCGCCAGGACATCACCGTCGCCGACGCCGGGACCTTGCCGTCGAGGATCTCGTCCCAGCCGATCAGGCGGCGACCGTGCTGCTGGAGGTAGTCGCCGAGCCGGGCGATGAACCAGCCCTGCAGTTTCTCGTCATCCTCCAGACCGAGCTTGTGCATCTTCGCCTGCACGGCCTTCGAGGCCTGCCACTGGTCCTTGGCCGCCTCGTCGCCGCCGACGTGGATATAGGTCGACGGGAACACCTGCATCACTTCATCGAGCACGTTTTCCAGGAAAACAAAGGTCTTGTCGTCGACGTTGTACAGCCAGGTATTGACGCCCCAGTCGGTGGACACCGGCGGTCGCGTACCGGTCACGCCAAACTCGGGGTAGGACGCGATGGCGGCCTGCGCGTGCCCTGGTGTTTCAATTTCCGGCACCACGGTGATGAAACGCTCGGCGGCATAGCGAACCACGTCGCGCGCCTCGTCCTGGGTATAGAAGCCGCAGTACGGCTTGTTCGCACCACCGGTCAGCGCGGCGTCCGGCCCGACCGCCTTGCGGCAGCCACCGATGCTCGTGAGCTTCGGATAGCGCTTGATCTCCAGGCGCCAGCCCTGGTCGTCGGTGAGGTGCCAGTGCAGCGTATTGAGCTTGGCCAGGGCCATCTGGTCGATCAGCTGCTTGATCTCGTCGACCGACTGGAAATGTCGTGCCGAGTCGAGCATCAGGCCGCGCCAGGCGAAGCGTGGCGCGTCTTCGATATGTACCGCCGGCAGGCCTTTGTGTGCATCGGAGGCGAGCAGCTGCCACAGCGTGACGGCTCCGTGGAACAAGCCATGCGGATCGCTGGCAGCGATGCGCACATGATCGGCGTCGATATCGAGCACATAGGCTTCGCTACCGGCCACCGAAGGATCGATCGCAAAAACGATGGCATTCCGTGCGACGGGTTCCGACGCGATCGCCAGGTCGATGCCCCGACTCCCACGGACCCAGTCCGCCAGTTGCGTGGCAATGTGCCGGGACGTCTCGTCACCGGTCGGCACGACGATCCGCGTGCCGGCGCCGAAGGCGAACGTTCCCGCGTGTCGTTCGATATGGGCCGGCAGCGGCATCAGCGGCAAGGGCGCGGCCTGCGCAACCTCGTTCGCAGCGACCGCCTTGTGCGGCTGCGTGGCGCAGGCGCCGAGCAGGGCGGCGGCAAGCGTGGCGAACAGGACAGGCGTGATTCGACGGCTCATGCGGCGGGACTCCATGTGGGCAAGGCAATCGCAAGATTACCCGCTCCACAAAAAAAGCGGGCCCGAAAAGGAGAGTCGTCGGGCCCGTAGGGAAGAACGCGGTGGGCCGTCCATGGCCCGGAATGTGAAAGCTGGATCAGTACGTGAAGCGCACGCTGGCCATGTAACGGCGACCGTTCTGGTACTTGGCGGCAACGAATTCCTTGCTCGTGTAGTACTGGAAGTAGGTCTCGTTGGTCAGGTTCAGCGCATCGATGTTCAGCGAGAAGTTCGGCGTGAACTTCCAGCCCACCGAGGCGTCCAGGGTGGCGAAGTTGTCGACATAGGCCGGCGGCGCGCCAGCCACGTAGCCGCCCGCGAAGTACTTGCTGCGGCGGTTGTACGTGAGGCGGGCGGTCAGCGGACCCTTGTCGTAGTACGGGCTCAGGTTGTACGAGTTCTTCGAGTTGAACGGCAGCGGGCTGCCCTGGTCGGACGTGCCGTCCGAATAGGTGTAGTTGGCCGCGAAACCGAAGCCGGTGTCGCCGATGGCCTGCTGCAGGCTCAGGTTGAAGCCCTTGATCTTGCCCGCGCCGGCATTGGTCGGCCGGGTGATGCTGTACGTATCGAAGACACCGGTGGTGCTGTTGAACTGCGTTTCCGGGTTGGCCAGCGACAGGATGTAGTTGTCGATCTTCTTGTAGAAGACCGCGATCGCGGCGACGCTGTCGTTGCTGAAGTAATACTCGGCCGAACCGTCGAAGTTGGTGGCCTTGTACGGCTTGAGCGCCGGGTTGCCGCCGGTGCCGGTAAGCACGGTGTCGTTGAGGAACAGGTTACCGACCAGCATGTTGTATGCCGGCCACGAGATCACCTTGGACGCGGCGGCGCGCAGGGTGATATCCGAGGTAACGTCCCAGGCGATGTTGAACGCCGGCAGCCAGTTGCCCTGGGTACCGGTGGAGGTCCGCCACACGGCGGTGTTCACGTCCGGCACGCCGGCATACGAGTAACCGGAGCCGGCCGTCTTGGAGTGCACGTAGCGCACGCCGATGTTGCCGCGGACCTCGGCGGTCGCGTAGTTGCCCTGCAGGTAGCCGGCCCAGGTCTTCTGGTTGACCGAATAGGTGCCGTTGAGGAACGAACCCGGATCGTCGATGTTCAGCGGGCTACCGTTGACCCACGCGTCCTGGCCGCCCTTGCTGGGCTGGATATGCTGTTCGAAATCGGCGTCGCCGGTATTGGTGTAGCCGTCGGTACCGATCTGGGCCAGCGTACCGGTGTTCACGCCCTGGAAGACATGCTGGGTCTGCGACTCGGTGTGGTCGTTGTAGCGCGCACCGATCAGGACCTGGTTGAAGAAACCGTCGAAGTCCTTGCCGAAGTCGAGCTGGCCGTACTTCTCCTTGCTATGCGCCGGAATCTCGCCGAGGTTGCCGGCGAAACCGCCGTCAGCCGCTGCCGTGGACCAGTTGGCCGGATCGCGCGCGGCCTGCGGATTGTCGAACTTGACGCCCTGGCCGAGGTTGAACGAATAGCCGCCGCCGTAGACCGGCTCGATGAAGGTCTGGTTCGAGCTCGGGTTGTCCGCCTTGGTCCAGCCAACCTGGCCGGTGACGTCCCAGCCATCGCCGCGGTACTTGCCCTTCAGGTCGATGTCCTTGGTGGTGACCTCGGAGTCGCGGATGTTGCTGTCCAGGATCGAGTTGGCGATGCCCGGGCAGGTCGGCGAGTCGTTGCCGCAGACGTGGCCGGCGACGATGCCGTTCGGCTGCTTGTAGACGCTGTCGATGTTCTGCGGGGTGAAGGTCGGAATCGGATACAGCGACTGATTCCAGTTGTTGAAGTTTTCCTTCACGTACAGCGTGTTCAGGCTGACGTCGACCCGATCGTTCGGACGGAACTGCAGGCCGACCGTGGCGCTGTTGCGCTCACGCTTCTGCTGGAACCAGGCGGAGTTGATTTCCGACGGGGCCTGGTCGTTCGGGCTGACCGTACCGTTGGCGATGGCCTGGGCGATGGCCGGGCTCTTGGGAGCCCAGTCGGACATCTTGTTGTAGCTGAACACCTCGGTGCCCTGGCGGTCGATCTGCTCTTCGAAGTGCTCGCCGGACACGGCGACGCCGAAGGTGCTGTCCGTGTTCTTCCAGCTATAGGTGCCGCCGGCGTTCGGCTTGCCCTTGCTGGCCTGGTCGTTGTACGCATAGCCGACGTTGGCCGAGACCGTGTTGGCCTTCATGTCCAGCGGTTCGCGGGTGTGCAGGATGATCGTGCCGCCGATGCTGCCTTCCGGCAGGCGTGCCTCGGGCGACTTGTAGACTTCCAGGCGACCGACGATCTGCGACGGCAGCATGGTGAAGTCGAAGCCACGGTTCGGCTGCGCGCCGTACAGGAACGGCAGGCTGGCGACCGGCTGGCCATTCAACAGGGTCATGTTGAGGCTGGGATCGACGCCGTTGATGCTGACGCGGTCACCCTGGCCGAACAGCCGGTCGATGGTCACGCCCGGGATGTGCGAGAGCGATTCGGCGACGTTGGTGTCCGGGAACTTGCCGATGTCCTCGGCGGTGATCGCATCGACGATCGCGTCGGCGTTGCGCTTGGTCTCGACCGATTTCTGCTGGCTGGCACGGATACCGGTGACGGTAATGCCCTCCAGCTGCTGGGCCTTGGCCTGTTCGGCCCGTTCTTTCTGCGTCACGACGGTCTTGCCGTCATTCTGCGTCGTTGTCGACGTGTCCTGCGCCTGGGCGCTGCCGTACATACAAAGTCCGGCGATGATGCTCGCCGCGATTAGAGTCTTGCGATGTGACATGGTGTCCTCCCCTCAGAGGCAAAAGTCAGCAACGGATGTGTAGTGCGGCATTCCGGTGCATCGTGGTTGTTGGGCTTGCGCCCGGTTCAAAACGTGTGTTCCGCCAACGTTGTGCCAGGGCCCGTCACTGGGCGTGTTGTCCATCCAGGTAAAGACCGGCGGCGCCGATCACGCCCAGCTGGCCATGCTCCATCAGTCGTACGGGTACCTGTTGCAGATAAGCGCGCATGACGCCCTTGTTGAAGAACCGTTCGCTGAAGCTGCTGCGTAACAGCACATCGCGGATCTGCGGCAGGATGCCGCCGGCGAGGAACACGCCACCGCGCGCGCCATAAAGAAGGACCAGGTCGCCGACGAAACTGCCGAGCAGGCCGCAGAAGATCTCGAGCGCCTCGACCGCGGCAGCGTCGCCGCCGGCCAGTGCTTCGCGGGTCACGTCGGCAGGGCGCGGCAGGGTCGACGGCGTGCCGCGCAGCGTATTGATCGAACGATAGAGATTGAGCAGGCCGGGGCCGGACAGCGCATCTTCGAAGGACACGTGCGAGCGCTCGCGTGCCAGCAGTCGCAGGATCTCGATCTCGCGCTCATTGCCCGGTGCCAGCGCGATCTGGCCGGCCTCGGTGGCGAGCACGGTGGCGTGCGGTTTGCCCGGCAGCAGCACCGCCGAACCCAGGCCGGTACCGGGCCCCATCACCAGCACGGGGCCGACGGCGGGTGCGGCATGGGTTTCGATCACCGGCATGGTGTCGCCCGGGCTGAGGAACTGGGTCGCATAGGCGACCGCCTCGAAGTCGTTGACGACGGCGAGGTTGCGGATGCCGAGGCTTTCGCGGATATCGCGGATGGAGACCGGCCAGGGCAGGTTCTCGTTGACGATCTCGTCGCCCAGGACGTAGCCGGCACTGGCCACCGCGCACTGGTCGATGCGCACGTCGCCGCCGAGCCGGCCGACGAAATCCTGCAGCACGGCAGTCAGGCTCGGCCAGTCGGCGCAGGCGTAGCGTTCGTAGTGCAGCACCGACACCGGCGTACCGCCCGATGCCTGGCGGCTGACCAGCCCGATACGCGCATGCGTACCACCGACATCGGCAGCCAGGAAGGCACCCGACGCTGCCGTCGTGCCCTTGCCATGCGCGTTCCAGTGATTGGCTGCTTCAGCCACGCCCTTCTCCCCCGAGCCACTTCCGTACATAAAGAATTTGTGATTTCCCCGTTTCGGCCGGAGTCTGGTCACGGATGACAACGTTGTCAACAAGACATTTTTCCTAGACGAAAACTATCGGTAACGCAGCGCAGCAAGGGGCGGGTCCTCCTGACAGGCAAGTCGTCGCGTATCGCCTGAAATGGCGTCAAAACGTGAAGTTTCCTGTCAGGGCAGGCTCTTGCTGCATTGCGCCACAGGTGGTCCAACGGATGTCCTGCCAGGACAATGGCGGTCAAACCCTGATTGACAACGTTGCGCATAGAAGTCAAAAAGAGACATCGGGGGCTGTCAGGACGACATTCGGCCGGTACGTTTCTCAAACTCGGGGAGTTCCACCATGTCCACCACGGTTGCCGCCGTACCGGCGCGGCATTCCAGCGTGATGCCGATGATCATCATCGGCGTGCTGTTCTTCATCTTCGGCTTCGTCACCTGGCTCAACGGCCCGCTGATCACCTTCGTCAAGCTGGCCTTCCAGGTCGAGGACTCCTACGCCTTCCTGGTTCCCTTCGCCTTCTATATCTCCTACCTGGTGTTCTCCCTGCCCGCCTCGCTGATCCTCAAGCGCACCGGGATGAAGAAGGGCATGGCGCTCGGCCTGTTCATCATGGCGGTGGGCGCCGCACTCTTCGGCGAGTTCGTCACCCAGCGTTCCTTCTGGGGCGCGATCACCGGCCTGTTCGTGATCGGTGCCGGGCTTTCGGTACTGCAGACAGCTTCCAATCCCTACATCAGCATCCTCGGCCCGATCGACACCGCGGCGCGGCGCATCGCCTTCATGGGCATCTGCAACAAGGTTGCCGGGGCACTGGCACCGTGGGTGTTCGGCGCCCTGGTCATGAGCAATATCTCGGACTTCGATTCGCAGGTGAAAGCCGCCGCCACGCCGGACCTGCGCGATGCGCTGCTGGCCACGTTCGCCGCGAAGATCTACTTGCCTTACATGATCATGGCCGGCCTGCTCGCCCTGCTGGCGGTCGGCGTGGTGCTGTCCTCGCTACCCGAGATCAAGCCCTCGGGTGCGAACAGCGAACAGGAGATCGGCCATGCCAAGGGCGGCATCTTCAGTTTCCCGCACCTGTGGCTGGGCGTGCTCTGCCTGTTCCTCTACGTCGGCGTGGAAGTGATGGCCGGCGATGCGATCGGCACCTATGGCCAGGGTTTCGGCCTGTCGCTGGACGCAACCAAGCATTTCACCTCGTACACGCTGATCGCCATGCTGGTCGGTTACCTGGCCGGGCTGGTGCTGATCCCGCGGGTCATCTCCCAGCACAGCTACCTGGCGGTATCGGCGGTGTTAGGCGTGCTTTTCAGCATCGGCACCTATTTCACGACCGGCTACGTGGCGGTGACCTTCGTTGCCGCGCTGGGTTTCGCCAACGCCATGATGTGGCCGGCGATCTTCCCGCTGGCGATCAAGGGCCTGGGCGCGCTGACCGAACGTGGCTCGGCGCTGCTGATCATGGGCATCGCCGGCGGCGCGGTCGTCCCGCAACTTTTTGCCCACCTGAAGCAGCATTTCGACTTCCAGGCGGTGTTCGTCCTGCTGATGGTGCCCTGTTACCTCTACATCCTGTTCTATGGCATGGCCGGGCATCGCGCCGGCCAGCGCTAACGGGGCCGGCATCCGCTAAGATGCCGGACTGATCAAAACCTTTCCGAACGAGGTCGTCGTTTGCGCAGCCCCACGATCAAGGACGTTGCCGAACGAGCGGGCGTCTCGCTCAAGACGGTATCCCGAGTCATCAATAACGAACCCTCGGTTCATGTGCGCACCCGCGACAAGGTGCAGCGCGCGATCGATGCGCTCGACTACCAGCCCGATCCGTCCGCACGGAGCCTTCGCGGTGCCCGCGCCTGGGCGCTCGGCCTGGTCTATGACAATCCCAACGCGCACTACGTGATCGCCATGCAGAACGGTGCGCTTTCGGTGTGCCGCGAGCGCGGTTTCGGCCTGCAGATCCATCCTTGCGATTCATCGTCGCCGCAGCTGGCCGAGCAGCTTTGCGAGCTGGTCCGTCGCTCACGACTGGCCGGGCTGGTGCTGGCGCCGCCGATGTCCGAGAAGCCGGACCTGATCCGTACGTTGAGCGAGCAGAACATTCCCTTCGTACGCATCATCTCGGCGCGCCGCGACCCCGAGGACGGCTACCCCTGCGTCTTCGTCGATGACCGCGACGCTGCCTACGCGATCACCGAGCACCTGATCCAGCTCGGTCATCACCGTATCGGTTTCCTCTGGGGCGGCAAGGAGCATCGTTCCAGTCCCGAGCGCTACCAGGGCTACGAGGATGCCTTGCGCGATTACGGCATGCCGTTGGACCGCAAACTGGTTGTCGAGGGCGATTACTCGTTCGACGACGGCTTCCGAGGCGCACGCAAACTCCTGGCGCTGAAAGAGCGGCCGACCGCCATCTTCGGCTCGAACGACGAAATCGCCGCCGGCGTGCTCGCCGCCGCGCGTTCCGGCGGCATCGACGTACCCTGGGAACTGTCCATCGCCGGCTTCGAGGACAGCCCGTTCTCCAAACAGTCCTGGCCCGCCTTGACCACCGCGCGCCAGGCCACGGAAGACATCGGCCGCCACGCCACGCAACGCCTGATCGCCGAGCTGCAACGCGATGCCAACGGCACGAACGACCCGATCGCCAACGAGGGTTTCAGCCCCGAACTGGTCGTGCGCGGGTCGACGGCACCGCTGCGTAAATAGCAGGCGACCTTGTGGGAGCCGCTGTCTTTTGGAGGCAGGAAAACCCGCAATCATGTAAGCCCGGCCTCAAGGGACTCGCGCACAGGGTGCGCTCCCACAAGACTCGCGGCGATCCTGTGGGAGCGCACCCTGTGCGCGAGTCCTTTCGCGATAACGCCGCGGGGTCGCGGATGCCTGCGCATGCGGGCATTCAAAACGTGGCGCGCAGCGCCTCTGCTTAAAACGGGGCCCCTATGAGCGTGAGGCCGGGTGGGACGTTAAGGCCCGCGCAGCGGGGGGAGGCGTGGATGCCGACCGTTTGCGCACGTACATGGATGTACGTGCGCAAACCCCCGCCCACCCGGCCGGTCCGCGCAGCGGACACGCGATTTGGAGTGGCCTTGGTTACTTTCTCTTGGCCATTTCAAGAGAAAGTGACTCGGCCCCCGTTAGGGGTCGAAAACACGGCGCCCTAGGCGCCGGCACGAATGCCGCGGACCCAGCTATCGACCCAACGCCGCAGCCTCACGCGCCAACGCCTCAATCCCAGCGAAATCACCAGTAACAAGCTTGTCCGACGGCGTCAGCCACGAACCACCAACGCAGATCACATTGGGCAACGCGAGAAACTCAAGCGCATTGGCAAGACTGACACCGCCGGTCGGACAGAAACGAATCTGCGGCAACGGACTGGCCCAGGCACCGATGAGCTTCGCGCCACCAACTGGCACCGCCGGAAAACATTTCTGGAAGCGATAGCCACGCTCAAGCAACGCCATCGCTTCACTCGAAGTCGCCGCACCCGGCAGCAACGGCAGCTCCGAATCGTCAGCGGCGTCAAGCAAACGCGGCGAACTGCCGGGCGAGACGGCGAAGCGTGCGCCGGCCTTCAACGCGGCCTCGAGATCGCGCGCGGTCAGCACCGTGCCCACGCCAACCACGGCGCCTTCCACTTCCGCGGCAATCGCACGCACCGCGTCGAGCGCGGCGGGCGTGCGCAGGGTTACTTCGATGGCGGGAATGCCGCCAGCGACCAGCGCGCGCGCCATGGCCACCGCATGCGCCGCGTCCTCGATGATGACAACCGGGACCACCGGCGCCAGGCGCAGGGTGGTTTCGACGATTTTCTGTTTCGCTTCGATACTCATGGATATTCCGGTAGCGACGATCAGAACACCGCCGCGCCGTGATCGGCGGTGCCGGCGGCGTTGCGGAAAAGGGCGAACAGTTCGCGGCCCATGCCGCTGTGATGGCTGCCGAGATCGGCGGTAGCCACTTCGCGCGCGGCCCACTCGGCGGCGGGGACGTGGACTTCCACGGTGCCGGCGATCGCGTCGAGGCGGACGATATCGCCGTCGCGGATCTTGCCGATCGCGCCCCCTGCCTCGGCTTCGGGCGTGACGTGGATCGCCGCCGGCACGCGGCCGGAGGCGCCCGACATGCGACCGTCGGTGAGCAGGGCGACGCGATGACCGCGATCCTGCAACACGCTCAACGTCGGCGTCAGTTTGTGCAGCTCCGGCATGCCGTTGGCGCGCGGGCCCTGGAAGCGGACCACGGCGACGAAGTCGCGATTGAGCTCGCCGCGGTCGAAGGCCGCCTTGATCTCGTCCTGCTCGTGGAAGACGATCGCCGGCGCCTCGATCACCATGCGGTCCTCGGGCACCGAGGAGACCTTGATCACCGCGCGGCCCACATTGCCATGGAGCATGCGCAGGCCACCATCCTCGCGGAACGGTTCAGCCGTCGTACGCAGCACGCCGCGATTGCCGCTCTCCTTCGACACCGGCTTCCAGACCAGCTGGCCTTCGGCGTCGAGTTCGGGCACGTTGCGGTAATGATCGAGGCCGTAGCCAGCCACGGTATGCACGTCCGCATGCAACAAGCCGGCATCGAGCAACTGGTCGATCAGGAAGCTCATGCCACCGGCATCATGGAAATGATTCACGTCGGCATAGCCGTTCGGGTAGACGCGGGCGAGCAGCGGCACCGCCGAGGACAGTGCGTCGAAATCGTCCCAGCGCAGGTCGATGCCGGCGGCACGGGCGATCGCGACCAGGTGGAGCAGATGGTTGGTCGAACCGCCGGTCGCATGCAGGCCGATCACGCCGTTGACGATGGCGCGCTCGTCGACGATATGGCCGAGCGGTGTGTACGCTTCGCCGGTCGAGGCGATTTCCGCCACGCGCCGCACGGTTGCCACGGTGAGCGCGTCGCGCAATGGCGTCTCCGGTGCGACGAAGCTGGCGCCCGGCAGGTGCAGGCCCATGATCTCCATCAGCATCTGGTTGGAGTTCGCGGTGCCGTAGAAGGTGCAGGTGCCCGCCGAATGATAGGAACGCGCCTCGGCCTCGAGCAGTTCCGCGCGCGAGGCCTTGCCTTCGGCATAAGCCTGGCGGACCTTGGATTTCTCTTCGTTCGGGATACCACTTGGCATCGGGCCGGAGGGCACGAAGGCACCGGGAATATGGCCGAAGCTCAGCGCGCCGATCAGCAGGCCGGGCACGATCTTGTCGCAGATGCCCAGGTACAGCGCGCTGTCGAACATGTCGTGCGATAGGGAGATGGCGGTGGAAAGCGCGATCACGTCGCGCGAGAACAGTGACAGCTCCATGCCGGCGCGCCCTTGGGTCACGCCATCGCACATCGCCGGCACGCCACCGGCGACCTGGGCGGTCGCGCCGATCTGGCGGGCGATGCGGCGGATCAGTTCGGGGTAGCGCTCATACGGCTGGTGTGCCGAGAGCATGTCGTTATAGGAGTTGATGATGCCGATGTTCGGCCCGCGGCCGTTGCGCAACGCGTCCTTGTCGTTCGCATCGCAGGCGGCGAAGCCATGGGCGAGATTGCCGCAAGACAGGTGCTGGCGCTTGGTACCGTCGCCACGCGCGGCAGCGATCTTCGCCAGGTAGGCGGCGCGCGAGGCGCGGCTGCGCTCGACGATGCGGCCGGTGACCTCGGCGATGACGGGATGGATACTCATCTGTTACTGCTCCGTGCGCTCCGGCGCGCAGCCGGAGCGATGCGTTGATGCGGTTCGGGTGTTGCCCCGTTCGACCGGGGCTATTCGTTCAGGGCGCCCAGTAAACCTGGACCTCGGTGCCGTCCTGGCGCAGTACGGCGCCGATCGGGTACTCGCCGCCGGCCAGTGCCTTGGCTAGCACGGCTTTCTTGTCGTCGCCTTCGATATGCAGGTACAGCGCGCGCGTGTCGAGCAGGCGCGGCAGGCTGAGCGTGATCCGTGGCTCGCCCGCGCCTTCGGCGCGCATCGGCAGGACACTGGCCTTGCCGGCCAGGTCGAGCGCTTCGGCAAGATGATCGCCACCCGGAAAGAACGATGCGGTATGACCGTCGCCACCCATGCCAAGCACGACGGCGTCGAACGGGCGCTCGAGCTTGTCGATGCTGGCGGTGACCGTCGCGAGTCCTTCGTCGGGCGTCGGCGCATCGACGTACAGCGGCACGAAGGTCGCCGCTTCGGCATTTTGCTTCAGCAACAGGTTGCGCACTATGCGCGCGTTCGAGCGTTCGTCGCTCTCCGGCACCCAGCGCTCATCGACCAATGTAACGGTCACCTTCGACCAATCGATGGTCGCGCGCGCGAGCACCGCGAAGACGGTTTTCGGCGTGCTGCCGCCGGAGACGGCGAGCACCGCGCGACCGCGTTCGGCGATGCCAGCGGCGAGGTCGGCGGCCAGGCGATGCGCGAGCGCATCGGCCAGGGAAAGACGGTCTTCGAAAGTATTCTCACGTACGTTGGCGTTCATATCAGGATGCGTCCTCGGCCCAGGTGCGGCCATCGCGTTCGATGAGGGCGACCGCGGCGCTCGGTCCCCAGGTGCCGGCCGTATACGGCTTGGGCGACTCGCCGCCGGCTTCCCAGGCCTGCAGGATGGGACCGGCCCACTTCCATGCCGCCTCGACCTCGTCGCGACGCATGAACAGGGTCGGGTTGCCACGGACGACATCCAGGATCAGGCGCTCGTAGGCATCCGGTTGCTGCACGCCGAAGGCGGTGGCGAAACTCATGTCCAGCGGCACATGGCGCAGGCGAAGACCGCCCGGGCCAGGATGCTTGATGGTCAGCCACAGCTTCACGCCTTCGTCCGGCTGCAGCCGCAGCACCAGCCGGTTCTGCGCCAGCGTGCCGGCGGACGCGTCGAAGATCGAATGCGGCACGGGTTTGAACGCGACCACGATTTCCGACACGCGATCGGGCAGGCGCTTGCCGGTGCGCAGGTAGAACGGCACGCCGGCCCAGCGCCAGTTGGCGATTTCCGCCTTCAGCGCAACGAAGGTTTCGGTGTGGGATTTCTGGTTGCCCAGTTCGTCGAGGTAACCCGGTACGCGTGCGCCCTCGGCCACGCCGGCGCGGTACTGGCCGCGCACGGTGAGCTGCGCGGCGTTGCTGTCGTCGATCGGTTTCAGCGAATGCAGGACTTTCAGTTTTTCGTCGCGCACCGCATCGGGCGCCAGCGACGACGGCGGCTCCATCGCCACCATGCACAGCAGCTGCAGAATGTGGTTCTGCACCATGTCGCGCAGCGCGCCGGCGCGGTCGTAGTACGCGCTGCGGTTGCCGGTGCCCAGCGTTTCGGACACGGTGATCTGCACGTGGTCGATGTGCGCGTTGTTCCACAACGGTTCGAACAGTGCGTTGCCGAAGCGCAGCGCCAGCAGGTTCTGCACGGTCTCCTTGCCGAGGTAGTGATCGATGCGGAACGTCTGCGATTCGTCGAACACCTTGCCGACCGCGTCGTTGATC
>DASYLE010000164.1:0-35395 GCA_036009745.1 Luteibacter sp. | reverse complement strand
GTCGGCGAGCGTTCGGTGACGACGATGCCTCGCCTGTTCCCCGATCCCCATAGCGGCGGGTTTACCGTGGTGTTCGGCACGGGCCGTTACCTCGGATCGAGCGATGTCGATCCGCGCACCGGCACGGTGCGGCAGGCGCTGTACGGCATTCGCGAGATAAGGACGCGTAGCAATCCCGTTGTGGAGGGAGATGCAAGCCTTGTCCAGCAGTTGATGATCGAGCGTGACGGCTTGCGCGCGTTGACGCGACGTCCCGTGCCGGTGGCGGCCAGCGGCTGGTTCGTCGAACTCAATCCCGACGATGGCAGCGGTCCTGCCGATCGCGGTGAGCGGGTCGTGGTGACGCCGCGGGCCGAGTCCGCGACGAACCGGGTCGTGTTCGTTACCTTGGTCCCTGGCACGGGCGATCCCTGTAACCCGTCATCGACCGGGGCCCTGATCGTGCTCGATGCCGCCACCGGCGGGCCGGCCAGCGGCGAGAGCTTTGGCGATCATCCTCCCTGGGGCGACGGATTCGAAACCGCCGGCGCGATCGTCGTGAACCCGCCGACGGGAGGCTCACTGCCAGCGGTATCGTCACCGGGTGGCGGCGATCTGCTGATTCTTGGTGTTCACAGGGAAGGCGGTGAACCACTGAGTGTTCCTGATCTGTTATGGCGGCGCCGTGCATGGCGGGAACTCGGCCATGACGACTGACCTCCGCCCGCGAGGCTATACGCTGGTCGAACTGATGCTGGTCGTGGTGGTGATCGCGATACTCGGTGCCATCGCCATACCGGCCTACCAGCGCTACGGGTATCGTGCGCGCCGGGTCGAGGCGCAGGAAATGCTGCTGCGCGTGCGTCATGCCCAGGAGCGTCATCACGCAACCTACCATCGCTACGCCCAGGCGATCGGCGAGCTTGGCTTCGCCACCGACACCACGCCGCGCGGCGTGTATCGCCTGCGTATCGATGCGTCGCCGGGGACGGTTGCCGCCCAGGGATTTATTGCCAGGGCCGCGCCGATCGCCGGTCAGGCGAGCGATACCTGTGGCGAATTGTCGATCGATCACCGGAATACCCGGCTACCGCTGGCTTCGGATGCGTCGCGGCAAGGCAACGGCGCTTGCTGGTAGGTGCCAGGGGTATGCGACAAGGCCTCCTTGGCCTTGGCCGGTGTCCATGCGACGATGCGTTTTTGCCGCGGAGCCTTGCGCACCGCGCGCTCATCCATCGAAGGGGCGAAGTTCCATGGTCGATCGCAGGCGGTTTCTGAAAGGCTCCATGATCGCGTCGACGCTGTTCGCGGCGGGCAGCATCAAGGCCACGGAGAAGGGCGATACAGGCACGGCAGGCAGCGTCCCGATGCACCCGCGCGTCGTCTCGACCTGGGATTTCGGTGTTGCCGCGAATCAGGCGGCGTGGAAGGTCCTCAGTGGCGGCGGTCGCGCCCTGGATGCGGTCGAGGCCGGGGCGCGCATACCCGAGGCGGATCTTCGCAATCACAGTGTTGGCCGGGCGGGCTATCCGGACCGCGACGGCAAGGTCACGCTCGATGCGAGCATCATGGACGAGCAGGGCAACTGCGGCGCGGTGGCGGCGATCGAACATATCGCCCATCCCATTTCCGTCGCCCGCGCGGTGATGGAGAAGACCCCGCACGTGCTGCTGGTCGGCGACGGCGCGCTGGAATTCGCCATGCAGCAAGGCTTCCCCAAAGAGGAACTGCTGACCCCCGAATCGGCGAAAGCCTGGCACGAGTGGCTGAAGACGGCGAAGTACGAGCCGACCATCAATAGCGAGACGATTCCGTTCCGCACCGGATCGCCCGATACCATGCCCGGTGGGGCGAAGAACCACGACACCATCGGCATGCTGGCGATCGACGCAAAGGGCAACCTTTCCGGTGCCTGCACCACCAGTGGCATGGCCTGGAAACTCCATGGCCGTGTCGGCGACAGCCCGATCATCGGTGCCGGCCTCTACGTCGACAACGAAGTCGGCGCCGCGACATCGACCGGCGTCGGCGAGGAAGTGATCCGCAATGTCGGCAGCTTCCTGGTCGTGGAGCTGATGCGCCAGGGCCGTTCGCCCGAAGACGCCTGTCGCGAAGCGGTGGCGCGGATCATCAAGCGCAAGCCCGCTACGGCGAAGGATATCCAGGTTGGGTTCCTGGCCATGAACAAGAAGGGCGAGGTCGGTGCCTGGGCGATCCAGAAGGGCTTCTCGTACGCCGTCTGCGATGCGACGAAGCAGGATGCGCTGATTCCCGGCAAGAGCTTCTATTGAACGCCTTCCTGCTCGAAGTCGCGGCCAACTCGCCGGCGTCCGCGCTGGCCGCACAGGACGGCGGCGCGGGACGGGTCGAGCTTTGTACCGCGCTGGGCGAGGGCGGTCTCACGCCGTCGCACGCACAGATCGCGATCGCGCGCGAGCGCCTGCATATTCCACTCTATGTGCTGATCCGGCCGCGTGCCGGCGATTTTCTCTACGATGCGCTCGAGCGGGACACCATGTGCCGCGACATCGAGCAATGCGTGCGCCTGGGTTGTGACGGCGTGGTGGTCGGCGCACTCGATGCCGACGGCGGCGTCGATCGTGCGCATTGCCGCGAGTTGCTCGATGCGGCGGGGGGGCTCGGGGTCACTTTCCATCGTGCCTTCGATGTCGCGCGCGATCAACGCGAAGCGCTGGAAGATGTGATTTCCCTCGGTTTCGAACGCGTGCTTACCTCCGGGGCGAGGCAGGCGGCGATCGAAGGCGCTGCGCTGATCCGCGACCTGGTCGTGCAGGCTGGCCAGCGTATCGTGGTGATGCCCGGCGCGGGCATCGAGCCGGGCAATATCGTGTCCCTGCGGGATGCAACGGGTGCGCGCGAATTCCATGCCTCGGCAAAACAGCGGCTGCCTTCGGGCATGGCCTATCGCGCGCCTTATGTGCGCGGCATGGAGGAGGGCGAGGAACGTAGCGACGTCGAGCGTGTCACCGCGATCGTCGAAGCGCTCGTTCAGGCTTGAACGGACGCCAGGCGACGGAGCTCGTCGAGCTTGTCCGCATCGCCGATCGCCAGGTCGGTACGCCAGCGCAGGATGCGTGGGAAGCGTACCGCGACCCCGGCCTTGTGCCGCCCGGAGGGCTGGATCGCCTCGAAAGCCAGTTCGAAAACGTGGACAGGCTCGACCGAACGCACCGGACCGAAGCGTTCGATGGTGTGGGCGCGGATCCAGCGGTCGAGCGTGGCGATCTCGCTGTCGTCGAGCCCCGAGTAGGCCTTGGCGACCGGCACCAGCTGCTCGCCATCCCACACGCCAAAGGTGTAATCGGTGTACAGGCCGGAGCGACGGCCATGGCCTGGCTGTGCATAGATCAGCACCGCGTCGAGCGTGTAGGGATCGACCTTCCACTTCCACCAGTCCCCGCGCTTGCGACCGACGCGGTAGGGCGATGCGAGACGCTTGAGCATCAGGCCCTCGGTCTGCCGTTCGCGCGCTTCGGCACGGATGGTTTCCAGGGCATCCCAGCCCGCCGCGTCGATCGCGGGCGAAAGCATCAACGCATGACCGTGTCCCGCAAGCAGGCCGGCGAGCAGCTGCCGACGTTCGACCAGGGGTTGTTCGCGCAGGTCGCGGCCTTCGTACTCGAGCACGTCATAGGCCATGAAGCGCACCGGCACATCGGCGAGCAGTTTCGGCCCGGGTTTCAGCTTGCCGATGCGTCGCTGCAGGCCGGTGAACGGCATCGGCCGGTCGCTGTCGACGGCCCAGGCGAGGATCTCGCCATCAAGTACGCAGCCGTCGGGCAGCCCCAGCGAGGCCTGTTCGATTTCCGGAAAGCGGCCATCGAGGCGGTCCTCGCCGCGCGACCATAGCTGCGCGGCACCGGCGCGACGCATCAATTGGGCGCGGATGCCATCCCACTTCCATTCGGCCAGCCAGTCCGGCAACTCGCCGAGCGTGGTGACGTCCTGTTCCAGTGGCGAGGCGAGGAAGAATGGATACGGCCGGTCGCCGCTGTGCTCGTCGCTACCCGCGGGCTCGGCCAGGGCGAGGAACGTCGCTTCATGTGGCTTCCAGTCGCCGCTCAGCCGGTGTGCGATCAGGTCGGTGGGCAACGAAGCCCACTCCGCCAGCGCCTGCACGACCAGGCGGCGCGATACGCCGACCCGCAAGGCACCGGTCAGCAACTTGTTCAACAGGAAGATCTGCTCACGTGGCAGCGCCGTCCACCAGTCGCGCAATGCCCGCTGGCGCAGGGTGGTATCCAGTCCTGCCAGGTCCGGCAGGCGTTCTTCCATCCAGGTCCGCAGGCTCACATCGGCCTGGGTATCGTCGCCTGGCGGCAGCATCAGGGCGACGGTTTCGGCGAGGTCGCCGACATGCTGGTAGCAGTCATCGATCAGCCAGTCGGCGTAACCGCTGGTCTCGGCAACGGCCAGGCGCATTTCGGTCGACGAGGCGGTGCGTTTCAGTTTACCGCCCGACAGTGCGTACACGGCCCATGCTGCGTCCTGCGCCGGCGCATCGCGAAAATATGCCGCCATCGCTTCGCGCTTGGCCGTCGTCGAGGCGGTGCGATCGAGCGCTTCGTAGAGGGCGGCGAAGCGGCGCATCAGGATGTGCCCAGTGGGGCGAGCGGGCGGGCGTCGTTGCCTTGCTCGCCAAGATAGCGGACCAGCGCTTCGCCGTTCCCATGGGTGACATAGATGCGACTGGCGCGACTTTCGGCGACGCTGAGCAGCAAGCCTGGCCAGTCGGCGTGATCGGAGACAACGAAGCCGCGATCGAAGCCACGCCGTCGCCTTGCACCCCGTACCTGCATCCAGCCCGAAGCGAAGGCGGTCGACGCCCTGGCGAAGCGACGCATCCACGGCGAGCCTGCCGCCGAGGGCGGCGCCATGATCAGTTCGCCAGCGAAGTCGCGACCGCGCGCGGACTCGTTGACCGCGACTGTCGGCGACATGCGCACACCCGCTTCGCGATACAGATCGATCAATCGTGGCATCGCGCCATGCACATGCACCGTGCGTTCGCTGCGCAAGGCCAGTTCGGCGAGGATGCGCTGGGCCTTGCCCAGCGCATAGCAGAAGAGCACGGCAGGTTGTCCGCGCGTGCCGCATTCGTCCAGCCATGCCAGCAGGTCGGCCATGATCTCGTCCATCGGCGGCCAGCGATAAATGGGCAGGCCGAAGGTGGATTCGGTGACGAAGATATCGCAGGGAACCGGTTCGAACGCTGCGCAGGTCGGATCGGGATCGCGCTTGTAATCGCCGCTGACGACGGCGACGCGGCCCTGGTATTCGATGCGCACCTGGGCCGCGCCGAGGATGTGACCGGACGGGTGCAGCGACACCTTGGTCTTGCCAAGGTAAAAAGGCTGGCCGTAGTCGTGGGCGTCGATCGTCGCCTCAGGCAGGCGTTCGTGCAGAAGGCCAATACCAGACGTCGCGACATGGTATCGGCCGCTACCCGGACGGGCGTGATCGCCATGGGCGTGGGTGACCACGGCATGCGCCGCCGGCAACATCGGATCGATGAAGAAATCGCCCGCCGGACAATACAGGCCCTCGGGGCGCGGCAGGATGAGCTCGGTGTCGTCCATGGACCGAGGCTAGGCACCTTGGCGTCAACGAGGCGTAGCGGTCCCTTGGGCAATCCATTGCGGCTTCCCCTATGGGGGCGACCTGTGGGAGCGGACCCTGTTCGCGAGTCCTTTCGCGTCGCGCTCTCCAGAGCCCGCATTCGGGAAGGCCCGGCCTCAGGGGACTCGCGAACAGGTTTCTCCCACAGAGCGCTCCAGCAAGCAGCTCAGGCGACGAACTGCAGCCTTGCCAGTTCCGCGTACAGGCCACCTTCGCGCAGCAGGCTTTCGTGGGTGCCCTGGGCGACGATGCGGCCGCCGTCCATCACCACGATGCGATCGGCGCGCTGCACGGTGGCCAGGCGATGGGCGATGACCAGGGTCGTGCGGCCGCGTTCCAGGCGTTCCAGGGCCTGCTGGATCGCTGCTTCGGATTGCGCGTCCAGCGCCGAGGTCGCCTCGTCGAGCAGCAACAGCGGTGCGTCGCGCAGGATCGCGCGGGCGATGGCGATGCGTTGGCGCTGTCCACCGGACAGGCGGACACCGCGTTCGCCCATGGTGGCCTCATAACCGTCGGGCAGGGCGCGGATGAACCCGTCGGCCTCCGCCAGCCGCGCGGCTTCTCGTACGGCTGCGTCGTCGGCGTCGGCGCGACCGAAGCGGATGTTCTCAGCCGCGGTACCGCCGAAGATCACGGTTTCCTGGGGGACCAGGGCGATCGCCCCGCGCAGCTCGGGGAGGGCGACCGCGCGCAGGTCGACGCCATCCAGGCGGATGCTGCCGGTACTCGGGTCGTAGAAGCGCAACAGCAGGGCGAAGACCGTGCTCTTGCCCGCGCCGGAGGGGCCGACCAGGGCTACCGTTTCGCCCGGCTGGATCGCCAGATCGAAGTCGTAAAGCGCCGGCGCATCCGGCCGGCTCGGGTAATGGAAGGCGACGTTGTCGAAGCGCAATGCGCCGGTGACCGGCCTGGGCAGGGGCGTCGGCTGCACCGGGCTGGCGATGTCCGCGCGCTCCTGGAACAGTTCGCCGATGCGTTCCATCGCGCCGGCGGCACGCAACACATCGCCCCATACTTCGGAAAGCGCGGCCACGGAGCCCGCGGCGAAGATCGCATAGAACACGAACTGGCTGAGTACACCCGGATCGAGCGTATGTGCCATCACATCGCGCGCACCCGCCCAGAGCACCAGGGTGATGGCGCCGAAGACCAGCACGATGATGGCTGCGGTCAGCAACGAACGCACCCCGATGCGTTTGCGCGCGGTGGCCAGGGCCCGGGTGATCGCGTCGCTGTAGCGGTCGCTTTCGATGTCCTCGCGGGCATAGGCCTTGACGGCAGGCGCGGCGTTGAGTGTTTCATTGGCGATCGCCGCGGCATCGGCGAGCCGGTCCTGGCTGTTGCGCGAGAGTTTCTGCACACGGCGGCCGAAGACCAGGATCGGCAGCATCACCGCCGGAATCACCAGGGCGGTAAGCCCGGCCAGGCGCGGACTGGTCCAGACCATCGCGGCGGCGGAGCCGACCAGCATCACCACGCTGCGCAACGCCACCGAGATGCCGGAACCGACCAGGGTCTGCACGACCTCGGTATCGGTACCCAGGCGGGAGATCAATTCACCGACGCGGGTGCGCTCGAAGAAGCTGACGTCGAGCTTGATCACATGGCCATAGAGTTTCTGCCGCAACGAAGCGAGCGCGCGCTCACCGAGCAGGGTGATGCAGAAATAGCGACCCGCGGTGGCCACGGCAAGGACCAGGGCCACGCCGAACAGGCCGAGGAAGGTGCGGTTGATCGCGGCCAGGTCGGAGGCGGCGAAGCCGTTGTCGATCATGTGCCGCACGGCCACCGGGAGGGCCAGGGTGGAACCGGAGGAAAGGCCGAGGAAGACCAGCCAGCCGATGGCCAGCGCCCGATGGGGCTTCAGGTAGGGCCAGAGTTCGCGCAGCGCGCCGATCCGTCGTGGCGTCTTCGGTAGGTCCCTGCGATCCGCGGCGTCACTCATGTGTTCACATCTCGTTAGCAGTCCGATGCTGGATGGGGCCCACGACGCGGGGATTCAATGTGCCGCGTCCAGCCGCCTCGGGACGATCCGGCCGCGGCCGAGGTCGGCCAGCCGCATGGCGACCTCGTCGACACGGTCCGCGGGCAGGCTGACCACGAGCAGGGCGCCGTCGGCGTCGAAGTCCTCGCTATCGATGTTCGTATCCATGTCGCGTAGCCGCGCCTTGAACAGCGCCAGTTCGGCGAACGGGCAATGCATCGCCAGCCGCGCCATCGCCACCAGTGGCACGCGTTCGGCAAGGCGCAGGCACTCGGCAGCCGTGCCGCCATAGGCGCGGGCCAGGCCCCCGGCACCGAGCTTGATGCCGCCGTACCAGCGGGTGACCACCACCAGTACGCGGTCGCAGTCCTGGCTTTCGATCGCCTGCAGGATCGGTCGTCCCGCCGTGCCGCCGGGTTCGCCGTCGTCGTTGAACCGATAGGCCTGGCCGAAGCGGTACGCCCAGCAGTTATGCGTCGCCGTCGGATCGCTGTTCCCGCGCACGAGTTCGAGCGCTTCGCCGGCATCGCGCAGGGGCATGGCCTGGGCGAGGAAGCGGCTCTTGCGGATGTCCTCGGCGTGCGTGGCCGGTTGCGCGAGGGTGTACGTCGCGCTCATCGCAACAGCGGGCGGAGGTCGTCGGGCAACGGATAGTCCGGATAGCGTTCGCGCATGGCGCCGAATGCCCGCTCGGCACCGTCACGGTCACCGGCGCGCAGCCGTCGGCGGATCTCCTCGATGCGTTGTTCCGGGCCATCCGTCGCGTTCGTGTAACCCGCGGCCGGAGCGGGTGCCGCTTCCATCATCGGCGCGGGCGCGGGTGGCGCGGGTGGCGCCGGTGGCGCGGGCGGCGGTGCCGGCGCGAGGGCTTGCGCGGGCGCGGGCATTGCGTAACTGTCGGCCCGCCGGCTGCTGACGGCACGCGATGCCGACACCTGGGGAATGATCTTCGGTGCGACGCGGGCCTGTCGCAAGCTCGGTTTGGCGCTCTCCACCTTGGTATCGGCGACCTTTGCGGCTATCGTCGGTTCGGCGGGTATGGCGACAGGTGCATCGGCCGGGACGGTTTTCACCGCGGGTGCGGGGGAAGGCGCGACGGGAGCCTCCTGGCGCATACGCCAGGCCAGCCCGGCGGCGAGCACAACGGTCGCGGCTGTTGCCAGCGCGACCGGCCAACGCGACCGGCGGCGAGCGACAGGCAGCACCGCCCGGGACGCTTCGCCAAGCACGGCGTCGTCGAGCGCCGTATCAGGCTCGGCGCGCGGCAGGCTGCGGTACAGCGCGGCCAGTTCGCGTTCGCCGTCGTTGTGGGGATCGTGGCTGGTCATGATGTTTTTTCGTCGAGCAGTTCGCGGATGCGCGCCGTCGCATAGCGCAGGCGGGACTTGGCGGTTTCGCGACCGACGCCGGTCACCTCGGCGATGTCCTCCACGGAGAGTTCGTTTTCCATGCGCAACAAAAAGGCGATGCGCTGTTCGTCGGGCAGGCTTTCGATGGCGCGCTGCATGCGGCGTCGGCGTTCGAACTCGGACAATACCTGTTCGGGCTGTTCGTGCTCGGGGATGGCCTGCGCCGCGAAGACTTCGGCGGCCTCTTCCGGCCCCGCTTCGGGACGCCGTCGGCGAAAGCTGTCGACGGTGAGATTGTGCGCGATCTGCAGCAACCAGGTACTGAATTTTGCCTCGCGCCGGTAGCGTGACCGCGCGGCGATGGCCCGACTCCAGGTTTCCTGGAAGAGCTCGTCCGCGATGGCGCGGTCATGCACCGAGCGAAGCAGGAAGCCGTAGAGCGTATTGCGATGGCGCGAGTACAGGGACCGGAACGCGACCATGTCGCCGCCGGCATAAGCCAGCATCAGCGTCGCGTCGTCGTCGGTCACGGAGTCATCCATGACCGGCGAGGATACAGACATTCGGTCAGCGGAGGACGCCGACGGCATCGCCGCTATCCGGCGTCTGCGTGCGCAATCCATCGGCCAGCCGGACCAGCTGGACGAAACCGGCCTTGTAGCCGCTGTCGTCGCTGCCACGCGCATGCGAGGCGAGCTCGGTGATCTTCGCGTAGTCGTAGCCGTCGAGGTACTTGCCTCCGCGCAGGGCATCGGCGAAGGCAGCGACGGATGCGGCGAAGCGCAGGCGCTCGCTGGCGGCACCGACCTGACGCGACAGCGGTTGCTCGATCAGCTGGCTGCTGCCGCCCTCCGGACCCTTGTAGCGCAGGCGCAGGAAGCCGAGTTCGCCGCCCTTGACGTTTTCCGTCGTCGCCTGGCCATAACGCAAGGGATCGAGGCGTGCCGCGCCCGAATCCTTCAGGGTGATCTCATACAGCGCGGTAACGTTGGCACCCGCGCCGATATCGCCGGCATCGACGGCATCGTTATTGAAATCCTCGCGGGCCAGCGTGCGCTTCTCGTAGCCGATCAGGCGGTATTCGGCGACCACGGCCGGATTGAATTCGACCTGGATCTTCACGTCGCGGGCGATCGTCATCAGGGTCTGCGACATCTCATCGACCAGCACGCGACGGCCTTCGGCGAGGCTGTCGATATAGTGATGGCTGCCGTTGCCGACATCGGCAAGCTGCACGGCCATCGCGTCGTTGTAATTGCCCTGGCCGAAACCGAGCGTGGTCAGGGCGATGCCGCTCCTGCGCTTGTCGACGATGCGCGTCTTCAGCTCGTCGATGCCGACCGTGCCGACATTGAAGTCGCCATCGGTGGCGAGGATCACGCGATTGACCCCGCCCTTGATGAAGCCTTGTTGCGCCTGCGCGTAGGCCAGGTCGATGCCTGCGCCGCCATTGGTCGAGCCGCCGGCGCCCAACTGGTCGATCGCCGCGGCGATCGTCGCCTGCTTGTCGCCGGGCGTGGAGGGCAGGACGACTTCGGTCGAACCGGCGTAGGTGACGATGGCGACATGGTCGCGGGCCCGCAGCTGCGGTACCAGTTGCTTCAGCGAAGCCTTGAGCAGCGGCAGCTTGTCCGGCTCGTCCATCGATCCGGAGACATCGACCAGGAAGACCAGGTTCGATGCCGGAATCTCCGCGGCGGGCACGCGATAGCCCTGGATACCGACCAGCAACAGCTGGCGTTTGGCATTCCACGGCGCGGCAGCCAGTTCCGTGGTCACGCTGAAGGGGCGCTCGCGCGATGACGGCGGCGTATAGCCGTAGTCGAAGTAATTGATGAATTCCTCGGCGCGCACGGCGTCGGCGGGCGGCAGCCGCCCCTGGTCGAGCATGCGTCGGACATTGGTATACGAGCCGGTGTCGACATCGATGCTGAACGTGGAAACGGGTTGTTCGGTCGTGAGGTGGACGGGGTTATCGGCGTAGTGCGCGTAGTTCTCGCGATCGACGGCGGCAGGCATCGGCACGGCGATATAGCCGCCGATGCTGCGCACCTGGGCCACCAGTTTCGGCGCCATCCGCATCGCCTCGGCCTGTACGGGAGTGGCCGGTGGTGCCGGTGGAGCGGGAGGCATCGGCGCGGGGGCGGCTTCGGGCTCGACCAGATCGGCCCTGGCTTCGGGCTTTGCCGCGGTGGCAGGAGGTGGTTCCGTCGCGGTCGGGGCGTGCTGCCCCTGGGTGCCGCAGCCAACCAGGGCGGCGAAGAGGAAGAGCAACGCAGTGGGGTTTCGCTTGCTGGTCATTGACGTGCCTCGCTGTGGACGTATCGATGAAACGCAGCGGCGGGGCAAAAGGGGTTAAACAGCCGCGGATTGGCCTTTTGGCGGCCTCCGATGGCACAATCCGGCTGATATCAGTATGGGGCGGTAGCGATGATCGAGCTGGACGGAAGCAAGCCGGTGGCCGTGGGGCACCTGCGGTATGTGTTCCAGCATCCGACCGAGCCCGATTTCCTGATCAAGATCATGCGCGCCGACGCCATCGAGGAGCGCTGGACCAATGGTCCGTGGTATCGCCGTTTCTCGCGGATGAGCTACTACAACGGCTTCGTCCGTGAATTCAAGGAATACGTGTCCTCGATTGCGGCGTCGCCGCACGGCGTATCGCCGCTGGCGCGCATCGTCGGTGTGGAGATGACCGATCTCGGCCTTGGCCAGGTGGTCGAGAAAGTCCGCGGTGCCGACGGCGCGCTGGCGCCGACGCTCAATGCCTGGGTACGCAAGGAAGGCTTCACGCCCGCGGTGGAAGCGGCGATGAACGATTTCCTGGCGCGCCTGCTCGAACACAATGTGATCGCCGCGGACCTGCACGAATGGAACCTCGTCCAGGGTTCCGACTCGCGCGGTGGCCCGCACCTGCTGATGATCGACGGTTTCGGCGAGAAGAATATCGTGCCGCACAGTTCGATGAGCCGCAGCCACAACGCCAAACGCACCCTCAAACGCTACGCGCGGATGCTGGCGCGCGTGCGTTCCACCACGGTCGATGGCGGCGAGGCGCCGGTCTCGCATCCGCCGGTTCAGGCCTCTGGCGGCGGAGCCGTCGGCGCACCCTGAGCGGGAGGCTTGCAGCCCGGAATCAGTGCTTCGGCGCGGAACATCCACCACTGGTAACGATTGACCGTGCCGAGGTTGACTGCCTTCGCGCGGTCGACGCATGACCACAGCGCCTCGCCATTGAGGAAGATCCAGCGGTGTTCCGGCGCGCCGGCCTGCCAGGCCAGCGCGCGCTGGATCTGCAGTGGCCAGGACTGGGCAAAGCCGAACTCCGTCACGGGACGATGCGTCTGCAGCAAATGTTCCTCGCGCCAGGCCACCAGGCCGACCTCGCCGTCCTGGCCGACCCGCTGGTCGACCTTGCGCATCAGGCCGGCGGCGGACTCGGAATCGTTGAACTGCGGATACACCAGCAGACTCCAGCAGACCCAGGCTGCACCCATACCTATAAGCAGTGCGGCGGGCCCGCGCCGCAGGCGCATCCAGGCGATGGCGGCGAGGAAACACGCGCCCATCAGGGTCAGTGCGGTCCAGAACATCCGTCCGCCGTCGGCCAGTTCGCGATCGGCCAGCCGCGTGGCGAACCGGGGATGCCCGAACAGCGCCCACAGGCCACCGCCGAACAGCACTACACCGGCGATCGCGGCAAGCGCGAGACATAGCGTGCGCAGCCAGCGTGTCCGTATCCATTCGGGCAGGTAGGCGGCTACCGCCAGCGCCATCATCGGCAGCCCGGGCATCAGGTAGACCTCGCGCTTGCCGCGCGGGATGCTGAAGAAGACCAGGATCAGCAGCAGCCAGACGACCGGCAGGAAAACCCTCGCATCGCGTTCACGAAAAGCCTTCCACCAGCGCGGTACGGCGGCGATGTAGAGCAGGCAGAGCGGGAACCAGTCGCGGATCAGTACTTCACCGAAGAACCAGAACGGTTCCTCGTGCTGCCACGAGTTGGCGTAGCGTTCGGCGGTCTGGCGGAACAGGATGTCGTGGACATAAGCCATGTAGCGTGGCTCGCCGCTGGCGTACGCGCCGATCAGCATCGGTGCCAGCCACACGGCGATGGCGAGGAAGAATGCCAGGGCGCCGCCGGCCCAGCGCCAGCCCGCGCCTTCGGTGACCGTCACGCCTTCCCAACGCTGCCGCCGCGCGAACAGGTAGGGCAACACCATCAGCAGGGCCAGCACGCCGACACCCTTGGTGATCACGCCCAGACCGGCGGCGAAGCAGCCCAGCCAGTAGGCGCGCCAGTTTGGTCCGCGCAGGAAATGCACGATCAGGCCCCAGTTGCCGAGGGTGATCCAGAACATCACCAGGGGATCGATCTGCGCCCGCTTGACCTGTTCGACGAACTGCAGCGAGCTGAGCAGGGCGATGGCGGCGAACAACGCGACACGCGGATTCCACAACCGGCGACCGAGGTCGTAGGTCAGGGCCAGCGTACCGAGGCCGGCCAGCAAGGAGGGCAGCAGGAAGGCGATGCGCCAGCTGCGCAGCAGTTCGAAGGCGCCGGCTTCCAGCCACATCAGCATCGGCGGCTTGTCCGAATACAGCTCCATGCCGCGATGCGGGAACAGCCAGTTGCCCGACTCGACCATATGCCGCGCGATCAGGGTGAAACGCGGCTCGTCCGGTGGCCAGGGATCGCGCAAGCCCATGCCGGCGGCGAGCACGACCAGCGCGACCAGCATGAAGAACCAGAACTGGCGGCGGTCATCGCGGCTGAGTGTGCCCATGCTCGATCGTGGTGGTCGAAGAAGGGGCAAGTTTAAGGCTTATTGGCGACGCCGGGCTTAGCGTCGCCTTAGCCGAACGGTCCGGACGGTCAGTCCGACGGAAATGCCTGCAGCAAGGGGACGGCGGATCCGGGCCGCGTCCAGACGGCGACGTAATCGACCGCCATCGATTTGCCCGGAACGGTGGTGATGGCCGGTGTCTTCACAGGGGCGTACGCGTCGGGAAAACCGCCGCCCATGGCGACGTTCAGCAGGATGAAGTAGCCGCGGTGATCGCTCATGTCGCGCCATGTACCGGCCGGTAATTGCTCTTCGCCGACGCGGTGGTACAGCGTGCCGTCGACATACCAGCGCAACTGCGCCGGCGTGACGCTGCGATCCCACTCGAGGGCGTAGACGTGGAAGGACGACTGACACGTGGTGTCCGGGCAGGGAGCGTCGTTGCCGATGCCGCTGGACTCGTTGCAAGGACCGCCCGGCGCGGTACCGCAATGCAGGACGCCCCAGACGCGGTTCAGTCCGTTGACGTTCTCCATGAGGTCGAGCTCGCCGACGGCGGGCCAGTTCAGGGATTCGCGGTACGGCCCGCCAAGCATCCAGAACGCCGGCCAGTAGCCGAGCGCGGCATCGCCGGCGACATCGGGCATCCTGATGCGGGCCTGTACCCGCATCATGCCGCCGACCGGAGGCCTGAACGTATCGATGTTGGTTTCGATGCGTGCCGAGGTCCACCGGTCGGGCTCGTCCTGGCGTGGCGTGATGAGCAGCGTCCCGCGGCCATCCAGGCTGACATTGGCCGTATCGGCCGTGTAGCTCTGGATTTCGCCCGTGCCCCAGTTGTCCGGTCCGCCGGGATAGCCATGGCCGAGGGAAAAACGCCACCGGGCCGCGGAGGGCAGGGTATGGGCCGGGCCGTTGAAGTCGTCGGCGAACTGCACGGCCCAGCCATCCGGTGCGGCGGGTATTTCAGCGCGAGCCTCGCCGGCGGGCATTGCCAGGAACAGGGTGAGGCATATGGCGGCGGCAAGCGAGCGCGTGCGCGGGGTAGAAACGGGCAAACCGCCCGGTACGATAGTCATCGGCATCCATCCTTAGTGTGTCGGTCATGCGGGTCCACCCGCTGCATGCCACTCCTGGCACGCATCATGACTTTATGCCGGCAGGTGGCCCTCCATGTGTGACAGCGATCGCGCGCTGCCGGCGGTCACTTTGTCGGGAACGCCATCGCCAACGGCGCCATGTTGCCGGGGCGCGTCCAGATGGCCACGTAGTCGACGATCATCGACTTGCCTGGCTGGGTCGCCGGCACGGGTGTCTTGATGGGCGCGAAGGCGTCGGGGAAACCCGAGCCCATGGCGACATTGAGCAGGAGGAAATAGCCACGGTGGTCGCTGATCTCGTCCCAGGTTTCGGTCGGCAGCTGCTCTTCGCCGACATGGTGGAACAGCACGCCGTCGACGTACCAGCGCAACTGCGCGGGTTTGACGCTGCGGTCCCATTCGAAGGCATAGACATGGAAAGCGGCCTGGCAGGCGCTGTTCGGGCAAGGTGTCTGGCCGGCGATGCCGGCCGGTTCACTGCATGGCCCGCCGGGCAGCGTGCCGCAATGCAGGGCGCCCCAGACGCGGTTCTCGCCATTGACGCCCTCCATGATGTCGAACTCGCCGACCGCCGGCCAGTTCAGCAATTCACGGTAGGGGCCGCCGACCATCCACATCGCCGGCCAGTAGCCGAGTGCGCCCAGGCCGCTGACATCGGGCATGCGGATACGCGCCTGCACACGCATCATGCCGCCGGCCGGTGGCTTGAAGGTGTCGACATTGGTTTCGATGCGTGCCGATGTCCAGTTGCCATCGGCATCGCGGCGTGGGGTGATCAGCAACGAGCCGTTGCCGTCGAGGCTGACGTTGGATGGATCGGCGGTATAGGCCTGGACTTCACCATTGCCCCAGTCGACAGGGCCGCCCGGATAGCCGTGGCCCATGGCGAAACGCCAGCGCTCACTCGAAGGCAGCGTATGGACCGGACCGTTGAAATCGTCGGCGAACTGCAGCGTCCAGCCATCCGGCGTGGCCGGGACCTCGGCGTGGAGCGGCTTACCAGGGATCAACGTGAGCAGGGCCGGGAGGAGGATGGCCATGGCCCGTGAAGCCCATGGCGCGCGAACCGCTCGGTAGTGATTCAAATCCTTGCCCCTGCTTTTACCCGCATATAGCCGACAAGTTTAGCGTGCTGGGCCATGGCTTGCCCGTTCACCGGATTTCCTTGCCCGGGACCGGGGAGCGGAAGTCAGTCGGTGCCAGGCGGGTGATGAAGCGAAATACGCCTTCATGCACCTTGCGCGAGAGCAGCACGTCGAGCACCGTCGTTTCGTGTGGCCCGATCAGGTCGAGCAGATCGTCGCCGGCGAGGCTGGCGGCGATGTTGTGATGGACCAGTCCCTCCCGGTCGGCAGGGACGATCTTCGCGCCATAGGGGCGTCGCGGTTCGATCGCCGCGCGCAGGGTGTCCCGCGGGTTGCGTGGATCGGGTACCGCCGGGTCGCCGGCGAGCACCGCATGATCGAGGAACAGGGTGATCACCCCGGTTGCCAGCGAATTGGCCTGGCGGTCGAGCATGAAGCCGCTTGGCAGGTAGTCCTCGTTGGCCGCGACGCCGGCGGTAAGCATGAACTGCGTGGCGTCGAGCGCTTCGCCGCGATCGTCGCGCAGGCGAACGACAAGCATGGAGCGCGGATCGTGGATATGCACCCGCGAAGGGAAGGGGCCCGCCGGTTCGAGTTCCACCTTGTCGGTGTCGCGCAGCAGGTTCTCCCGGGCGAATGCATCGCAGAGCGCGGCATAGGTCCGGCCGTCGGCGATCGCGAGGCAGCGCAGGATCGCCGCCACGGTCGCTTCCGCCGCGGCGGTCATGATGCCGCGATCGCCCGAATGCGCGGCGTTGGCGATCAGCTTGAACGCGGTGCGTGGCGCGCGTTTCGCCTGCACGGCGAGCGTGCCGTCGGTGCCCTGGGTCATGACCGCATGGCGCGCATTGAGATTGGCCGCGGCGATGCGTACGACGCCATCGGAACCATCTTCACCGGTATAGGCGTTGATGTGGTCGTAGAGGGTACGGTCGGGGCGGTCGCCGGTGAGCACGAACACGTAGGTCCCCATGGCGGAAAGGTCCGGTCCATGGATATGCGCGAGGTTCTGCGCCAGCGATTCGGCGCTGCCCAGTTCCAGCCAGTCGAGGATGCGCCGGCCGGGTTGCACGCCGTTCCACCACGCCTTGACCCGGCCGAGCGCGCCCTTGCCCAGTTGGGCGAGGGCCGAGCCGAAACTGGCCGGGGCAAGCATCACCAGATGGCCGAGCTTCAGCGTGGCATGCCTTGCCGGCTGCGCACGCCGCGCCTGCAGCCATGCGAGCACCACCGGGCCACCGGTGGAGTGGGCAATGCAGTCGAAGGTGGGCCCGTCCAGGCCGAGCCGCCGCAGGGCATGGTCGAAGGCGCGGACGAGATCGTCCATGGTCACCGTATCGATGAACGTGACGTACTCGGAGAGAAAGACATGCCGCGTGTCTACCGTCGGCAGGCGCTGCCCGAGGGTGGCCGGTAGCGCGCCGTAGGTCGCGGTGCTGGTGACGCTCCAGCCATGGACGAAAACAAGGGTGGCCATCGACAGCTTCCGGTTCCGTTGCGCGACACACCATACGCCGTGTCGCCGGGTCGCTTTGCGTCACACGTCCCGGATCACCATCAGGCGAATCTCGGTCATGTCCTCGATCGCATAGCGCACGCCCTCGCGACCGATCCCGGACGATTTCACGCCGCCATAGGGCATGTTGTCGACGCGGAAACTCGGCACGTCGTTGACGATGACACCGCCGGTCTCCAGCTCGTCCCATGCACGCATCGTGTGTCCGAGGTCATTGGTGAACACACCGGCCTGCAGGCCGAAGGTCGAATCGTTGACCCTGGCCAGCGCCTCGCCGAAATCGGCGAAGTGGCCGAGCAGGGCCACTGGACCGAAGGCTTCCTGACGGCTGATCCGGGCATCCGATGGCACGTTTTCCAGCACCGTCGCCTCGAGCATCGCGCCCTTGCGTTTGCCGCCGGTAATGACGCTCGCGCCGGCTTTCCTTGCTTCGGCGATCCAGCCTTCCAGGCGTTCGGCAGCGGCCTCGTCGATCATCGGGCCGAGGAAGGTATCTTTTTTCTTCGGGTCGCCGGCCTTGAGCTTCTTCACCGCCGCGACGAATTTCTTCCGCAGCGGTTCGTAGAGCGATTCATGGACGAGGATGCGCTGCACGCTGATGCAACTCTGCCCGGACTGGTAGTAAGCGCCGAAGATCAGCCGTTCGACGACATGATCGAGGCGGTCGCCCTGGTCGGCATCGACGATGCACGCCGCATTGCCGCCCAGTTCCAGGGTGACCTTCTTCTGTCCCGCGCGGGCCTTCAGATCCCAGCCGATCAGGCTGCCGGTGAAGGAGAGCATCTTCAGCCGTGGGTCGGTGACCAGGACGCCCGAATCCTTGCCGAGGATCGGCAGCACCGAGAATGCCCCTTTGGGCAGGTCGGTCTCGGCGAGGATCTCGCCCATGATCAGCGCACCGAGCGGCGTCCGTTCGGCGGGCTTGAGCACGAACGGGCAGCCGGCCGCGATGGCCGGGGCGACCTTGTGCGCGACCAGGTTCAAGGGGAAGTTGAATGGCGTGATGAAGGCGACCGGCCCCAGCGGCACGCGCTTGGTATAGCCGTGATACCCGGCGACACGCGAGGAGATCTCCAGGTTGATCGTTTCGCCGTTGATCCGCACCGATTCCTCGGCGGCGATCTTGAAGGTCTCGATCAGCCGGGTGACTTCGCCGATCGAATCCCTGATCGGCTTGCCGGCCTCGACGCAGAGTGCATAGGCCAGTTCGTCGCTGCGTTCGCGAAAGCGCGTCACGCAATGCTCGAGCACTTCCTGGCGCTGGTAAGGCTTGAACGCCCGCATCGCCGGCGCGGCCTTCTCGGCCGCGGCGATCGCTTTTTCGATCGCGCGCGCATCCGGCATGGCGACGCGGGTGGCGACCTTGCCGCTGTACTTGTCGGTTACCGGCAGGTCCGTGTTCGGCTTCTGCGCCTTGTTGGCGACGTAGTAGGGGTAGCTTTTCCTGAGCATGTGACAAGCTCACCTGGACGAAGAGACTGGGAATGCTCTCGCGAGTGACGTTCAAAACATGTGAGGCGTTACCTGAGCCGCGCATACGCGCCTGCTTATTTTTGTGCCCTGGCTTTCAGTTCGCCTTCGGACAGGCGAATGCGCAGCGCATCGCCGGAGGCGACATCGTCGGCCCGTCTCACCACCTTGCCAGCTTCGTCGAAGACGATGGCGTAACCACGTTCGAGCGTGGCCAGCGGGCTCACCGCGTGCAAGGTACGGCCGTGCTGCAAGGCGCGTAAACGTTCGCGCTCGATCCGCCTTTCGATAGCCGCGACCAGGCGCAGGCGCATTTCCATCAGCCGGCGTTGCCACGGTTGCAACTTCAGCCGCGGATGCTGGGCCAGCAGCCGCGCATGGATGCGATCGAGCCGCGCCTGGCGTTGTTGTCCGGCCTGGCGTGCCGCCAGTTGCAGACGCTGTCGCAGGGCGGCCAGGCGATGCGCGTCGCGGGCCAGCCGGGCTTGCGGTCGCTGCGCCTGCAAGCGCGCGTACAGGTGATCGGTGCGTTGCGTCGCCGCCTGCAAGCGACGACCGACCAGGGTACTCATGCGCTGGCGCTGGCGATCGAGCTGGCGTTCGATATCGGCCTGGTCCGGGACCAGCAGTTCCGCCGCGGCCGAGGGTGTCGGCGCGCGCAAGTCGGCGACGAAGTCGGCGATGGTGAAGTCCACTTCATGGCCGACCGCACTGACCACGGGCACGGCGCTGGCGTGGATGGCCCGGGCCACATGTTCATCGTTGAAGGCCCAGAGGTCTTCCAGCGAACCGCCGCCGCGGGTCAGCAGCAACACGTCGTAGCGGCCGCTGGCGGATGCGCGCCTGAGCATGGCGGTGATTGCCGGCGGGGCTTCGCGGCCTTGCACGGGCACGGGCAGGATCTCGACCTCGGCCAGCGGAAAGCGCCGCGACATCACGCTGAGCACGTCACGGACGGCGGCGCCGGTCGGCGAGGTGATCACGCCGATGCGTCGGGCGAAGGCGGGCAGGGCGCGTTTGCGTTCCGGGTCGAATAGTCCTTCCGCACCGAGGCGCGCCTTCAGCTGCTCGAACTCGCGCTGCAGCGCGCCTTCGCCGGCCGGCTCCATATGCTCGGCGACCAACTGGAATTCGCCGCGCGCTTCGTAGAGGCCGACCTTGGCCCGGATCAACACGTGCTGGCCGTCGGCCGGCTTGAAGCGCAGGCGCATGGCCGACATGCGGAACATCGCGCAACGGACCTGGGCCTGGGCGTCTTTCAGGGTGAAGTAGATATGTCCGGACGCGGGGCGTGCCACGTTGGACAGCTCGCCCTCGATCCACACCATCGGCAGCGCGTCTTCCAGCAGATCGCGCACCAGCCGGTTGAGCGCCGACGGCGTGAGTATCTGTGCGGGGTCGACGTGTTCGGGCATGGCCTGTGAGCGTAACATGGTTCACGAAGCCTTAGGAAACGGTGGCTTAGCCCATCTTCCTCGTGTGCTTTGTGGGTTCAGGCCCTGGCGGCACGTCGAATCCGCAAGCGGAAAAGATCGAGCGCCCAGATCAGCAAGGCGGTAGCGGCGATCCAGCCGATCGCGTCGCCGGCCTTGCCCAGCAAGGTCCATCCGGCCGCGCCCAGCGGTACCAGCAGGAAAAGGCGCAGCCAGTGGAACTGGAACAGGCGAACTGGCCGTTCCAGTCGCGCGGCGTAGCGCGCGATGGCGACGATGCATGCGACCACCGCCAGGCCGATGCCATGCGGCGATCCCGGTGCGGTCCAGCTATGCGTGGCGAGCGCGACGACGACCAGCAACGGTACGACGAGCGCACGGATCGCGTTGACGCGGATCGAGGATGCGTCGGGCAGGCCTTGCCACCAGAGCAATTGCCGCCAGCCTGAATAGGCCAGGCCCATGCCGGCCAGGGTCGAGGCGAACGCGAGGGGCATCAGCCAGGCCGAACCGTCCGCGCCCCGGGACGGCAACATGCACAGGCCGACCAGCAGGGCGAGTAACAGGAGGAAGGCGGAGCGTAGTGCGAGGACCCAGGCGCGCTCCCGACCGATCGGCAAGGGCACCGCCAGGCGAGTCCAGAAATTCACTTGCGCGGCTTGCAGGGGCGACGGGACATCGTTGTCCTCGATGCCCAGCGCGGTCAGGAAGGACGTCACGATGCCGGTCTGGCCCGGGCGCAGCGCGGCCAGCGCCGTGTTCCGCCAGAACTGGAACGGCCGGGTCAGCAGCCGGCGGGTGCTTTCGGTTTCACCAGTGGTCGGGATGGGCGCGCCGCTGGCTGGCGTGGTTGCCCTGGCCAGGGCAGCCCCGTTGCCCGGACGCAGCAACCAGGCCACGGCAAGACGGTGGCGAAGCCAGCCGGCATGCAGGGGATCGATCGCGGCGCCAGCACGATCGAAATCGAAGAAAGCCAGCAAGGTGTCGAAGGTCTCCGCCGGCATCGGCGGCTGTCGGTCGAACAGGGCGCGCAGCAGACGCTGGCCGGCCTGGGCTTTCAGCGGCAGCCGCCAGAGTGCCGGTTGCGCGCGCAGCCATGTCTCGACGTCCACGGCGGTGTCCTCGGCGCACTTTCCGCTCAGTTCCGCGAAGAAGTCCTCGAAGTCGAAGCGGGGTTCCGTCGACGCATCGTTCTCCACGACAGCCAGGGGCTGTGCCGATGCAGCTGTTTCGACGGCAGCCGCGGCCGGCATCGCGGCGACGATGCTGTCCCGTCCTGCCCGGGACAGCGCATATCGATAGGCCTCGTGCAGTGCCTGGAAACCTTCGGGGTCCTCATCGGGGCGCGTCTTTTTCAAGGCGACCACATAGGCACGCCGGATGCTGCGCTCGTCCGCGTCGTCAGGCACCTCGAGCAGGTCGTATGGCCAGCTCACACGCTGCCTTCCAGTTCGTCGAGCGCGCGGGCGAGGTCCTTGCGGTGGCCGACGATGACGCGGTCGTCCTGGCTGTCGAGCACACTGCGGAAGTTGGCGATCCAGTGTTGCAGCATGTCGCGGTGGTCGAGCAGTTCTTCGTAAGCGCGTTCGGCGCGGGCGAGCAGCACGATGTTTTCCTGGCGCTCGCGCGGATGGACCTTGATATCGGACAGCGCCTGCAGGCGTACGCGTATTTCCTCGGCGCTCAGCCGGCCGGGGTTCTGCTCGAGCAGCAGTTCATGCCGCTCGCCCGTGCCGACGATGGTCGCCTCGACCTGGAGCACGCCATTGATGTCATAGGTGAAGCGCAGGCTCACCTCGTTCTCGTGCACCGGCTTGCCCTTGCGCAGGGCGATCTCGATCGCGCCCAGCTTGACGTTGTTCTCCACCATCGGGCTCTCGCCCTGGTAGACGTCCATCATCAATCGTTCCTGCTGGTCGGATACGGGAAAGAACGATTTCACCCGGCTGACTGGCACCGTGCTGTTGCGATGGATGATCGGGTCGAAGAAGCCGCCATGCAGTCGGCCCTGGTGGTCGCGTCGCGAAATCTGCGTGCCGAGGGTGTACGGGCAGACGTCGGTGAGGATGATTTCCTCCAGTGCCTGGTCGCGTGCCTTCAGTCCCGCCGCGCAGGCAGCGCCAAGCGCGATGGCATGGTCGGGGCTGACATGGCGCAGCGGCAGGCGGCCGAACATGCGCGAGACCAGGCGCGGTACCAGGGGCATGCGCGTGGCACCGCCGACCAGGAGGATTTCGTCGAGCTGGTCCGGCTGGATCCGCGAATCCCGGACCGCACGCTCCAGTGGCGTGCGCAGGCGCTGGACCAGCGGTTCGGCAAGCTGGGCGAAGCGTGCCTCATCGATGCGCCATTCGCGCTCCTCGCCGCCGAGCGACAGGTTCGCGACGGCGTCGCCATGGTTGCCCAGTTCGCGCTTGAGTTGCTCGAGCCGGCGCCGCACCTGGGCGATGTCGCTCGCCGGACGTTGCGCCAGGTCGATACCAAGATCCCGTACGCATGCCTGGACGAGCACGTCGAGGAAGTCCTCGCCGCCGAGGAAGTTGTCGCCCGTGCTGGCATGCACTTCGACGATACCGTCGAAGACCTCCAGCACGGAAACATCGAAGGTGCCGCCGCCGAGATCGAGGACCAGGAAGCGGCCCCCGTCCTTGCGTTCCGTCAGCCCGTAGGCGAGGGCGGCGGCGGTGGGCTCGTTGATCAGGCGCTCCACGCGGATGCCGGCCAGTTCACCCGCGGCCCGCGTGGCATGGCGCTGCGCGTCGGAAAAGTACGCAGGCACACTGATCACCGCCTCGGTCACCTCGTCGCCCGTGGCCGCCTCGGCATCGGCGACCAGCGAGCGCAACACGAGCGCGGAAAGTTCTTCGGCACGGAAGACCTTGTCGCCGAGCCGGGTCTCCCGGTCCGTGCCCATCCAGCGCTTGAACGCGGCCACGGTCAGCCCCGGATGGCTGACCATCCGGTCTAGCGCGGCGCGCCCGACGATGACATGGCCATCCTGGTCGAGACTGATCGCCGACGGCGTCAGCAAGTCGCCGAGCGCGTTCGGGAACAGTCGCGGCCCTCCGGTTTCGTACCGGCCGACGAGCGAATGGGTAGTGCCGAGATCGATGCCGACAATCACGAGGAGCTTCCTGGAGGTTTGACCGGTTACATCAGCCCCGGATCACATCCGGAACACGCCGAAACGCTGCGGTTCGACCGGTGCGTTGGCGGAGGCGGAAATGGCCAGGCCAAGGACGCGCCGGGTGTCGGCTGGGTCGATGATGCCATCGTCCCACAGCCTCGCGCTGGCATAGAAGGGGTGGCCCTGGCGCTCGTACTGATCACGGATCGGCGCCTTGAAGGCTTCCTCATCCTCGGCGCTCCAACTGCCGCCGCCTGCCTCGATGCCGTCGCGGCGCACAGTGGCCAGCACCGAGGCCGCCTGCTCGCCGCCCATCACGCTGATCCGCGCGTTCGGCCACATCCACAGGAAACGGCCGCCATAGGCACGGCCACACATCGCGTAGTTGCCGGCGCCGAAACTGCCGCCGATGACCACGGTGAATTTCGGTACATGCGAGCAGGCGACCGCGGTGACCATCTTCGCGCCGTCCTTGGCGATACCGGCGTTCTCGTACTTGCGGCCGACCATGAAGCCGGTGATGTTCTGCAGGAACACCAGCGGCACATTGCGCTGGTTGCACAATTCAATGAAATGCGCGCCCTTCAACGCCGACTCAGCGAAAAGGATGCCGTTGTTGGCGACGATGCCGACCGGGTAGCCGTGGATATGCGCGAAGCCGGTGACCAGGGTCTTGCCATAGCGCGCCTTGAATTCGTGGAACTCCGAGCCATCGACGATGCGCGCGATGATCTCGCGGATATCGAACGGACGACGCGTGTCCTCGGGGATCACCCCGTAGATTTCATCGATCGGATAGCGCGGCTCGGCGGGCGTCCTGAGCGCCATGCCCATCGGCTTCTGGCGATTGAGGCTGGCGACGATATCGCGCGCGATCGACAGCGCATGCGTGTCGTTCTCGGCGAAATGATCGGCGACACCGGACACCGATGTATGCACGTCGGCGCCGCCGAGCGCTTCGGCATCGACCACTTCACCCGTCGCCGCCTTCACCAGCGGCGGTCCGCCGAGGAAGATCGTGCCCTGTTCGCGGACGATGATCGTCTCGTCGCTCATCGCCGGCACATAGGCGCCGCCGGCGGTGCACGAACCCATCACCACGGCGATCTGGGCGATGCCCTGGGCGCTCATCCGCGCCTGGTTATAGAAGATCCGGCCAAAGTGCTCGCGGTCCGGGAACACGTCGTCCTGCAGCGGCAGGAAGGCACCGCCCGAATCGACCAGGTACACGCAGGGCAGGCGATTTTCCATCGCCACCTCTTGCGCGCGCAGGTGCTTCTTCACCGTCATCGGGAAATAGGTGCCGCCCTTGACCGTGGCGTCGTTGGCGACGACCACCACTTCCTGGCCATGCACGCGGCCAATGCCGGTGATGACGCCGGCTGCCGGCGCGGCATCGTCGTACATGCCATGGGCCGCCAGCGGCGAGAGTTCGAGAAACGGCGAGCCTGGATCCAGCAGGGCGCGGATGCGCTCGCGCGGCAGCAGTTTGCCGCGTGCCTCGTGTTTCTCGCGGGCTTTTGGCCCGCCCCCTTCGGCGACTCGCTTCAGTTCGGTGCGAAGCTCGTCGGTCAAACCGCGCAGATGCGCGCTGCTGGCCTGGAACTCGGGGGAGCGCGGATCGATCTCGGAGACGATGACGGGCATGGGTGGCCGCTTGGAAACGAACGAAGCGCCCATGATAGCGGGCTAAGTGCCTGGACTAACGCTGCGGATGCACACGGAAGGGGGCAGGCTGAAATTTTTCTCGTTCCCCGTTGCCCATTTCCCGTTTCCTGGCTCAATAAAAAAACCGGCCGCACGAATGCGGCCGGTTTTCTTTATTGCAAAAGAATGAAGGCGAAAGCCTCAGTTCTTCTTGGCGTCGTCGGCAGAGCTCTTGGCGTTGTCGGCGGCGTCCTTGGCAGCGTCGGCAGCCTTGCCGGCCTGGTCCGATGCGTTGGATGCAGCGTCCTTGGCCTGGTCGGACATGGCGCCGGCCGTCGAGGTGGCACTGGCGGCGGCGGACTGGGCCTGACCGGCAGCGGCATTAGCCGAGTCGGCGGCGGTCTGCGCCTGGGAAGCAGCCTGCGAGGTCGCCTGGGTCTGAGCCGACTCGGCTGCCTGCTGCGCCTTGTCAGCCTGCTGCTGGGCATCAGCAGCCTGCTTCTGGGCGTCCTGCGCGGAATCCTGCGCGCCGTTGCTGCAAGCTGCCAGCAGCGCGACGAGCGCAGAGGCGAGAAGGGTACGCGTCAAATTCATTGTGTTTCTCCTTAGCCGTGGAATGCCGTTAGGCGGGCGTATTAATAGCGCGTTCGTTCATACTTCGCCAGCGATTTACTTCGCACGCTTCAGGGGGCATTAAAACCCACCCTTTAAACCCAACCTTAGTTAACCGGTCCGTCTACTATTTAATCGCAACATCCGATTAATCGACGCCAGCTTCACAGTCGCTCAATGGCGATGGCGGTCGCTTCGCCACCACCGATGCATAGCGAAGCGATGCCCCTTTTTGCGCCACGGACCGTCAAGGCATTGAGAAGGGTCACCACCAGGCGGGTGCCGCTGGCACCGATCGGATGACCCAGGGCGCAGGCGCCACCGTTGACGTTGAGCTTGTCGTGGGGGATGCCGATCTCGCGCATCGCCGCCATCGGCACCACGGCAAACGCCTCGTTGATTTCGAACAGATCCACGTCCTCGACTTTCCAGCCGGTCTTTGCGAGCAGCTTCTGGATCGCGCCGACCGGCGCGGTGGTGAACCATTCCGGTTCCTGCGAATGGGTAGCGTGAGCCACGATGCGGGCCAGTGGGGTAAGGCCGCGGGCCTTCGCGTTTTCTTCCGAGATCAGCACCACGGCGGCGGCACCATCGGAAATGCTCGAGGAGCTGGCGGCAGTGATCGTGCCGTTTTCCTTGCGGAAGGCGGGCTTGAGCGAGGGGACCTTGTCGACGTCCGAACGGCCGGGCTGCTCGTCGGTATCGACCTCGACCGTGCCTTTGCGCGTGGTCACGCTGACCGGGACGATCTCGGCGGCGAAGGCGGCCGACTGCTGGGCGGCCTTGGAGCGGTTGACCGAGGCGATGGCAAAGGCGTCCTGCTCCTCGCGAGTGAAGTGGTACTTGTCGGCGCACATTTCGCCGAACACCCCCATGGACTTGCCGTCATAGGGATTGGTCAGGCCGTCCCACGCCATATGGTCGACCAGTTGGCCATCGCCATAGCGGATACCGGTGCGTGCGTTGACCATGTGCGGCGCATTGGTCATCGACTCCATGCCGCCGGCGACGACGATGTCGATCGAACCGGCCTTGATCAGGTCATGGCCGAACATGATCGCCTTCATACCCGAGCCACACACCTTGTTCACCGTGGTGCAGGCGGTCGAGGTCGGCAGGCCGGCTTCGAGCGCGGCCTGGCGTGCCGGAGCCTGGCCGAGGTTGGCCGGCAGTACGCAGCCCATGATCACCTCGCCGACATCCGCCGCGGCGATACCGGACTGCTCCAGCGCGGCGCGGATCGCGACGGCACCGAGCTTTGGGGTCGGCACGCCGGTGAACTGGCCGAGGAAGGAACCGATGGCGGTGCGCTTGGCACCAACGATGACAACGCTTGCGTCGGACATGGGGACTCCGTGGGGCTCGGTTGACCGCGCTTTCGACGCGGTAATTCCTCTAAGTATCGCGCTTTGCCCTTGATGGGGGCAAATGATGAACTTTTCGATAATCGCGACTTCTTGTTGTTTTTCCGTTACCCAGCTGTGGCACGATCGCGATAGGGGGCAGGCCCGGGGGCCGGATCTGCAACAACTGGATGGGGAAAACGCGATGTACAAGGGAATCGACGGCCTGGCGCGCCGCGAAGCGGTGCTGGCTATCTGTCTGGCCATCAGCCTGACCGCCTGCGGCGGTGGTGGGGGCAATAGCGGGGTGAAGGGCAGCACACCGGTCGTCACGCCACCACCACCGGTCACCCCGCCGCCTACCGATCCGACCCCGCCGCCGAGTGGGCCGACCGATCCCACCGACATTCCCTATGACGTGCACCTCAGCCTGACCAATACGTACGCGGCACATACCGCGGGCTTCGACGGCAGCGGCGTCACCATCGGGTTCGTCGATACGGGTGTCATGAGCACTCATCCGGCACTGGCCGGACGCGTGCTTGCAGAGTTGATCTATGTCGATCCCACGGTCAACAACACCGCGGTCGACGATGTCGTCGGCCATGGCACCGCGGTGGCCGAGATAGCCGCGGGCAAGCCGTTCGCCAATTTTGCCGGCGGTATCGCGCCCGGTGCCTCGATCGTCTCGGCGCGCATCATCAACGATCAGGAGCCGACGGACGATGGTTCGGGCCAGGGCAACCAGGTCAGCAATGCCGACCCGCTGTATCAGGTGAGCACGGACCTCGCCACCCACGGCGTATCGATCATGAACAATTCCTGGGGCGGTCTTTACTGGGACGCGACCCAGACCGCCGTAACCCAGAGTTTCCATGATGCCTATGCCGGATTCATCAGCGGAGGCGGCCTTGTCGTTTTCGCAGCCGGCAACTCGTCGGCGGCCAATCCATCCGATGTCGCCGCCCTGCCTAGCCGTGCACCGGACCTGGAATATGGCTGGCTTGCCGTCGTGGCCCTGAACAGCAGCAACCCCACCCAACTGGCCGCGTATTCCAATCAATGCGGGATTGCCATGGCCTACTGCCTGGCCGCGCCCGGCGATGTGGTGGTCAGCGATCGCAACGATACGGCGACCAGTCAAAAGTACTTTGTTTACGAAGGCACCTCGCTTGCCGCCCCGGCGGTATCGGGAGCCGCGGCGGTGGTCTGGCAAGCCTTCCCGGGCTTCAAGGCGAAGCAGGTCTGGGAGACCCTTCTCGGTACGGCAACCGATCTCGGCGCCCCGGGGCCCGATCCGGTATTCGGTTATGGTGCGCTGGATGTCGGTCGCGCGGTACGCGGGCCTGAGCGGTTCGACTGGGATGACTTTGCATATACAGGTCGAGGCAACAGTAACTTTGGTAATGACATCAGCGGCATCGACACGTATGGCTTGATTTACGATGGGCAAGGTACCCTGACCCTCAGCGGTACCAATACCTACCATGGCGTCACCAGCGTCAGTGATGCACAGGCCACGCTGGACGCGGTGAACATGATTCCCGGGGACGCAGCTGCGCTGCAGGGTGGCACGCTGATCGTGCGCACCGGGGTGGCCGGCAAGCTCGATAACAACGATGGTGTCGTGCAGACCGGCGATGGACCGGCCACTGTCGGCGGCAGCTATACGCAGACTCCGGCAGGCCGTCTTGCGGAGAAACTCGGTGCGCCCTTGCGGGTGACCGGGACCGCGAGCATTGCAGGCGACCTGACCATTACGGGTGCGATCTCCGGCTATGTCGCGTCAACGCAGCAGGAAGTGCTGAGCGCGGCCGGTGGCGTCACCGGCACCTTCGCTACCCTGACCGCCGGCAGCGGCGTCATGATCAACACCACGCTCAATTACCTGCCGAACGAAGTCTGGATCGACGCCACCCGGGTCAACGTCACGCAAGTGCAGGGCATGAGCAGTACCCCGCTCATGCTCGGCTCCGCGCAACGCGTCGAAGGTGCCTTCCAGCAGATCGACCACGCCCTGTCGCAACCCAGTACGTCGGGAGTCATTTCCGACCAGACCCTGATCGGTGCGGCGAGCATCCAGCAGGCGAGTACGACAGCGGTCGCGCAGAAGTCGATTGCGTCGTTGTCGGGCCAGTTGCACGCGGCCAGCGCGGCGATGACCTTCGAGGCGATCGATGCCGGCACGCGTGCCCTGTCGGACCGCTTCGATGCGCTGGCCGAGCATCGCGAGGTGGGTGCCTGGACGCAGAACCTCGGCTATCACGGCAGCATGAGCCGCTCCGGTTACAGCAATGTTGGCTACGACCTCGGCGGCACGATGATCGGCCAGGACCTGCGCATTGGTACGAATGGTTTTGCCGGCTTCGCGCTGAGCCAGGCCGAAGGACTTGGTCGTCTGGCCGAGAGCGCCGACCAGGGCCATAGCCGTTCCGTCGAAGGCATGATCTACGGCGGCATGACCAGCGGGCAGTGGTACTCGATGGGCCGCGTCGGCCTTGGCAATTACCGCGAGGACATGCGTCGTGGCCTGTTGCTCGGCGATAGCGAGCTTCCCGTCGGCAGCCAGCAGAACGGTCGCTATACGGTGGCTTACGGTGAAACCGGCTTCCGTGCGTACGCCGGCGCGATGAAGCTGACCCCGTTCGTGAACCTGCAATACGCCCAGATCGACAACGGCGGCTTCAATGAATTCGGCGGCGACGGTTTCGGCCTGGCCGCCGGCGCGCAAAGCACGTCGCGCTGGCAGGGCGGTGCGGGCATGCGGCTTGCGCGCGAATGGGCCTTGCCTTCCGGCGGGTCGCTCAGCTTGCGCAGCGATGTCGGCTGGCAGCATTCCTTCGCCACTCGCGGCGAAGTGTTCGCGGCGAGCTTCACCGGCATCCAGCAATGGGCACCGGTCGGCGGTATCGGGCTATCGCGTTACGGCGGCTTCGCCGATCTCACCCTCGACTGGCGCATGACCGACCGCGTCGGCATGGCCTTCGGCTACGACCAGCAGTTCGGCCAGTTGGTCGATGGCCGCACGGCGACGGCGAGCTTCCATATCAATTTCTAGGTTCACCAAGGCGGGCGGTTGCCGCTCCGGCAGCGCTCGCCCAGGATGGAGTGACCTACGCGGCGAAATACCCATGAAACCATCGATTGCCCTTGACCTCCAGCGGGTTGCGGTTCGCGAAGCGACCAGTCGCCACCGTGCGGCGAACCCGCGGGTCTTCGGGTCCGTCCTGCACGGTACGGACAGGGACGGAGGCGATCTCGATCTGCTGGTTGACGCGCTGCCCGGTGCGACCTTGTTCGATCTGGGGGGGCTCCAGGTCGAACTGGAAAATCTTCTTGGGGTTCATGTCGACCTGCTCACCCCCTCGGATCTGCCGACAAAATTTCGCAGTCAGGTACTCGCGGAGGCTGTGCCGGTATGACGGAAAACCGGCTTCCCGACTACCTCGATCACATGCAGGAAGCTGCATCCGACGCACGCAGTTTCGTCGAAGGATTGAGCAAGGAAGCGTTCTTCACCGATAAGCGAACCCAGCAGGCCGTTGTGATGAGTCTTATTGTCATCGGTGAAGCGGCTACAAAGCTGATGGACAGATATCCCGAATTCACCGCGCAATGCAGATGTTCCGTGGCAAAGCATGCGGGGAATGTGGAATCGGATTGCACATGGCTACTTCGATATCAACCTCGACGTGGTCTGGGAAACGGTGCAAACCGCTCTTCCGGCTTTGCAGGAGCTACTTTTCCCCATTCGTCGCGGAGCCGGTAACGGCTAACGAAAGGCCGTAGCGGGCTGGCCTTTCGTATCTGGGTCGGTCGTTGAAAGGACTTATGATTTGCCGTGAAACAGCTCGCGCCCGATCAGCATGCGGCGGATTTCATTGGTGCCCGCGCCGATCTCGTAAAGCTTCGCATCGCGTAACAGGCGTCCGGCAGGAAACTCGTTGATATAACCATTGCCACCCAATGCCTGAATCGCTTCCAGGGCGACCTTCACCGCATTGGTCGAGGCATTGAGCAGGCAGGCAGCCGGGTCGATGCGCGACTTCACGCCGTTGTCGAACTGCTGCGCAACCATATAGGCGAAGCCACGCGACGACTGCAGCGCGGTGTACATGTCGGCGACCTTGGCCTGCATCATGCCGAACGTACCGATCGGCGCGTTGAACTGCTTGCGCTCGCGAACATACGGCAGGGTCAGGTCCATCGCTGCCTGCATCAGGCCGATCGGGCCACCGGAGAGCACCAGTCGCTCGGTGTCCAGTCCGCCCATCAGCACGCGCACGCCCTCGTTGACCTCGCCGACGATGTTTTCTGCGGGAATCTCGCAATCCTGGAAAACCAGTTCACAGGTGTTCGACCCGCGCATGCCGAGCTTGTCGAGCTTCTGCGCGGTGGAGAAACCCTTCATGCCTTTCTCGACGATGAAAGCGGTCATGCAGCGGCTGCCGGCGGCGCGCGGCGCGGTACGCATATACACCAGCAGCACGCTGGCGTCGGGACCGTTGGTGATCCACATCTTCGTGCCATTGGCGACCCACACGTCACCCTTCAGTTCGGCGCGGCAGGTCATCGACCCGACCACGTCGGAACCGGCACCCGGCTCGCTCATTGCCAGTGCACCCACCCACTCGCCGCTGGCCAGCTTCGGCAGGTACTTGCGGCGCTGCGCATCGTTGCCGTTGTGGTAGATGTTCTGCACGCACAGGTTCGAATGCGCGCCGTAGGACAGGCCTACCGAACCGGACGCGCGGGAAATCTCCTCCATCGCTACCAGATGGGCGAGGAAGCCCAGCCCGCTGCCGCCGAATTCCTCGGGAATGGTGATGCCCAGCAGGCCCATCTCGCCGAACTTGCGCCACAGGTCTTCCGGGAAATGGTTGTCCCGGTCGATGCGATCGGCGCGCGGCGCGATCTCCTTTTCGGCGAAGCCGTGGACGCTTTCGCGGAGCAGGTCGAGGTCTTCGCCGAGGGGAAACGGACGCATGCGTGCAACTCCAAAGGGACCAAACCTGTCGATGGTAACGCGGTGAGCCGTTCAAGCCTTGGCGCGTCGCACCAAAAGCTTGCACCAACGTTCGTTGACGGACGGTTAATCCCCCTCGCGGTGTTCGGTGACCGGCAGCATTTCCACCAGCCGGTCGCGCTGGCGGGCGAGCAGGCCGAGCTGCGAGGCCACCAGGCGGCCCGTGGCATCGTCCGCGCGGTCGCTGGCCGCCGCCAGTTCATCGATGAGCGGTGTCTCGTTGGCAACCGGTGCCGGCTGCCCGGCCTCGACCGCCATGGCCAGTGCGTCGAGGTCGGCGGCCAGGGTCTTGCCGGCGCTTTCGAGCAGGGCGCGGCGTTCGTCCGATACCAGTCGTTGCCTGTGCGTACCGAGCGTGGACAGGTGTCCGAGCAGGCTATGCGAAATGGCGAGGAAGCGCAGCGCAGTATCGGTCCCGCGGCGCCGGCGACCGGGCTCGCCCAGCATGTTCGCCAGCAGCCCGCTCAGCGAGGCATCGGCATTGTGCGCATCGCGGCGCGCGATACGGTAATCCAGATCGTCGCGCTTGCCGCTGTCGTACTGGACGAGGATCTGCCTGAGGTAACCGGCATGGCTGCGCAGGGTTTCGGCGAGCATGCCGTCCAGCCGGCGTCCCTGCCAGTCGGGCAGGATGAAACGGATCGCCAGTGCGGCGATCGCCGCGCCGATGAAGGTATCGAGCAGGCGTGGCCACATCACGTCATAGCCGTTGCCGACCTGGTTGAAGCAGAGCACGACGAACAGGGTGATCGACGCCGTGGCGAGGGTGTATCGGCGTAGCCATGTGGCGAAGAACAGCACGCCGGTAAGCACGATGAGCGGCAGTTGCCATTCGGTGACCGGCAGTGCCTGCAGGACCAGCCAGCCGGCGACCAGGCCGGTCACCGTGCCGGCGACACGCTGCAACAGCCGCCGCCGCGTGGCGCCGTAGCTCGGCTGGCAGACGAACAGGGTCGTCAGCAGGATCCAGTAACCATGGTTGGGATGGATCGCGCGCAGCACGCCATAGCCGGCGAGCAGTGCCAGGGCGAGGCGGAGCGCATGGCGAAAGCGGAATGAGCGCGGGGTCAGCTGGATGCGGATGCGCTTCCACGCATCCAGCGGTGAGCGCGGCCCGGGATTCTGCAGGGCGCTGTCGCTCGATGTGGTCATCAGCGGCGCGCTGCCGTCGAGCTGGGCCTGGATCGTGCCCACATTGTCGAGCAGGGCCTCGAGCGAACGCAGCAAATGCGGTGCCGGCGGGTTCGCCAGCCTGCGCAGGTAGTCGATCGATTCGGCCAGGTCGTCCAGCGCCGCCATCGGTGCCGGATCGTCGGTCATCGCGGTACGCAGGCGCAGGCCATCGGCGCGCTGCCGGCACAGTCCGGCCTCAAGGCCGAGCAGGCGCTGGCAACGGAACATGGTGTCGTGATGGAACAGCGCGTCGGTCAGGGCCTGGTAGGGGTAATGCGCCGAGCTCACCCGCTCATGGATGTCCTGCACCATGAAGTACAGGCGCAGCCGGCGTGCGGTCGCGCCGCGTGGACGGCGCCCGCCGATGCGGTCGATCAGCACCAGCCGCGTCGCGTTCATGGCCTCGACGACGCGTTCGTTCTGCATCGCCAGGGCCAGCTCGCGCCCTTCGCGGTCGATGCCGCGCACCGGCTCGAACAGCGCCGCCTTGCAATCGAGGTAGGCACCGAGTTCATCGAAGACGCGGGCCAGCGCGTGGCGTACCGCGCGTTGGGGCGAGATCGCGCTCCATAACAACGAAAGAACGCCGTACCATGCCGCTCCGGCAAGCAGCAGCGCGGGCTCATGCCAGAAGCCCGCCGGCGTACCGCCCGCCGCATCGACGCCGATCATCGTGTACACCGACAGGATCAGGGTACCGCCGGCGATGGTGCCGTAGCGCGCGCTGGCCGCGCCGAGCATCACCAGGCCAAAGGTCGCCAGCGGCAGGCCGAGCGCGAACAACCATGGCCAGGGCATCAGCCATTGCACCGCCGCCGTGGCGACGGCGAAGCAGGCCAGGGTTACCAGCAGGCTGACGATCCGGTTGCGCCAGTGGTCCTCGGTCTCGGCCAGCGCGCAGGCAATCACGCCGAGCAGGCTGGGAATGACCGCATCCGCCCGACCGGTGGCCTCGCACACGATGACCGCGCCGGTGGTCGCGACGAACACCAGCACGCATTCGGCGTACCGGTCGGAACCACGGATGCGGCGGAAAAGGTCGAGGAGGCGCATGGGGCAAGGATACAAGAAGTGTTGCAGCGCAGCATTGCGGGAGCGCAAAAAAGGCCGCCGGTAAAACCGGCGGCCTTTTGTACAACGAACGGCGATCAGTTGCCGCGCATGCGACCCTGGAAACGCGGTGCGCCGTTGCCCATATGCGGCAGACGGATCTTGCCGATGGCCGAGATGCGCTCCTCGGCCATGCGGTCGGCGGCCTTGTACGAGGCGATACCGTCACGCTTGGCGATTTCGAAGATGCGACCGACGTTGTAATAGATCGTGCGCATCATGCGCATCGCGCGCTCGCGGTTGTAGCCGTCGATTTCCAGCGAGACGTTCATCACGCCACCGGCATTGACCGCGTAGTCCGGCGCATACAGCACGCCACGACGGGTCAGCTCGTCGCCGATCGCATCGGTGGCCAGCTGGTTGTTCGCGGCGCCGCAGACGATCTTCGCCTTGATCCGGTCGATGGTCTGTTCGTTGAGCGTGCCGCCCAGCGCGCAGGGGCTGTAGACATCGGCGTCGACGTCGTAGATCTCGTCCAGGCCCACGGCTTCGCAGCCCAGTTCGTCGACGCAGCGCTGCACGGCATCCTTGTTGATGTCGGTGACGAATACCTTGGCACCCTGTTCGCGCAGCAGCTTGATGAACTCGCTGCCGACGTGGCCGGCGCCCTGCACGGCATAGCTGTACTTGCCCACGTCCTCGTTACCGTGCTTCGCCTGCAGCGCGGCCATCAGGCCCTGCAGGGTGCCGTACGCGGTGAACGGCGAGGGGTCGCCCGAGCCACCATGCACCTGGTGCACGCCGGTCACGTATTCGGTTTCACGGAACACGTATTCCATGTCGTTGACGTCGATGCCGACGTCCTCGGCCGTGATGTAGCGGCCGTTGAGCGAGTTGACGAAGCGGCCGAAGGCGCGGAACAGCGCTTCGGACTTGTCCTTGGAAGGATCGCCGATGATCACGGCCTTGCCGCCACCGAGGTTCAGGCCGGCAACCGCATTCTTGTAGGTCATGCCACGCGACAGGCGCAGGACGTCGTTGATGGCGTCCTGCTCGGTCTTGTACGGCCACATG
>DASYLE010000163.1:0-9603 GCA_036009745.1 Luteibacter sp. | reverse complement strand
GGCAAGCCCTTCCTGGGTGGCGGTCACCCGCGGCGAGGTACGCGCCAGCGACGCCAGCATCGGTTGCTCGCGGCCGTTCAAGGCGGTCAGCGTGTGGACGAAGGCTTCGTGCGCCAGCAACTGGTGGCGATCGTATTCGGTAAAACTGGCGCCGCCGCGAAGGCGGATGCGGGTGGCACCGGCGGCGGCCTTGGCGGTGAGCTCGGGGTCGACCTCGACCGAGATCCGGCCGGGGCCGAAGAAGGCGTCGAGCTTGGCCGCCATGTCCGCGCGCAGGGCTTCGGCCGGGATGTTGCCTTCGGCGTCGTCGGTCGCCAGGTCCGCGCCCAGTTCATCGGCGAGCTCGACGAAATAGCGCGCGGCGTCCAGATTGCTGCGCGGACTGCCGGGAATCAGTTCGCCAGGGCGTCCATATAACTGGATGGATGGCTCGGCGAAACCGGCCGTACCGACTTTTTCGAGCATTTCCGCGGCGACCCGCCAGGATTCGGCGGTACGCCGAAGGTAGTCGGCGATCGGATGATCCTCGGCGACTTCCTTTTCGATCGCGACCAGCTCGCGGCGGGTCGCGTCCAGGTCGGGGCGCACGTAGTGGACATCAGGCAGGGAGAGCCGGTCGACGCGGTATTCCGCGATCATCCGTTCCTCGAGCGAGGCGGACCAGGCGACGGTAGGCAGGATCCGGATCGCGCGTACGGCTACCAGCAGGCGCTGATCCAGCGCGGCGTAGCGTTGCATTTCGGCGGACAGGGGCGGTGGAGCGACCGGAACATCCATGGCGCTGGATTGTAGCGCCGATGGGGGCCTGACTGTTCAGTTTCAGCGGATGTCACAGCAGATATGCCGGATCTGCACGCCTCGACTGGCTCCCCCTGTTCGCCCGCGGGCACCTTTCTTCCGCCGGAAGAAGGGACAGACTCAGCGCTCGTCGCGTTCCCAGCCGCGGCGTCCCGGCTTGCCCGGGGGCTTGACGGCGGCCTTGCGCTTGATCCGGGCCTCCAGCGTGGCGGCCTGTTCCTCGCGTTCGTCGTGCAGCTTCAGGTAACTCTTCCAGCGCGCCAGGGCCAGCTCGCCGGTGCGCAGGGCTTCCTGGATCGCGCAGCCCGGTTCATTGCCATGGCCGCAGTCGGCGAAGCGGCATTGCGCGGCCAGCACCTCGATATCGGCGAACAGATCGAGGTTTTCCTCACCGGTCAGCTTCAGTTCGCGCATGCCCGGGGTGTCGATCAGGCAGCCGCCGGTAGGCATCATGAGCAAGGCGCGGTGCGTCGTCGTATGCCGGCCGCGGCTGTCGTGCGAGCGCACGGCACCGGTCTTGATCAGCTCTTCGCCGAGCAGGGTATTGGTCAGGGTGGACTTGCCGGCACCGGACGAGCCGACCAGGACGGCACTGCTGCCCGGCCCAAGGTAGGCGGCAAGCATCGGCACCGTGCCGATATCCTTGCTGTTGATCGCGTGCACCGGCGTGCCTTCGGCCACGCGCACCCGTACCGCGGCGATCGACCCTTCGACATCGTCGGCGGTATCGGCCTTGCTGAGCAATACCACCGGCTTCGCGCCCGAGCCCTCGATCAGCAGCAGATAGCGCTCGATACGGGCCGGGTTGAAATCGCCATCCAGGCCCATCAGGACCAGCACATGGTCGATATTGGTGGCGATCACCTGGCGCTCGTAGCGCTCGCCGGCGGCGGCGCGGGTCAGCACGGTACGCCGGGGCAGGACTTCCTCGATCACCGGATGCGCGGCATGGTCGAGGAAGACGAAATCGCCAACCGCCGGCCGGATCGAGGGATCCAGGCCACGTTTCAGGAAATGCCCGGCGGGCTGCGCGTTGAACACCGCGGCGCCGTCGTGCAGTTCATAACCGGCCCGATGCTGCGCCACCACGCGGGCCAGCCGCCGGGGATCATCGGGCAGGCCCGGCTCGCGCCATCCGATGTGGCGCAGGCGCTCAATGTCGGCAGTCTCGGTCATGCGGCGATTATGCCCGCTTCCGGGCTGTAAACCCGCCTCGCCGCGGCACTTCCACACTGCTAGCATGCAAAGCCGACCGAGCTTCGCAGGAAAACAGCCGTTGGCCCCGATACGACCCAGTGCGCACCTGGCGGAAGTGCGCTACGAAATCCGCGGGGCACTGACCCGGCGCGCGCGTGAGCTCGAAGCGGCGGGACACGCCATCATCAAGCTCAATATCGGCAATCCCGGCCGCTACGGTTTCCGCACCCCGGACCACCTGCGCGAGGCAATCGCCGCCCATTTGCCCGACAGCGAAGCCTACGGCCATGAGCAGGGGCTGGAAGAGGCACGCGAGGCGATCGAAGCCCAGCAGGTCGCACGCGGTGCGCGCGGCGTGGACGTCGAGCGGATCTTCATCGGCAATGGCGTCAGCGAGCTGATCGACCTGGCCCTGCGCGCCCTGCTGCAACCGGGCGACGAAGTATTGCTGCCCAGCCCGGACTATCCGCTGTGGAGCGCCGCGACCATCCTCAACGACGGCAAGCCGCGGTATTACCGCTGCGCCGCCGAGAACGGCCACTTGCCGGACCCGGACGAGATCGAAGCGCTGATCACGCCGCAAACGCGCGCACTGGTGCTGATCAACCCGAACAACCCGACGGGCGCGGTCTATCCACGCGCCTTGCTCGAGCGCCTGGTGACATTGGCCGCACGGCATCACCTGCTCCTGCTCAGCGACGAGATCTACGACGAGATTCTTTACGACGGCACGCCGTTCGTACCCCTGGCCGTGCTCGCCGGCGACACGCCTTGCGTCAGCTTCGGCGGCCTCAGCAAGGTCCATCGCGCCTGCGGTTACCGGGTCGGCTGGATGAGTCTTTCGGGCGATCCGCGGCAGACCGCCGACTATCGCGACGCACTGCAATTGCTCGCCGCCTTGCGCCTGTGCGCCAACGTCACCGCGCAATGGGCGGTCAAGCCCGCCCTGGAAAGCTTGGCCACCATTGGCGCGCTGACCGCACCCGGTGGCCGCCTGCATGAGGCGCGGCGCATCGTGCTCGAAGGCGTGGCGGCCAGCCGCCATTTCGACCTGGTGACACCCGGCGGCGCGCTTTACGCCTTCCCCCAGGTGCGCGCGGAAAGCCTGCCGGTGTTCGACGACACCGCCTTCGCCCTGCGTCTGCTCGAAGAGGAAGCCGTACTCGTGGTTCCCGGCACCAGCTTCAACCTCTCGGCCAGCCGGCATCTGCGGCTGACCCTGCTGCCCGAGCCCGCGCAGCTTGCCGAGGTCTTCGTGCGCATGGAACGCGTGCTCGATCGCATGGCCGCCGAAAACCGCCCCGCCAGCGCGGTGGCCTGACGTGTCGGCCAGCTATCTCGCGCTCGGCGATTCCTACACGATAGGCGAAGGCGTCCCCGCCGAGGGTCGCTGGCCCATGCAACTGGTCGCCCGGCTGCATGGCGAAGGCATGGCGGTCGACGCGCCCGTCATCGTCGCCACCACCGGCTGGACCACCGACGAGCTTTCGGCGGGCATCGACGGGGCGAGGCTGGCGCCGCATTACACCCTGGTCACCCTGCTGATCGGGGTGAACAACCAGTACCGCGGCCGCGCCGCGAGCGAGTATCGGGAACAGTTCATTGCCCTGCTCGGCCGCGCCATCGCGCTGGCCGGCGACCCGCAACGGGTGGTGGTGGTGTCGATTCCCGACTGGGGCGTCACCGCCTTTGCCGAAGGCCGCGACCGTGCGGCGATCGGTAGCGCACTGGACGTGTACAACGCCATCGGCCACGACGAAACCGTCCGTACCCATGCGCGCTGGGTCGATATCACCGATATTTCCCGTACGGCCGGCGCCCACAAGGACATGCTCGTCGACGACGGCCTGCACCCCTCCGCCGCGCAGTACACGTTATGGACGGACCGGATCCTGCCGGCGGCACGTGCCGCCCTGAAAGGTGTCGCAACCCGTTCCGATTGACCTTCATAAGTCAGTGCCACCGGCGTTTTCGCAACATCCCTGCAATCTCCGCGCCACCGGACGGAGATTTACGCGGTCCACACTGGGCACCCGGGACCTCCCCGGGAGTAGAGCCATGCTTACCTGCCGCAGCGCCTTCATTTCCGACGTCCACCTGGGCACGCCTGACTGCAAGGCGGCCTATCTGCTCGATTTCCTGCGCAACCTGCGCTGCGAACAGCTCTACCTGGTCGGCGACATCGTCGACATGGAAGCGCTGACCCGCCGCCGCTGGTGGCATCCGGACCACGGCGCGGTGATCGCCGAGATCCTGACCATGGCCGAGCGCGGCATCGCGGTCACCTATATCCCCGGCAACCACGACGCGCCGATGCGCGGCATGGCCGGCCAGAAGATCGGCGACGTCAAGGTCGAACTGGACGCGATCCATGTCGCTGCCGATGGGCGTCGTTACCGGGTCAGCCATGGCGACGAATTCGATCATGATCATGTCGGCCGCCGCTGGATCGTGACGCTGGGCGATGCCCTGCACCGGCTGATCTGCTGGACCAACCGGCGCATGCACGCGGTGCGCAACCGCTTCGACCTGCCCTACATGCCGCTGTCGATCATCGTCAAATCGCATATCGGCGCGGTACTGCGTTATATCCGCGAATACGAGGAACGGGTCGCCGCCGATGCGCGCGAACGCGGCCTGGATGGCCATATCTGCGGCCATATCCACTTCGGCAACGTGCGTACGATCGACGGCGTGTTGTATCTCAACGACGGTGACTGGGTCGAGCATTGCACGGCCCTGGTCGAGGACCATGCCGGCGCCATGGAACTGGTCCACTGGACCGACCGGCTGACCCCGCTGGGGCGCGCCTCGCGCGAGATCGTCCTGCCACCGAGCATCGCCGCCCTCGCCTTCGCGCCCCTGGCTGACCGTCGGCTGGACCTTTCGAAGCTCAGCATCGGCGAGGCCGAAGTCGATTTAGTGAACTGAGCGGGCGCGCCCGGTTCGGTTGAAATGGCCGGGCGAGGGAGCCATGTCGGGGAAAGGCCGCGCCAGCCATGGCGCGGGCGCTAGAATATCCCTCTGCCCCTTGCCCTCTCTGGTATCCCCCATGGCCCTCGACACTTCGACCCGCGACCGCATCGACTCCCTGCTGAAAGAGCACCGCGTGGTGCTGTTCATGAAGGGCTCGCCCGCTGCGCCAATGTGCGGTTTCTCCGCCGCCGCGACGAATACGCTCAATGAACTGCTGCCGGACTACCACACGGTCGACGTGCTGGCCGATCCGGAGATCCGCGACGGCATCAAGGAATACGGCCAGTGGCCGACCATTCCGCAGCTCTATGTCGAGGGTGAACTGGTCGGCGGTGCCGACATCATCCGCCAGATGTACGCCAGCGGTGAGCTGCATGGGTTGTTCGGTGCCGAACAGCCCGATCGCACCCCACCGGAAATCACCATCACCGAAAAAGCCGCCAAGGCAATCCGCGATGGCATGGCCGGCGCGCCGGGGATGTCGCTGCACCTGGAAATCGGGCCAGACCACGGCGCGGGCTTCCAGCTGGCGCCGGCCGGTGACCACGACATCGTGGTCGAAGCCAGCGGCATCGAGGTGCATTTCGACCCGGGCAGCGCACAGCGCGCCAAGGGCATCGTGATCGACTGGGTGACCACCGTGCAGGGCGAGGGCTTGAGCCTCAAGTTCCCGGGCGCGAACGAAGTGAAGTCGATGACCGTGCAGGAACTGAAGGCCCGCATGGCCGCGAACACCGTCATTGTCGTGGACGTGCGTCCCGCCGCCGCCCGCGCCATCGCGCCGCCGCTGCCGGGCGCGCGCATCCTCGACGACGAAGGTTACGAAGCCATCGGCCAGCTGCCGAAGGACACCGTCCTGGCATTCTTCTGCCACCACGGCAACTCCAGTCGCGTCGCCGCCGACCGCTTCGCCGCGCACGGCTTCAGCAACGTCTACAACGTCGAAGGCGGCATCGACGCCTGGTCTCGCGAGATCGACGAGAGCGTTCCGCGCTACTGATCGGGGCAGAGGCATTCAGCAGATCTGAAATCTTCCGCCGAGTGAATCAGCTTTAGTGCGCCATGAAGGCCCCCGTCCAAGACGGGGGCCTTTTTATTCCATGGTCAGAGTGGATAATTAAAGAAGGGCGCCTCATTGCACGGCGAGCCGCCTTCCTGGTCGAGGTACGCGCAGGCCTGAGCAAGCGTCATTCCATCGGGAAGAATTGCCGACGTGACAAAAGGCCCTTTCGGCGCTCCGAACACGGTACAGGTCCCAGATGTAACCAAGACGTATTCCGAAGTAACTCCCCCGAACTCGTCCCCATTGGCGCAGTCAAGCAATCTCGCACCTATTACATTGCCCGTGCCGTCGAAGTAATACTTTATATACGTCGAGTCCGTTTTTGCATATGCAGCCACCGGCATTAATCCCGCGGCGATGAAACACGCGGAGAGGCAAAAGCAAGATGCCAGCTTCAATACGTTTCGCATAAGTCCCCTTCTCGGTTACTCACCCCGCAGCCACATTCGTCCGATACGACATACAAGATTGAGCGCTGCATCACACATTGCATTCGATTTACTAAATCTATTTTTAATTGTCGCCACGATGTCTCGTCGCCGCAGACGACGACGGTCCTGACCGCGCAGCAGCTCAAGCAGCTGCCTATCGCGCGTAACCAGACCGCGGTGGCGCTGCTTTCGCCTGGCGCCAATCGCGGCGACGCCGCCTTCGGCAACCTCGCCTCGTTCAGCGGTGCATCGGTCGCCGAGAACAGCTACTACGTCAACGGTTTCAACGTCACCAATCTCTTCCAGAGCCTGACCTACGGCCAGGTACCGTTCGAGGCGATCGACCAGCAGGAAGTACAGGAAGGCGGCTACGGCGCTGAATACGTCAATTCGACCGGCGGCGTGATCTCGGTCAATACAGCACCTGGAACATCGACATGAATGTCCAGTACAAGCCGGACTGGTCCAAGGGCTTCAGCGTGCAGCTGAGCGTGTTCAATATCTTCAACAAGCAGCGCATCGTCTCGGTCAACGAAACCGGCGAGAGCGCCAGCGGCACGAGCGTGAAGGACACGACCTACCTCATCCCGACCGGCTTCCAGCCGCCGCGCCATGCACAGTTGATGGCGGAGTACGACTTCTCGCTGTAAATGGCTGCGCGCGGCTCCCGTCGCGCAGCCGACCGTCGACCTCCATGATTGGCCGCCGCCCAAGGCGGCCTTTTTTTCGTAAGAATCCTCAAATCAGCCATTCATTTTCCCGTAAGAAGACCGAAACAGGCCTCCTTACGAAAAATTCCTAGACGCAGCAAATTACGCCTTGTTCTTTCGACGATCCCACAACGGCGATCACGTCGCTTTGGATAGCGACTCAAATGACTGACAACAAGGGATTTTATTCATCATGAAATATAAATTATTTTTAATCTTGCTGCCGTCGTCGCGATTATCGAAATCGTACAAAAATACGGCACCTGTTTAACCGTTGCGTAACAAAAAGTCCACCAGTAGTTTCCAGTCACGTACTAGTGATCAGCGCTTAAACGCTGGGTACGTCGGCCGGAGGGGGAGAAATCCGGACCGTCTACTTATTGCGAGCAGGGACGCATAGACAGGTCATTACTGGAGACCAACATGTTGGCTTTATTTGCTGCTCTTAAGGGGAGCGATTCGCAGCGCATCGTCCGCGACCGAATCGATACGACATTCCGTTCCACCACCACTTATCGCCGGGCCTCGGCGGAGGCCACCGCATGAGCACCCGTTTTCAGATTCGCAGGCAGGGCCTTGCCCTCGCCGTTGCCGTCGCCCTCGGACTGACCGGTAACGCGGCATTCGCGCAGAGCACGGTCGGTGCCGTTTACGGTACCGCCGATGCCGGCGCCCAGGTCGACTTCGTCAACCTTGGCAGCGGCCAGACCCGTTCCGTCACCGTCGGCAACGATGGCAAATTCAACGTTTCATCCTTGCAGCCGGGCGACTACAAGGTCACCGAAACGACCAAGGGCCAGCCGATTTCGCGCACCATCACCGTGGTCGCCGGCCAGGGTTTCAATCTGAACCTCGTCAGTGCCGACGCGGCATCGACCTCAGGCGCGGAGAATCTCGGCGCGGTCAGCGTTACCGCGAACTCGCTGCCGCCGGTCGACGTTTCGTCGGTGCAGGTCAACACCGTTATGACCGCCGAGCAGATGAAGTCGCTGCCGATCGCACGTAACCAGACCGCGGTCGCCCTGCTCACGCCCGGCGCCGTCCGCGGCGACGGCGCATTCGGTAACCTGGCCTCGTTCAGCGGCGCATCCGTTGCCGAGAACGCCTATTACGTCAACGGTTTCAACGCGACCAACTTCTTCCAGAGCCTGAAGTTCTCACAGGTCCCGTTCGAAGCCATCGACCAGCAGTCGGTGCAGGAAGGCGGCTACGGTGCCGAGTATGGCAACTCCACCGGCGGCGTGGTCTCGGTACTGACCAAGCGCGGCACCAATGAATGGAAGGGTGGTTTTGACTACACCTGGAATCCGGCCTCGATGCAGGCCAGCCAGCCCACCATCTACCTGAAGAATGGCGTTCTTTCACAGGTCAACAGCGGCAACAAGAACTTCCAGCTCGCCAATAACGGCGCTGCCGTGGGTGCCTCCGCCCCGGGTGGAGCGACTGACTTTACGGATCGCTGGAGCGCCTGGATTGGCGGTCCCCTGATCAAGGACAAGTTGTTCCTGTTCGCGATTGTCAGCGACACAACGACCAACGATTCGGCCTATGGCGGCTGGTTCAACAACCAGGGTGACACGACCGCAACCGCGGGTGGCGGTTACCAGTCCACCAACGAAAAGCAGCCCTACTGGTTGGTCAAACTGGACTGGAATATCAACGAGTCAAATATCCTCGAGTACACCGGTTTCAGCGATACCAGCAAGATCACCAGCCAGGTCTACAACTACGGCTTTGATGCCAATAACGATCCATATCGTTCGACGCGCCTTGGCTCGGTTTACAACAAGCAGGGTGGCCAGACCAACATCCTGAAGTACACCAGCTACGTCACCGACGACTTCACGGTGTCGGCACAGTACGGCCGTAGTATCAACAAGCGCGTCAATACCGCGTTGGCTGCAAACGGCGTTGCCGAGACATATAACGGCGATATCAATACCGCTGCCGACTCACCGGGCTGCCCATCGATCACCGATAACCGCCAGGCGTTCAAGGACGGCCAGGCCTCCCCGATTCCATCCTGCGCTTTCGCCGGTTCGCTGGCCACGCCGGACGGCCAGGATACCAATAGCCAGGCTCGAATCGATTTCGAATACAAGCTCGGCGATCACGACCTCACCGCAGGTTGGGGCCGTACGCGCTTCACCTCGATCACGGGTTCATCGCTCGAGGGCGGCGCCGAATACTTCTACTCGTCGATGCCCGGACCTGGCGACCAGAACCCGGTTCTCGACCACGCGCCGACCGCCGACCCCGCGGACAACGTCGTCGAACGGGAGGTCTTTGCGACCGGGGCCAAGATCGGCCTGACGCAGAAGTATTACTTCCTGCAGGACGCCTGGCACATCACCGACAATTTCCTCGCGCGTATCGGCATCCGTAATGACGGCTTCGAGAACCAGAACGGCCTTGGCCAGACTTATGT
>DASYLE010000162.1:0-22267 GCA_036009745.1 Luteibacter sp. | reverse complement strand
CCTCTGTTCGCCGGCATTCCTCGCGAAGCTCGGCAAGGTTGCAGGTCATCGTGGAATGCTTCTTGAACTTCATCGGGCGAAGCACATTGACCTCGTGATCCCAATAGCCATGGATGATGCCGTCACGGCGACGCCGCAGGCTGCATAGCCGCCTGTGCCAGCGAACGAATTCCTCCAGACATGCCGGACTGTCGGCAAAACGCGCGGCGACCATGTCCTTGAAGACATCGAGCTTCTGCTTCAACACCCGCGTGTCGGCGATCGGCGTGAATAATCCGAACTCGGGGATGGCAGCAAGACGGTGCAGGCAGAGGCTTACCTGATATTCCATCTCGCCGAAGGCGAGGATCAGGCGACCGATCAGATCACCGGCCACGTCGCGTGGCTCGGCGTGATCGTTTGTTGCAGACATAACGGCCCTTGTCTGGAGGCCGCCACCCACCATGGGTGGCGGAAGTGCCAGGTTGACAGACCGGTAGCGATAGAACCCGGCAGGACCGAAGCCCTCCCAGCACGCCCGCCATAAGCTTATGGCAAAGCTGCGCCGCAACGCCGAGAACGTCGTTGCGGCGCTTTGGTGCAATATCGCTAAACGAGCTGTCAAACCCGGTCGCCATCGGCGACATAGAAATCATCGCACACCGATAGGTAGGAACAACCGGAAATCGATCATCGAATGAGGTGTATCGCATCGTGTCTGCATCCACGCACAACACGAAAAAGCAACGCACGCACTCCCCTCATCGTCTCCCCGGCGTAGGTCCATTGCTGTCCGGGAAAAAATACGTGACCACAGCGACAGCCTGGCGGCGTATTTCAATCAAGAGCAAGACGGCGATGGGGAAGTCACGGCCCCAAAGGACTCGCGAACAGGGTTCGCTCCCACAACAAGGTCGCCGCAACTTGCTCCTCCCACAACAAGGTCGCGGCAACCTGCTCCTGTGGGAGCGAACCCTGTTCGCGAGTCCCTTGGGGCCAGACCTTTCAATCTGGCCACCATGGATACACGGCGATCAGCCGGCTCGTGATCCCGGGGCCCCGTTGAGCAGTGAGGTCGGCTGGGACGATAAGGCCGCGTAGCGGGGTCGGCATGGATGCCGACCGTTTACGACCGTGCAGGGATGTACGGCCGTAAACCCCGGCCCAGCCGGCCGCCCCGCGCAGCGGGCACGCGATCGGGGTGGCCTCTTTAGGTTACTTTTCTGGGCCATTCCAGAAAAGTGACTCGGCCTCCGGCAGGAGGGCGAAACACCGGCGCCATAGGCGCCGACACGATCGCCAAAAAGCACAACAACCAAGCGCGATCTTGATCTTCCCCACCCACCAGCACACCATCACTGCACCAGCGGACACAGGGACACCCATGCAACCCACAAGCGAAGGCATCCTCGCGCGCGCCGCACTACGCTGCGCCACCTGGGCCGAACGCTGGTTTCCCGACGCCTATGTGTTCGCTGCCCTCGCAGTCATCGTCGTCGCCATAGCCACGCTGTTCGCCGGCGCCACACCGACATCCACGGTCACCGCCTTCGGCGACGGCTTCTGGAGCCTGATTCCCTTCACCATGCAGATGGCCTTTGTCGTCATCGGCGGTTACGTCGTGGCGACCGCGCCGATCGTCGCCCGCTTCATCGACGTACTCGCGCGAGCGCCGCGCACGGGACGCGGCGCGGTCTGCTATATCGGCCTGGTCAGCATGCTGGCCTCCCTGCTCAGCTGGGGCTTCTCGCTGGTTTTCGGTGGACTGCTGGTACGCGCACTGGCACGACGCGACGACCTGAAGCTTGACTACCGCGCGGCCGGCGCCGCGGCCTATCTCGGGCTTGGTGCCGTATGGGCGATGGGCCTGAGTTCGTCGGCGGCGCAGTTGCAGGCCAACCCCGCGAGCATGCCGCCCGCCTTGCTGAAAATCACCGGCGTGCTGCCCTTCAGCCAGACGATCTTCCTATGGCAATCGATCCTGCTGACCGCGATCCTGATCGGTGTCTCGTTGATCGTCTGCTGGCTGACCACGCCATCAGCGGCGAACGCCCGTACGGCGAAGGACTTCGGTGTCGAGGAAAGCACCTCCGTGCCAGCATTGCCGCCACGCAAGCGCCCCGGTGAATGGCTCGAATACAGTCCCCTGCTTTCCGTGCTGATCGGCCTGCTCGGCCTGGGCTGGCTGTTCCATGAATTCGCCAGCAAGCCGGCAATCACGGCGATCGCCAACCTCAATACCTACAACTTCCTGTTTCTCACCGTCGGCCTCTTGCTGCACTGGCGACCGCGCAGCTTCCTCAACGCCGTGGCACGCGCGGTGCCGAGCACGACCGGCGTGCTGATCCAGTTTCCGCTATATGGCGGAATCGCCGCCCTGCTCACCCAGGCCAAGGGCAACGATGGCGATACCCTCGCTCATCATCTGGCCAGTCTCTTCGTCCATATCGCCTCGACTGAAACCTTCACCCTGGTCATGGGCATCTATTCGGCGATCCTTGGCTTCTTCGTGCCCTCCGGCGGCGGCAAGTGGGTGATCGAAGCACCGTACGTCATGCAGGCCGCCAACGACCTGAAGGTGCATCTCGGCTGGGCCGTACAGGTCTATAACGCGGCCGAGGCGCTGCCCAACCTGATCAATCCCTTCTGGATGCTGCCCCTGCTTGGCGTACTCGGATTGAAAGCACGAGACATCGTCGGCTTCACCTTCATGCAGTTACTCGTGCACATCCCGCTGGTACTGGGATTGCTGTGGTTGCTCGGCCTCACCCTGAGCTATGTGCCACCCGTGATGCCATGACAAAGGGCAAGGCCGGCACGCGGCCCTGCCCGGTCTTGCGTCAGCTACCGCCGGGAACGACACCGCCCGGAAAGTGCGCACTGATGCGCGGCCAGATGAACTCGATGCCGTTGCCCTGGTTCGCGCTGCCGGTGGTGGCGTTGTGCAATACGCGAACGCGATGACTGCGACGGTCGATGACCGGTGAGCCGGAACTGCCGCCGACCGTGTCGCACAGATAACGCGGGTTCGTGCCCGCCTTGGCGGTGATCACGCACTGACGGCCGTCGTCGGAGACACTGGCAATCTGGCGCGGCTGCCCGGCGCCGTGCTGCGGCAGGTAAATGGGTGTACCTACGGACAGGGGCGCGGCATCGAGCCCAAGGTAGCCATACTGGCCCACGCTGGAGAAGGTACCGGGGTCGAGGGTGAACAACTGGAAATCCAGTCCCGGATCGCCCTGCAGGCGCCGATCGCCGCGCACCTTGGTGCCAGCCGCCGTCGCGTTGCTTCCGTTGCACTGGGTGTGCTCGTAGCCGAACCACATTTCGAAATCCCGGGGATTCTTGTCGTTGGGAATGACGTGGTGGTTGGTGAGCATGTGATTGCCGGGACCTACCCGCCAGGCGGTGCCGACATAGCCGAGCCCATAGACCCGGGCGACGGCACGCGAGCGGCGATAGGCCTCCGGATCGCTGTCTCTCAGGCATACCGCCCGCTGTCGCTGGTCGCCGCCGATAACGCCCAGCGGGCGCATGATGTCTTCGAATCCGACATCGACCTTGTCGATATGCAGCGCATACGGATGTCCCTCCCGTCCGCCGACGAGCTCGACGGTCGCTTCGTCGCCAGTCACGGACATGGCGTAGTAGCCGTCATCGCCCGCGGCACGGACGACATCCGCAAGAGCAAAGCGATGGACTTCGCCGCGGTCGCGATTGGCGATCAACACTTCGGCATCGTCGGGAATGTCGATCGTTGCGAAATGCAGGCGCAGGAACATCGCGCCCGGATAGCCGATTTTCAACGACGGACTGGCAAGGCCGCGTTGAAACCCCGACAGGCGATAGTCCGCATCGACGATATCGGCCACCCGGGTGAACCCCGTCGAGCCCCCGGCATTGTCTTGGGCAAGGGCAGTTGACGTGCCACCGGCCATCACCGCCATGGCAAGACTCAGGGGAAGCATGCGAAGGCAGGGAGCCATCGCTTCGCGGAAAACTTTCCATTTCATGGTCACAGTCCTTGAGTGAGGGAACGCCGACGCTCCCTGTGAGCGTCGGCGACCTAACTTGGACCTGGACCAAAAAGGTTCGTATCGGCGTGTGGCCTATCGCAGAGCCGTCCTGTTTCTGCACAAAGTGCCGGGAAAATCCCGTCGATACCTTCTACAACTCTCGCAACGCTGTAGTCACAGGCAGACGCGCCGCGCGCACCGCCGGGAACAGTCCGCCGATAAAGCCGATCGCCAGCGCCCATTTCAGACCGGTCCACAACAGCTCGCCCGTCACCTTGAGCTGGAAGCTCAGCTGGCCGACCGTGCCGGCGGCGAGGGTCGACGCGCTGTAGCCATTGAAGATCAGCCACGCGAGCAGCCCACCGATCAGTCCACCGATCAGCGCCAGCAGCATCGTCTCGAGCATGATCGCGACGACTACGGGGAGGCCGCGGAAGCCGATCGCTCGCAGCGTGGCAATTTCACGAGCCCGGGCCGCGACCGCGGCGAACATGGTATTCAGCGCGCCGAACATCGCGCCGATCGCCATGATCAGGCCGACCGCGATCCCCATGATGCGGATCACCTTGGCCGTGCCTTCGGACTGCTTGTTGAAGTAGTCGACCGTCGTCTCGACGTCCACCTTCAGTTGCGGGTTGCCTTCCAGTGCGGCCTTGAACGTGTCGAACTTCGACGGATCGGCCAGTTTCACGGTGACCGAGGCGCGGCTCCCGCCACGACGGTAGGTGTCGGCGACCACGCCGGCATCGCCCCAGACTTCCGAGTCCATCGCATTGTCCGCGGCGAATACGCCGACCACGGTCCAGACCTGGTTGCCCAGGCGGATCTCGTGGCCCGGTACCAGGCCGGCGAATTGTCGCGCGGCGCCCTTGCCGACGATAAGTTCACGCATGCCGGGCGCGAAGTTGCGACCTTCGATGATCTTCACTTCAGGCCTGACAGCCCAGGCCTGCGCACTGACACCGCGCAACTGCACGCTGCCTTCATCGTCGGCTGTGCCGCCCTTCACCGGCAGGTTGGCCGCGACCACCAGCTCCGGCGAGGCGATCGGCTGGCCCTTGGCGTCCTTCGCGATCCCTTCAGCCTGCGGGACCAGGACGACACTGTCGTGGTCGAGCACTGACATCACCTCGGACGCCGAGGAACCGCGCATGACGATGGCCGTGTCCGCGCTGCCGGTCTTGCGCAGCGTCTGGCTATAACCCTCGCCCATCGCCAGCAGGGCGACCAGCACGCCGACCACGCCGGCGATGCCGATCACGATGACCGAAGCGGAGCCAAGACGCTGGCGAAGCGTGCTGATGCCGACGGAAGTGACCGAGGCGGCCTGTTTGCCGCGACGGGTGAACAGCATCCAGGCGGCGACCAGGATCGCCAGCACGATGGCGCCTTGCCACGGCAGGACGATCCATGCGGCCACCACGGCGACGAGCAGGACCAGCAGGCCGATATTGATCAATACACGCATTTCGTACTCCTCAGCGACCGGCCAGTGCATCGACGATATTCAGGCGCATGGCGCGCAGCGCCGGCAGCAAGCCGACCAGCAAGCCGATGGCCACCATCAGCACGATGCCGAGGATCCAGCTGTTCGCACCGACGACCGGCAAATTCAGCATGCCGCCGCTGCCGGCGGAGATCGCCGGCACGATCAGCGAAGCCAGGCCCAGCCCGATCACCCCGCCAAGCAGGACCAGCAGAACCGATTCGGCCAGGACCATCGCCAGCACGCTGCCGCTGGTGAAACCGATCGTCTTCAGCACCGCCAGTTCGCTGGTCCGTTCCCGGACCGCCTGCATCATGGTGTTGCCGGAGAGCAGGAGCAGGGTGAAGAACACGGCGCCCATGATCGAACCGACGATCAGGCCGATATCGGCCAGCTGCTTCATCCAGTTCGCGGTTGCCGCCTGCTCGGTCTGCGTACGGGTTTCATGATCCGAGTTAGCCGACAGCGCATCGATCGCCTTGGCCACCCGGTCGGCCTGGTTCACGTCGGTCACGCGAGTCACGTACCAGCCGACCTGGCCCTGGTTGTACGGCGTGGTCTCGTCGAAATACTTCCAGTGCAGCAGCATCTGCTGGTCGAAGAACCCGCCGGACTTCTTGTCCTTCGCACGCATGATGCCGACGACATCGAAGCTCCAGTTCTTGTCGCCCTGCCTGTTCGGGAAAATCGTCGACTGCATCGGGATCTTGTCGCCGACCTTCCAGTGGAAGCGTTCGGCGAGTTTCTCGCCGACCAGGACGCCGGTACGCGTGTCGTTGAAGGCCTTGCGCTCGGCCGGACTGACCTCGATTTCCGGATACAGGTCGATGTAATTCGGCTCGACCGCGAAACTGAAGACCTGGTTGTGCGGATCCTGGTAGGCACCGCCGAACCAGTTCGCGTACGCCACGTCCTTCACCCCGGGCACTTGCGCGATCTGCGCACCGAGTGCCTGCGGCAGGGGCTGGATAAAGGACAGTTTCGCGCCGGTCTGCAGGCGCTGCGCACCGTTGGCGCTCTGTCCCGCCTGGTTGAACGAGGTACGCACCGCGTCGAGCATGCCGAACAGCAGGAAGGCGGTAATGATCGACACCAGGGTGAGGATCGTGCGGGTCTTGCGCCGGAACAGCGCCGCCCATATCAGATGAAGGTATTTCATCGTGCGCTCCTCAGGCGATGGCCTGCTCGACCAGCGTGCCCTTGTCCAGGTGCAAGGTGTGATTCGCGTATTCGGCGGCCTTCGGGTCATGGGTGACCATCACGATGGTCTTGCCATGTTCACGATTGAGTTCGCGCAGCAGGCCAAGGACCTCCTCGGCGGACTGGCGATCCAGATCGCCGGTCGGTTCGTCGCAGACCAGCAGTGTCGGGTCGGAAACGATGGCGCGGGCGATCGCTACACGCTGCTGCTGACCGCCGGACAGTTCGCTCGGCTTGTGCGTCGATCGCTCGTCGAGGCCGACCAGCCTCAGCGCAATCGCGGCATTCTGCTTGCGTTGCGACGAGGAGAGTTTGGTCAGGAGCAGCGGCAGTTCGACATTGCGCTGTGCCGAAAGCATTGGCATCAGGTTATAGAACTGGAAGACGAAACCGACGTGGGTCGCGCGCCATTTCGCCAGTGCGCCACCACCCATTTGGTCGATACGTTGACCAGCGACGCTGAGGCTGCCGCCGGTCGGTGTATCCAGGCCGCCGATCAGGTTCAGCAAGGTCGTCTTGCCCGAACCGGAAGGTCCCATCAGCGCCAGGAAATCGCCTTCGGCGATCGCCAGGTTGATCCCGTGCAGTACTTCCACTTTCTGTTTGCCGCGCTCGTAAACCTTGCTCAGGTCGCGAATATCGATAAGCGTGCCCATGAACCCTCTCCCGATCGATGAGCCGGCGGCAAGGCCGGCAAGGTAATGTCTTTACGGTGCTTTCTGTGTTTCGACGGCAGCGCCATCGCGCAACTCGTCCGGTGGCGATACCACCACGGCCTCGCCGGCGCTTACCGCCGACGGCAGCAAGCGGAGGTTGCCGTAACTCTGCGGCGCCGGTTGCACGATGCGCTGTTTCGCATGGGCATCGGCGACGACGAAAACCACGCTCTTGCCGTCGCGCTGGACGATGGCCTTCTCCGGGACCAGCACACCCTTCGGCACGGCGGACTGCACCGGCTTCGCATCGAGGAAGGACACGCGCACGCCCATGTCGGGCACGATGCGATCGTCCTTGCCTTCCAGGGCCACACGCACCTTCACCGTGGCCTTGCCGCGGTCGGCGGCCGGCACGATGGCGATGACATGCGCCGGGATTTTCCAGTCCGGATACGCATCGAGCACCGCCTCGGCCGGCATGTCCGGCTTGACCCGGCCGATATAGGCCTCGTTGACATCGACATCGATCTCGAGCGAATCCATATCGACGATGGTGCCGACGCCGGTGCGCGTGAACCCTCCACCCGCGGACAGCGGCGAGATGATCTCGCCGACCTGGGCGGATTTATCCGTGATCACGCCAGAGAACGGCGCGCGGACCACGGTGTAGTCGAAATTCACCTGGGCCACGGCGACCTGTGCGTCGGCGGACTGCGCCTGCCGTTGCGCGGCATGCAGTTGCGCAACCAGGGTGTCGCTCTGTGCGCGCTGTTGTTCGGCCGACTGCTTGGAAATCAGGCCGCGTGCGGCCAGCGCATCGAGTCGGACCACGTCACGGCGCGCCTGGTCCAGTTGCGCGGCGACCTGCGCGGTCTGCGCGACGCTGGCCGAAGCGGTTGCCTTCGCCGCATCGAGATAGGCGCGGTAACCGTTGTCCTCAAGGCGCGCGAGGATCTGGCCCTTCTGCACACGGTCGCCTTCCTCGATCAGCACCTCGGTAAGCGTGCCGGTGATCTGCGCCGAGACCGTCGCCTGGCGACGCGCGGTGATGTAGCCGGTGGCCTGCAATACCGCACCGGCACCGCTTTGCGCGGTCGGCGCCATCGCCTGTGCGGTCTGCACCGGAAGGGCCTGCTTGCCCAGCAACAACCAGCCAGCGACGGCCGCTCCGGCCAGCACCAGCAAAGCGACGCCGATGATGACCGCTACCTTCAGGCCGCCCCCGCCGCCATGGTCCTCGCGCTGCGTTTTCTCGATGCGCAGCTGTTTCAGCAGTTCCGCGTTACTCATTCCCGCCCCTAGGTTCTCGCCATCTGTCGGACAGCATGATCGGCATCGCCGCACAGGTTAATGGCAGGCCATCAACCGTCGACAGTGACAGCTGTCATCCGTGCCTTGCACAGATTGGCCTCTTCCAGCGCGTCGGTATTGGACCTTTTTAATCGCGCACCCGACTGGGCAGCATACGGAGCTTCGCTGGCATGAAAACTGCCTAGCGATATGTATGCCTAGACAGGTATTACTTTCCCGCTGAAGAGAAACCATGATATCCCCCATCACGGCGACACCGACCACATCGCGCGTCATGAAGGCCATCGTGTATGCGACCCTCGTCGCCGGCACGCTCGACCTGCTCGACGCCTCCGTCTTCTTCGGCCTGCATGGCATTCCACTCGCCGCGATCTACCAGTCCATCGCCGCCGGGCTGCTCGGTCCCGCATCGTTCAAAGGTGGCATGGGAACCGCAACGCTCGGCGTCGTGCTGCACTACGCGATCATGGCGGTGATGGTGATCGTCTATGTCCTCGCCGCGCGACGCATCGCGCTGCTGGCGGAGCGACCGTTCGTTTGTGGTGCGATCTACGGCCTGCTGCTCTACATCGTGATGAATGCGGTCGTGTTGCCACTGTCGGCGATGCCGCCGAAAGCATTCCCCCACGGCATCGTGCTGGCCAATGGGTTGTTCGCGCATATCGTCCTCGTCGGTATACCGATCGGGTGGTTCGCGCGATGGTGCCGGCGCGGTAACGCGTGATTGCCACCGGCGCCTTTCCATGATGCGCACGACGCTGCGTTCGGTGTTTTGCTTGTCGCTGCTCGTGTCGTTATCCATCAATGCGGCGGACAAGCCGGCCGCCTGTACCGATGCGGTGTATCGCGGCTTTGATTTCTGGCTCGGCGACTGGGACACCTTCGACACCGACGCGCCAGGCAAGCCTTCGGTCGCTCGCAATACGATCACCACGATGCTCGATGGCTGCGCGATACGCGAGGACTACCGTCAGGCCGACGGCATGCGTGGTGAGAGCTTCACGACCTACGACGCGACGCGCCAGCTCTGGCACCAGAGCTGGGTCACCAACCGCGGCGAGCTGCTGATCCTCGAAGGCAAACAGGACGGCAGGCGCATCGTCCTCTCCGGCGTCGATCGCGATGCGAAAGGCCAACGGACGATCGAGGTGTCCTGGCAGCCGCAAGGCAAGGAGGTTCGTGAAATCGCACGAATCTCCCGCGACGGCGGCACGACCTGGACGCCGATGTTCGACATCGTTTTTCGCCGTCACACACGCTGATTCATTCCGTCGCCTGGGGTAACCTTAGGGGCATGACCTACATCATCCCCGCCCCGCCCGTTCCGAGCCTGCCCGTCGTCGGCAGTGACCAGCGCTTCCCGATCCGCCGCGTGTTCTGCATCGGCCGCAATTACGCCGAACATGCGCGGGAGATGGGCGCGACCGTCGACAAGTCCAGTCCGATGTTCTTCTGCAAGCCGGCCGACGCCGTCGTTGCGGACGGCAAGGACGTGCCGTACCCGACCGCCACCGTCGACCTGCACCATGAAGTCGAGATGGTCGTCGCGCTGGGCGCCGGCGGCAGCGATATCGCCGTGGCCGACGCCGGCAGCCTGGTCTGGGGTTACGCGGTCGGCCTGGACCTGACCCGACGCGACCTGCAGGCGCAGGCCAAGGCCAAGGGCGCACCCTGGGATACCGCAAAAGCTTTCGATCATTCCGCGCCCGTGTCCGCGCTGCGCCCGGCCTCCCTGGGGGCCCCGGACGGCGGGACGACACTGACCCTCAGCGTGAACGGCCAGGTGCGCCAGCAGACGACCCTCGCCGAGATGATCCATGGCGTTCCCGAGATCATCGCCGCGCTGTCGACCCTGTTCGAGCTGAAAGCCGGCGACCTGGTCTTCACCGGCACCCCGGCCGGCGTGGCCGCGCTGAAGCGCGGCGACCGCTTCCATGCCGAACTGGACGGTTTCGCCACACTCGAGGGAACCGTCATCTGACGTCCAGACGACAACAGGCTGGGGTAAAGTCCACCGGTCCGTCACGTCCAGGAGAGGTCAGATGAGCTTTATCGGCGAGTTCAAGCAGTTTGCCATGCGTGGCAACGTTATCGACCTGGCGGTCGGTGTGGTCATCGGCGGTGCCTTCGGCAAGATCGTCACGTCCCTGGTCGACCAGATCATCATGCCGCCGATCGGCTGGCTGATTGGCGGGGTCGATTTCTCGCAGTGGAAATGGGTACTGAGCCCCGCCGATGCGGCGACCAAGAAGGCCGAGGTGGCGATCCAGATCGGCGCCTTCCTGAATACGCTGATCCAGTTCGTCATCATCGCCTTCGCGATCTTCCTGCTGGTCAAGGGCATCAATCGCCTGACTCGCCGTGAGGAAGCCGCCCCCGTGGTGGCGCCGGATGTCGTGCTGCTGACGGAAATTCGCGACCTGCTGAAGAGCCAGCAGGGTCGCTGAATCCCTGCGGTGGGCCCGATAAGGCGCCCACCGTGACTTCCGGCCTAGGCCGACACCCATGGGCATGCCGTCATAATCGGGGTTCTCTTCGATCTGGGGGCTACCCATGCGTCATGTCTTCCGTCTTCAGGCCTTGGCCCTGGGACTTACTCTCGCCCTGTCAGCTGGCGCCGCCGAGAAAGCCACGGTCATCCCGGCCGCCGCCGTTACCGCCGCCGAGCAGCTGCGCGAGCATGCGCTGAACGACAACACCGGCTATGAGATCGTCAAATCGCTGACCACCGAGGTGGGCGCACGTATTGCCGGCGGTCCGAACGATGCCCGCGGCGTCGCCTGGGCAGTGGCCAAGTTCAAGGAACTGGGATTCGACAAGGTCTATACGGAGCCGGTGACCTATCCGCTGTGGCAGCGCCGCAGCGAGCACGGTGCCATCGTCTCGCCGTATCCGCAGTCGCTGTCGCTGACCGCGCTGGGTTATTCGGCGGGCACGCCCGCCGGCGGCCTGACCGCCGAAGTCGTCGCCTTCGATAACCTCGACGCCCTGATCGCCGCCGACCCGGCCACGGTCAAGGGCAAGATCGTCTACGTGAACGTCCACATGGACCGCCTGAAGGACGGCCACGACTACGGCAAGGGCTCGGCCACGCGTACCCACGGCGCCGTCGTCGCCGCCGAGAAGGGCGCCGCGGCTTACCTGCTGCGTTCAGCCGGCACCGACGCGAACAGCCGTACGCCGCACACCGGTGTGACCGGCTTCACCGACCCGGCCAAGGCGATTCCCGCCGCGGCGCTGTCCCTGCCCGATGCCGACCAGCTCGAGCGCGTGCTCGCCAAGGGCAAGCCGGTGACCCTGAAGCTCGACCTCGACGTCGGTTTCAACGGTTCGTATACGGGCGCCAACGTGATCGGCGAAATCACCGGCCGCAAGCATCCGGACCAGATCGTCGATATCGGCGGGCACCTGGACTCGTGGGACCTGGGCACCGGCGCGATCGACGATGGCGCCGGCGTGGCGATCGCCATGGCCGCGGGCAAGCTGATCAAGGACATGCCGCAGCGTCCGGACCGCACGATCCGCGTGATCGCGTTCGCCAACGAGGAAATGGGCCTGTGGGGCGGCCGCGCCTATGCGGACAAGCACCAGGGCGAGGTGGCCAAACATCAGCTTGGCACCGAGTCCGACTTCGGTTCGGGCAAGGTCTGGCGCATGAGCGCCAGCGTGAAGCCCGAGGCGCGTGGCGCCATCGAGCAGATCGCCAGGGTGCTGGCACCGATGGGCGTCGAATACGACACCACCCGTCCCGGCGGCGGCGGTTCGGACCTGTCGCAGATGCACGGCAAGGGCATGGCCGCGCTGTCGCTGACCCAGGACGGCACCTACTACTTCGATTACCACCACAACGCCAACGACACCCTGGACAAGATCGACCCGAAGGACATGGCGCAGAACGTGGCCGTCTACGCGGTGTTCTCCTACATGGCCGCCCAGGCCGACGGCAACTTCGGCTCCGCGCCGAAGGCCTTCGCCAAGGACGGTGCGCAGGACTGAGGCTCCGGGAGCCACTCCTCGCGCGAGCGCGGGGTGGCCTCCCCGGCTAGGCAGTAAGGCCCATTGACGCCGGACCGGCGCATCCCCGACATTGATTGCTCGCTGGTTCTTACGCCTGTCATGGGCGAACTGGGGGTTCACGGGTGTTTCTGGAGCTGGACGGGCAGGGTCCACGTCATGGGCAACTGACCCGCGCATTGAAATCGGCCATCCTCGGCGGACGCGTGCTCGCCGGCTCGCGCCTGCCGGCCACGCGTGAACTGGCCGTGGAACTCGGGCTGTCGCGGACCACAGTGCTGGCCGCCTACGAGCAACTGCACGCGGAAGGATTCATCGACAGCCGCACGGGGTCGGGCAGCTTCGTCGCCCATCTGCGCGCGCCCTCGGATGCCGTGCTGCCGACGCCGCCCTCCGAAGTGCCGGCACCCTCGGCCTATACGGCGCGCATGCGTGAAGGCATCGACGGGCTGCTGGGGCGTCGTCATCGCGGCCTGCGCTACAACCTCCAGTACGCCGATCCGCTGATCCAGCCGGCGCTGTGCAGCCAGTGGAGCCGGGAGCTGACCCGAGCCGCCGCTTACACCGAAACCGGTTATCCGGGAGCGCACGGGCTGGCCGCGCTACGCGAAGTGCTATGCGACTACCTGGCGCGACGCCGCGGCGTCGTGGCGACGCCGGACGACGTGATCATCGTCAACGGCAGCCAGCAGGCCTATGCGCTATGCGCGCGCGTGCTCGTCGATCCGGGCGCTACCGTGGTCGTCGAAGACCCCCATTATTTCGCTGCGTACCAGATCATGCGGACGCATGGCGCGAATGTCCTTCACGTGCCTACCGATGAGAACGGACTGATCTGCGAGGAATTGCCCGATTGCTCCCCGGCACTGATCCTGAGCACGCCCTCGCACCAGTTTCCCGGCGCGTCGATGCTTTCCTCGCCACGCCGACTCGCCCTTCTCCGCTACGCCTACGAACACCACAGCTGGATCGTCGAGGACGATTACGACGGCGAGTTTCGCTACGACGTGCAGCCGCTGCCGGCATTGCGCGCACTCGACCACACCGACCGGGTGATCTATGTCGGCACGTTTTCCAAGGTGCTGTTCCCGTCGTTGCGCATGGGCTACATGGTCGTGCCGAAGGCCTTGCGGGAAGACTTCATCGCGGCCAAATGGCTCAACGACTTCGGCAGCCCCGGCATCGAGCAGGCGGCGCTGGCCAACTTCATCGCCGACGGCGGCTTCGAGCGGTACTTACGCCAGGCAGCGAAGTCGTTGAAGGAGCGGCGCGATGCGCTGATCGAAGGACTGCGTCTTTACGCGGGCGATCGCATCGAGGTCTTTGGCGCACCGGCAGGCATGCATGTGGTCGGCTGGCTGCGCGATCTGGACCATGCGCGCACGGAGGCTCTCGTCGAACTGGCGCACAACCGCGGCCTTGGCCTGCATACGATCGGGCCGTTCTATATGAAGCCGCCCGAGCGCGAGGGATTTATCCTCGGTTTCGCCGGGCTGCCGCCGGCGGAGATCCTCGAGGCGACACGGATACTGGGCGAGTGTCTGGACGAGATCGGGACGTAGAGCCGGGAATCGTAAGCTCACGGCCTTAAAGGACTCGCGAACAGGGTTCGCTCCCACAATGTCGCCATCAGCCTTGTGGGAGGGGTTTATCCTCGGTTTCGCCGGGCTGCCGCCGGCGGAGATCCTCGAGGCGACGCGGATATTGGGCGAGTGTCTGGATGAGATCGGGACGTAGAGCCGGGAATCGTAAGCTCACGGCCCCAAAGGACTCGCGAACAGGGTTCGCTCCCACAATGTCGCGGCAACCTGCTCCTGTGGGAGCGAACCCTGTTCGCGAGTCCTTTGAGGCCGGGCATACAAGGTCGCGGGTCTACGGTCTGGCCTCCAGCACGATATTGAACGGCGTTTGCGCGGCGCGGCGCATCTGGCTGAAGCCGCCGGCATCGACCAGGACCTTGCGCAATCTCGCCTCGCCGGCTTGCGCACCCAGCGCGGGGCCATGTCGCGCAAGCGATACGGGCACGCAGATCATCGATGAGGCCGCGTAGTACACACGGCCGACCGGGTTGAGATTTTCCGCGGTACTGTCGCCGGCAAACGGCTCGACCACCATGCAGGTGCCATCGTCTTTGAGGGCCTGCTTCGCATGTCGCGCAGCACCATCCGGATCGGCCATATCGTGCAGGCAATCAAAAAAAGCGATCAGGTCGAAATCGCGCCCCTTGTAACTGGTCGCGTCCGCCTGTTCGAAATGCGCGTTCTTTACGCCGGCGACCTTGGCGCGCTCGCGGGCGACGTCGATCGACGGCGCGTGATAGTCGTAGCCGACGAACTGCGTGGTCGGAAATGCCGTCGCCATCAACACGGTGCTGGCGCCGTGGCCACAGCCGATGTCGGCCACTTTGCCGCCGCGGCCGAGCTTGGCCACCACGCCGTCGAGCGCCGGTAGCCATTCGCCGATCAGATGCGCGTTATACCCGGCCCGGAAGAACCGTTCCGTGCCATGGAACAGGCAGGGATGGTGTTCGCCCCACTCCATGCCGGCGCCGCTGCGAAAGTTGTCGCGCACGCGTGGATAGGTATGAAACAGCGCCCGGCCTATTTCATAGGCACCGGGCAGGTCGACGGGTCCGCCGGGATCGGCCAGGCACAACGCCTGGACCTCGTTCAGCCGGTACGTCCCGCTCGCCGCATCGAAGTCGACATAGCCGCCGGCGGCCTGGTTGCCGAGCCATTCGCGCACGTAGCGCTCATTGGTACCGGTCTGTTCGGCCAGTTTCTCCGGCGTCAACGACGCCTTGGCCAGAGCCTTGTAGAGGCCCAGTTCGTCGCCGAGCAGGACCAGCACCGCGCTGAAGGCGGCACCAAGATCGCCGACCGCCTTGCCGAGGAAGGCATTGAGTTTTTCTTCGTCGATGGACATGGGACTGCGCTCCGAACCGTGGGTATCGGTGCGGCGTCAGCGTCGGTTCCGGCCTGCCGCGAGGCGCGGAACCGGCTTCATCGTCCTGCCGGCGGACGGTCTCCGGGGCGGACGTGGAGAGGGCGAAAGAGATGGCGGTACATGGCCCGATCGACTATACGCCAGCCTTGCACGGGGACGCCTACACCGAAAGGCATAGACGCCACTGTCGATCTCAAGCGGCGTCGGACGCGGGTTCCTGCCCGACCTGCCGCGGCGCGACGCGTTCCTGCAGGCGATTCATATAGAGGTAAATGACCGGCGTCAGGTACAGGGTCAGGATCTGCGAGACGACCAGGCCGCCGACCACGGCCAGACCGAGCGGCCGGCGCGTCTCGGCACCGGCACCGATGCCGAGCGCGATCGGCAAGGTGCCGGCGAAGGCCGCCATGGTCGTCATCATGATCGGGCGGAAACGCACCTTGCAGGCTTCGTAAATGGCCTGTTCCGGGGTCACGCCTTCGCCGGACTGATGCTCCAGGGCGAAGTCGATCATCATGATCGCGTTCTTCTTGACGATGCCGACCAGCATCACGATGCCGACGAAGGCGAACAGGTCCAGCGCCGCGTTGAACACCACCAGGGTCAGCAAGGCACCGACCGCGGCGGCAGGCAGGCCGGAGAGAATCGTCAACGGATGAATGAAGCTCTCGTAGAGGATGCCCAGCACCAGGTAGATCACGAACACGGCGAGCAGGAGCAGCAGGCCCATGCCCTTGACCGAATCCTGGAAGGCCTGCGCCGTACCCTGCACGCTGCCGTTGATCGAAGGCGGCAGGCCGATCTGGGCCGCGGCCTGGTCGATGCTCGCCACCGCCTCGCTCAACGACACGCCCGGGGCAAGGTTGAACGACACCGTCACCGCCGGCAGCTGGCCCTGATGGTTCACGGTAAGTACTTCGGGCTTGCGGTCGAACGTCGCCACCGTGTTCAGCGGGATCAGCTTGCCGCTGGCACTGGTGACGTACAGCCGCGACAGCACGGCCGGATCGCTCTGCAATTTGCGCTCGACCTGCAGGATGACCCAATACTGGGTAAAGGCGCCGTAGATCGTCGAGATCTGGCCCTCGCCGAACGCCGTGCCGAGCGCGTCCTGTACCTGGGCCATGGTCAGGCCGAGCGGGCCGAGCTTGGCGCGGTCGACATTGACGATCAGGGTCGGGCTGTTGAGGTCCAGGTCAGAGGTGACGTCCTGGAAGCCGGGAAGTTTCTGGAAGGCATTGACCAGTTTGCCCGACCAGCCGTAAAGCAGGTTGAGATCGGTCGACTGCACCGTGTACTGGTACTGCGCCTTGGACTGCCGTCCGCCGATCTGGATCGCCGGCGGGTTCTGGATATAGGTGCGCATGCCGGGCACCTCGGCGAACTTGTGCCGCAGTTCCTGGATGATCCCGTCGATGCCCAGACGGCCGTGGCCGGCGGGCTTCAGGATCAGCAGCAGCGAACCGGAGTTGACCGTGGCGCGTGCGCCGCCGGCACCGACGGTGGACATGACGCCGTCGATGTTCGGGTCCTTGCGGGCGATCTCGGCCAGCAGTTGCTGACGCGCCGACATCGCCTCGAAGGAAATATCGACCGGGCCTTCGGTGGTCACGCGCAACTGGCCGCTGTCGCCGGCGGGAATGAAATCCTTGGGTACCACCACGAACAGTAGCGCGGTAGCGAGCAGGCTCAGCGCGAAACCGGCGAGCACGATCCGCGGACGGCGCATGCACCAGGTAAGCGAACTCGTGTAGCCGTTCTGCACGGCGAGGAAACCGCGGTCGAACAGTATGACGATGCGGCTGCGCTTGTCGTGGTCGTAGTGACGGACAAAGCGGCTGCACAGCATCGGCGTCAGGGTGATCGAGACAAAGCCGGAAATCAGGATCGAGACGCTGATCACCACCGCGAACTCATGGAACAGGCGGCCGATGATGCCGCCCATGAACATCACCGGGATGAACACGGCGACCAGCGACAAGGTCATCGAGAAGATGGTGAAGCCGATCTCGTTGGCGCCCTTCACGGCGGCCTCGAAGGGTTTCTCGCCCGCCTCGATGTGCCGGATGATGTTCTCCAGCATCACGATCGCATCGTCGACGACGAAGCCTACCGCCAGGGTCAGCGCCAGCAGCGACAGATTGTCCAGGCTGTAGCCGAGCGCGAACATCATGCCGAAGGTGCCGAGCACCGAGATCGGCAGGGCGACCGCCGGGATCAGCGTGGCCGAGAGGTTGCCGAGGAACAGGTAGATCACCAGCACGACCAGGACACCGGCCAGGATCAGGGTGAACTGCACATCGTGCACGGAATCGCGGATCGAGTCGGAGCGGTCGTAGAGCACCTCGAGCTTCACCGACGGCGGCAGGGTATCGGCGAAACCCGGCAACAGGGCGAGGATGCTGTCGACCGTCGCCACGGTGTTCGCGCCGGGCTGGCGCTGGATCGCGAGGGTGACCGAGCGGTCGCCGTTGTACCAGCTGGCCTTCTGGTCGTCCTGCACGCTGTCGCGCGAGGAAGCGATGTCGGCGAGCCGGACCGGTGCGCCGTTGCGATAAGCAACGACGACCTGGCCGTAATCGGCCGCGCGCATCAACTGGCCGTCCGAACGGATCGAGAGCAACTGGCGGCTGCCGTTGAGCGAACCGGTGGCGTTGTTGACGTTGGCGTTGGCCACCGCGTCGCGCACCGTATCGATGCCGATACCGGTCGAGGCGAGCCGGTCCGGATCGACATTCACGCGCACGGCGTATTTCTGCGAACCGTAGACATTGACCTGGGCGACGCCGTCGACCATCGACAGGCGCTGGGCCAGCTCGGTCTCGGCATAGTCATCGACCGTCGACATCGGCAGGGTCGCCGAGCGCATGGTCAGGTACAGGATCGGCGCGTCGGCCGGATTGACCTTGCGGAAGGTCGGCGGCGTGGGCATGTTCTGCGGCAGCTGGCGCTGCGCTGAGGAAATGGCCGTCTGCACGTCCGCGGCCGCGCCGTCGATATTCCGGTCGAGCTGGAAGGTCACGGTGATCGTGGTCGAGCCGAGCGAGCTCGACGAGGTCATCGAGTCGATCCCGGCGATCGTCGACAGCTGCGCTTCCAGCGGCGTCGCCACGGACGAGGCCATGGTCTCGGGCGAGGCGCCCGGCAGGCTCGCGCTGATGTTGATCGTCGGGAAATCGACGTTCGGCAGTTCGTTCACCGGCAGCTTCGGATACGCGGCGATGCCGAAGATCACCAGCGCCGCCATCAGCAGCGTCGTCATCACGGGACGGCGGATGCAAAGCTCCGGAAGGTTCATCGGGCGATCCTCAGCTGACGCGCACTTGCGTGCCGGCGACCAGGAGCAACTGCCCCTCCGTCACCACGCGTTCGCCTTCGTTGACACCCTTGTCGATGACCACGCGGTCGGCGGTGCTCGGGCCGATCGTGACCGGCCGCTGCTCGACCGTATTGTCCGCCTTGACGATGAAGACGAAGTTACCGTTGGACGAGCTCTGCAGCGCGATCACCGGCACGCTGATCGCATTGGCGATGCGCGTGGTCGGCAGGCTGACATCGACGAACTGCCCCGGTACCAGCCGCCCCTCGGTATTGGCGAAGCGGCCCTTCAGCACGATGGTGCCGGTGGTGGCGTCGACGCCGTTGTCGATGAATTCAAGCACGCCCTCCAGCGGCGGGCCCGCATCGCCGCCCAGGCGTACGCCGATGGGGACATCGCCACGCTGGCGAGCCAGGCGCACCGCCGGCAGGCTGTCCTCGGGGATGGAGAAGGTCACCCGGATCGGTTCGACCTGGTTGAGCACGACGATATCGGTGGTATCGGCGGTCAGCGAGGCACCCGGATAGACCAGGGCCGCACCGGCGACGCCATCGAACGGGGCGACGATGGTTGTGAATCCCAGCTGGGTTTCCGCCGCCTCGACTCCCGCGCGGTCGCTCTGCAAGGCGGCCTCGGCCACGCCGACATTGGACTTGTACAGGTCGAAATCCGCGTGAGAGACGAAGCCCTTGTCGAGCATGGCGCTGAAACGGGCCAGGTCGGCCCTCGCCTTCACCAGCTGCGCCTGGTCGCGCGCCACGTTGCCGCGCGCCTGGGCAAGCGCGGCCTGAAGGGGGCGTGGATCGACCTTGGCGATCAGCTCGCCCTTCTTCAGGTGCGCGCCGGGCGTGAAGGCCAGCGAATCGAGCCGGCCATCGACACGCGAGCGCAGGTTCACCGTGGAATAGGCCTCGGCGCGACCGATGACCTTGAGGGAAAGGTCGATATCGCTACGGGTCGCCGCGGCGACCTTGATCGGGATGACCGTGCCCTGAGCCACCTTGCCGCCCTTCCCGCCGGCCGTTGTGTCATGCCCGCCGCGCAGATAGAAGACGGCGGCGGCCACGGCAGCCAGCACGACGATGACGAAAAGGGATTTCTTCCAAAGCGGGCGTTGTTGCATGGGATCTCCGGCGTCCTCCCGCGGACGCTTGGGGAGTCGTCGCGAACAGCCGTTGTCAGGCTAGGTTTACTTGGGCAATCGGCTTTGTAAACGCCGTCCCCGACTTCCCGTTGACAGGAACATCACGAAATCGTGTCAGGGAGTGCCCATGTCGGACTTATCCATCGCCTGCAGGTTGTTCTTGATCAGCGTCAGCGTCTCGAAGGTCTTCAACAGGTCATCGTAGGAAATGCCGACGGTCGCGTCGCGTCGGAGGCCCAGGCCGATCTCTTCCATATCGCTGATGACGCCGCGGGCCTGTTCGGTGTCGTAGAGCCGCCAGGCGCGGCGGTCCTTCGGATCGGGGCGACGCTCGGCAAAACCGGCGGCCTGCAGCCGGTCGATCACCCTGCCGACCGCGATCGGTTCCATTTCCAGGCGATCGGCAAGCTCGTTCTGACGCATGCCCGGATCGCGGTGCATGGACTTCAGCGCGCGCCACTGGGCACGGGTCAGGCCGAAGCGCACCGCGCGGCGGTCGAAGTGCTTGCGGAACAACAGGGTGACATCGTTGAGCAGGTAACCAAACGAAATGTCTTCAGCTTTCGGCGTCTTGGGCATGGGCGGCGCGCACTGTAAGGCAAGGCCCCATCCTAACCGCTTCAGGGCCGACATGGAGCAGGCTCGAACCCCATACGGCCCAGTACTGATGGCAGGGGATCAGCGTGGGTAGAGCGGCGGTAGCGAACCCTGGTCGGGCCCGATGGCGACCGACCAGGCGAAGCCTTTCTCGAAGGCCTGCCGCAGCGCGTCCCCTGCGGGAGCCGCCGATCCGCCGAAACGGGCACGTCCCAGGGCCTCGATCGCCGACCGCTGGACCGCCGAGGACAGCGCCGCGGACACCTCGCCAAGCGAGCGCAATGCGGGTCGCTCGCTGCGGGCCCAGGCCAGCAGGGCCGCCTCCTGGGCCGCCAGGTCGCCGCTGGCGACGGCCGCAAGGAAAGCCTGGCGCAGTCCGCGGGCGCTTGTCGGAACGGCGATCACGGTTTTCCGGGGCGCCGGGGACCGGCGGCGCATGAACCAGTACACGGCGACGGCCACGACGGTCACCACCCAGAGTGCCAGGCTGATCAGGCCAACGTCGCTCCAGGGCCGGTGGGCCGGGCTGGACGCCTCGACCGGAGTCGTGGCCGGGGCGGCGGCCGGGGCGTTGCCGGCCGGGGCGGGCGCGACGGCACCGGTGACTTCGAGGGTATGTGCGGGGATGCTCGCGGTCTCGAGCCGATCGGCCTGCACGTTCCACCAGCGCACCGTCGTTTCGGGAATATGCAGGCTGCCCGTCCGGCTCGGGACCACCGCGAAACTCTGTTCGCGCCGCCCCTGCAGCCAGTGCTCATCATTGCCGGTGCCGGTCACCGCCTTGTCCGGGTAGACATCCGCGCCATCGATCTTCGGCAGGCTCGGTGCCGGCAGGGTCTCGAAGGGCAATCCGGTGGCGCGCAGGCGCATGGTCAGGGTCAGCGGCTCGCCCACCCGCGCCTTGCCGTCGGCGGGAAGGCCATCGAGGGTCAGGGTCAGCACCCGGGCCGGCAACCATGCGCCATCGCCCGCCGCTGCCGGCCGGTCCTTGACGGTCAGCGTGATGGTGTTGGATACCGCGCCTACCGGCGTGGTCGAACCGAAGAAGGCGTTGGGATCGTTCGGATCGGCGGCTTCGCCACGGAAGGTCGTCGGCTTGAACGTGATTTCGCCAGCGCGCTGCGGGAACACCGCATAGTGACGCTCGACGACGTTGTAGCGGCGGCCGTTGCGCTCGACGGTGAAGTTCGCATCGTTGCCGAGCCGGCGGATCTCCACGCCATCGGCCTGCGGATCGCCGAGGCTGCCATCGGTGAGGCTGCTGGCATAGAACAGGCGCAGGCTGAAGTCGACCTGCTGGCCGACATAGGCCGTCGCCGGATCGGCGGCGGCCTCAAGGAAAACCGGACCCTTGGCCGCCGTCGTGCTGTTATCGGCCTGGCTGACATTCAGCTGCAAGGCCTGGGTCTGACCGCCGCCGACCGATATCGGCGGAATGGTGAGGCTGCCCATGCGCAGTGGACGCAAGGCGACGCCGACCGTCGTGCGCACCGAGCGCTGCCCGTTGACGATGCTCAGGCTGCTGTTGTTCGAGGTGCCGAGGATGACGAAATCCGGTGTCAGCGGACCGAGGTCCGGGGTGACATCGACCGCGCCGTC
>DASYLE010000161.1:0-9139 GCA_036009745.1 Luteibacter sp. | reverse complement strand
GGGATCGTTCGACGCATAGGTCTTGCCGGCGCCGCGCTGATCCCATTCGACGACGGTGAAATAGTCTTCCCACGGCGACTGGAAGGTGTAGGCGACCGGCATGGTCGGCGAGCCAGGACCGCCATGCAGGACCAGCAGGATCGGGTTGCGCCGGTCGCGACCGCGCACGGAGATCCATTGCTGGATACCGCCGATGGTTACCGGCTTCAGCTCCTCGACGCCGTTCGGCGAGACGATCTTGCGCGCTTCGGCGATGATCGAACGCGGGCTGGGCTGGTCGGCAAAAACCTGCGGCGCGGCGGCAAGCAGCGTGGCGGCGGCAAACAACAACGTACGAAATCGGAACACGAGTGATCTCCTGCCATGGGACGCGCGGCTCTCGGCCGCGTACGTCAGCCTAAGAGACAGTGACGCCCTTGACGGTTGCATCGCTCACCCCACGGCGATGCGTGGTGTCCAGCGGCATGCGGAAGACGAAGCGCGTACCCGCCCCGGCCGATGACGAAGCCTCCAGTGTGCCGCCATGCGCGCGGGCGACTTCCGCCGCGATGTACAGGCCAAGACCGAGGCCCGGACTGGGCGCATCGGTGGCGCGGCGCGAGAAAGGCTGGAACAGCCGCGCCATCTTTTCCGCCGGGATCGGCGGACCGCCGTTCGCTACGTCGAGCATGAAGGTGTCGTCGCGAATGGAGGCATCGACACGGATCGGGGCGTCGGGCGCGCCATGGATCGCCGCATTGGCCAGCAGGTTTGCCAGCAGCTGGGCGATACGCCGGCGATCGCAGGGCACCGCGGTGCCGATATGGAGACTGGCCTCGATCAGGTGATGTGGATACGCCACGCGGACTTCGTCGACGACATGCGCCAGTTCGGAAACCAGGTCATTGTCGTGGCACAACGCGACGGGAATCCCGCCGCCCAGCCGGCCTCGCGCGAAATCCAGGATATTGTCGATCAGCTCGGACATCCGTTCGGCGCTGCGCTGGATCAGTCCGACCGTGCGCAGTGCAGGCGCTGCCAGGGGCATGGCCTCGAGCACCTCGGTGCCGAGCTTGATCGAATGCAGCGGGTTGCGCAGGTCGTGACCGAGCACGGCGATGAACTGCTCGCGCAGCTTCGCCGTGTCGCGGGCATCGGCCAGGGCATGATCGCTGCGCTCCAGCCTTTCCTCGACATCGATCTGGGTACCGATCAGCTGGGCGAACAACACGAGGGTCTTCAGCAGGTTCGGATCCTCGATCTCGGCGGGCTTCGGATCGATCGCGCAGAGGGTGCCGAAGAAATCGCCATCGGCACGGAAGATCGGGATCGAGATATAGCTTTCCAGACCGTAGATTCTCGGCGTCGCATGCGTGGCGAAGTGCGGATGGGTGCTGGCATGACCGAAGATCACCGGCTGGTGGTGCTGGCGGATCTCGTTGCAGATGGTCGTCTCGAGCACCAGCTCGCCGCCCGGCTTCAGGCCGAACTCGATCTGGTCATACACCGCGCAAGCCATCCAGTGGGTGTCGGTCACGCGCGCGACAGCGGTGAAGCGCATACCGGTAGTACGGGCGACAACCTCCAGGATCGTCGGCACGGCCGCGATACGGCCTACCGTTTCCACGTCCCTTGCCATCGAGAAATCCATCGCACCACCACCCCTCGTCATGGGAGGAAGCTTAGCCCCAGTGGCTGGCGCTGGCGATCACGGTTCGGCAGCCATCTCGCGCAGCCACGCCATCACGGTCTTCGTCGCATGGCTGACCGACGTGCGGCGGGACGTGACCATCCAGTAGGTGTCGCCCAGCGGCAGGACCCGCTCGCCCATCGGTCGCAGCAGGCCGCCGCTGGCCAATTCGTCGCGGGCGAATCGCCCGAGGGCCAGGGCCACGCCCTGCGATTGCTGCGCCGCGCGCAGCACCAGGTCCGAGGACGCGAAACGCGGGCCGGCGTCGACCTCGAGTTCGGCCGGACCGAAGGTTTCGCGCCAGCGTTGCCAGCCGGTTTGCGGATCGCGATCGTGCAGCAGGCGCAATCCTGCAAGCTCGGCCGGCACGGCAGGCATGCCGTGCCCTTCGGCATAAGCACGGCTCATCACCGGGAAGACGACATCGTCCATCAACGCTTCGCATACCAGCCCGGGCCAAGGTCCACGGCCCATGCGCAGGGCCAGGTCGATATCGCCGCGATCGAGGTCATCCAGCCGCTGGTCGACCAGCAGCGAGAGCTGGATGCGCGGATAGGCGGCCTCCAGGCGGGGCAAACGCGGCAACAGCCAGCGCGAAGCGAAGGACGGCGATGTCGCGATGGTTACCGTGAAAGGTGAGCGTCGTTCGCGTATCGACGCCACCGCGCGTTCCATTTCGCCAAGACCCGCCAGGGTGGCGATCGCCAGCCGTTCGCCCTGCGGGGTAAGCGCGGTGCCGCCTTCGCGCAATACCGGTGTGCCGAGCCAGGCGGCGAGTTCGGTCAGATGCCGGCTGACAGAGGAATGCGCGACGCCCAGAGCGCGCGCGGCGGCGCGGACGCCGCCGTGGGCGTGGACCATGGCAAGCGCGCGCAGGGCATTCAACGGCAGGTCGATCATGGTCTGAATAATAGACCAACCGACGGTGTCATCCGACCGCCCTGTAGCGGCAAGCTGGGCGCATGTCACCCAGGAAGACCTTGTGATGCCCCAGATCATCCTGCCCGTCGCGATGCTTTTGCTGGTCGCCGCATTAAGCCCCGGGCCGAACACGGTGGTCGTCATGCGCACCGCCAGCCGGGTTGGTTTCATGGCGACCTTGCCGACCGTGACCGGTATCGTCGCGGGCTGCCTGACCATGCTTTTGCTAGTTGTCGCCGGCGCCGAAACCGTGGTTCGGGGTCATCCGGCGATCATGCGCTGGGTCGGTATCGCCGGTGCCTTGTATCTGATCTGGCTCGGCAATGGGCTGGCTGGCGGCCACGAAGAGCCGAGCGCCCACCTGCCCGATACGGCCCGCGCGCTCTTCGTCTTCCAGTTCCTCAATCCCAAGGCCTGGCTCATGACGCTGACCGCGGTCGCCGCCTTCGGCAGCGCCAGCGGACGCCCTTCATGGCTCTGGCTGCTGGCGATGTACGTCGCCATTCCCAGCGCCTGCCTGCTCGGCTGGGCACTGGCCGGTACCGCCCTGTCCCATTGGCTTGAACGCGCCGACGCGCGCAGGCGCTTCGATACCGCGATGGGCCTGCTGCTGGCCATCAGCGGCGTCCTGCTGCTTGTCCACTCCCTATGACCCGAGGAAACCGTATGTCGCCCAACCACCCGATCACCATCGTCGCCATCGCCGGCAGCCTGCGCGTCGATTCGTGGAACCGCCGGCTGCTGGAGGCCGCGGCGAGACTGGCACCGCCGGGCCTGCACATCGATGTACGGCAGGAACTCGGGCTGATTCCCTTGCTCAACGAAGACCTGACGGACGAGCCACCGGCCCTGGGCGATCTGCGCCGCGCGATCGCCCGGGCCGACGGCGTGCTGTTCGCCACGCCCGAATACAATCATTCGATACCCGGCGTGCTGAAGAACCTGATCGACTGGCTGTCGATAACCAGCCCCCAGCCCAGCCTCGCCAATAAGCCCGTCGCCATCCTCGGTGCCAGCAGCGGGCGCTGGGGTACCCGCCTGGCGCAAGCCGCGCTACGCCAGGTCCTGCTGGCCAACGAAGCGCTGATCCTGCCCAGTCCCATGCTCTTCGTCGGCGAAGTCGAACGACGCTTCGATACCGCGGGCCAGCTCACCGATCCGGCGACCGGCACCGCGCTGCATGCGCTGCTGGCGGCGTTCGGTGCATGGATCGATGTACACCGGGCACCCCTCGCTGTCAGTCCAGCCCAGCCAGCGGTGGCAGCGCTTCCGCCAGGAAATTCACCAGCGCCCGTGCTTTTGCCGGAATGAACCCCGCGCCCGGATAGACCGCGTGGACGTCCATCGGTGGGTAAGCGTAGAGATGCATGACCTGGACCAGGCTGCCGTTTTCAAGCTGTTCGCGAACCAGCGGCAGTTGCGTTCCTCCAATGCCGATGCCGGCAGCGATGGCGTCGATCAGGACGAAGGCGTTGTTGGCGAGGAAACGCGTCGTCACGCGCACGCTTCGCGGTCCGTCCGGGCCGAGCAGGGACAACTCGTCGCCGCCGGTAAGCCAGCTGTAACGGACATGGGCGTGGCGCGCCAGCTCTTCCGGTGTCTCCGGGCTGCCGTGGATGGCGATATAGCCGGGCGAGGCGACGAGGATGCGACGCAGGACGCCCAGTTTGCGCGCGACCAGGCCCGAGGCGGGCAGGGTACCAAGACGGATGGCGACATCGACGCCCTCGCCGACCATGTCCGCGACACGGTCGTCCAGCAGCAGTTCGACGCGCAGGGCTGGATGTTTTTGCCCGAAGGCGATGACCAGGGGCGCCAGAAGCTTCTGGCCGAATCCGCTCGGTGCCTGTATGCGCACGTTGCCGGAGAAGGTTTCGGCGATCGCCACCGCCTCCTCGGCTTCGTCGACGGTCGCCAGGATCTGCTTCGCCCGCGTGTAATAGGCCTCGCCGGCGTCGGTGAGCGCCAGCCGCCGTGTGGTCCGCTGGACCAGCCGCACCCCGAGGCGCTTCTCCAGGGCCGCGACCTGCTGACTAACCGCCGGCTGGCTGAGTCCCAGATCGCGCGCCGCAGCCGACAGGCTGCCGAGTTCGGCAACGCGGACGAAGGTGGTCATGGCGCTGAAGCGGTCCATGGGCTTACCTATTCAGAAGCACTACTTATATCTGTTACGGGATTTGCCCGTCTACTCATCGTTGTGGCGAATATTTAACCTTCCTCGTACCCACGAAGGAGAGCCACATGGCCACCACATCCACCGACGCTCGCAAGGTTGCCCTCGTCGTCGGCGCACAAGGCGTCGTTGGCGGCAACCTGGCCGCGCATCTGGTTTCGCTTGGCGACTGGGAGGTCATCGGGGTATCGCGTCGCGGCGTCGCCCCGGCCGGTGTCCGCGCGATCGCCGTCGACCTGCTCGATGCCGGCGACGCGCAGGCGAAGCTCGGTGCACTGACCGAGGTGACCCATATCTTCTATGCCGCCTACCAGGACCGTCCGAGTTGGGCGGAACTGGTGCCACCCAATCTCGCCATGCTGGTCCACACCGTCCGTGCGGTCGAAGCGGCCGCGCCCGGCCTTCGCCACGTCAGCCTGATGCAGGGCTACAAGGTCTACGGCGGCCATCTGGGCCCGTTCAAAACGCCCGCCCGCGAGACGGACCCGTATTTCATGCCGCCGGAATTCATGGTCGACCAGCAGCGCTTCCTGGAAGAGGCGCAGCGGGGCAAGCGCTGGACCTGGTCGGCGATCCGTCCCGCCGTGGTCGGCGGCACCGCACCGGGCAATCCCATGAATCTGGCCCTGGCCATTGCCGGCTACGCGTCGGTGTCGAAGGAACTGGGCTTGCCACTGCGCTTCCCCGGCAAGCCGGGTGCCTACGACCGACTGCTGGAAATGACCGATGCCGATTTGCTGGCGCGGGCCACGGTGTGGGCCGCCACCGCGGAAGGCTTCGCCAACGAGGCTTTCAATATCGGCAACGGCGACCTGTTCCGCTGGAGCGAGATGTGGCCGAAGATCGCGCGTTATTTCACCATGGACCTGGCACCACCGTTGCCACTGAAGCTGGAGGAGGTGATGGCCGACAAGGCATCCGTCTGGGAGGCGATGCGCGCGAAACACGGCCTGGTTGCCCCGTATGCCGATCTTTCCTCCTGGCGTTTTGCCGACTTCGTTTTTTCGTGGGACTACGACATGTTCGGCGATGGCTCGAAGGCAAGGCGCCACGGCTTCCACGGGTACGTCGAGACGGAAGGCATGCTGTTCCGTATCTTCGACGAACTGCGCGCAAACCGGGTTATACCGTGATGGCGCCCGGTACATTTACTTAGTCCGCTTCCGCAAGTTTGCGCTACGCCACCAACGCCGCGACGCCGATACTCATGAGGGGCGGCGAGCGAGGGCGAGCGATGGCGACCGGAACGGCGGACGAACACGAGCGTGAAGCCATTCGCCACGCGGCAACCCTGCTGCACCGGGCGGCGAAGCGCATCAAGGTCCTCAAGGCGATCGACTGGGGCCCGGACGTGGCGGAAAGGTTTTTCGCCGCTGGCGCGCGCGAACTGCCGCGGCCGGTCTACACGCCATTCGATCCGGCTCCGACACGCGACGCCCTGGCCGGGCTGGCATCGGTAACGATCGCGCAGCCGACGATCGCCGCATGGGTGGCCCGACAGGGCGAGGCGATCGATCACGCTGCGACGATGATGGCCAACGTCGGCAAGCCGGACTTCTTCACCTATGGCAGCAAGCTCTATGGCGCGCCGAAGACCCCGCTGCGCTTCTTTCCGCAGACCCCGCTGGACCTGGCGCAGTCGGTTCGCGAGGTCACCGCGCAACTCGGCCTGCTCAAGGTATCGCTGACCCCGCCGCGTTACTTCAATGCGGCCGAGGTAGCCGACGAGCTGCGCGTGGCGGTGACCCGGCATTTCGGCAACGACGCTCCCGCCGTGGAGATCGTCGATACGCTTTCCGCCAACGCGCTGGCAAGTTCCACCGCGATCCGGCTGCGCCGGGATGCGCGGTTTACCGATTGCGATGCCGCGCAACTATTGCAGCACGAAGCCTTCATCCACGTCGCCACCTCGCTGAACGGCCGGCTGCAGGTGGACCTGCCTATCCTCGGTACCGCGCACCCCTACGATGCACGCACCCAGGAGGGCCTCGCGGTATTCGCCGAAATCGTCAGCGGCGCGATCGAGATGGATCGCCTGAAACGGCTGGCCGACCGGGTCTTCGCCATCCAGATGGCGGTCGACGGTGCCGACTTCATCCAGGTGTACCGGCATTTCCTCGAGGAAAGCGACCAGCCCGGCCAGTCCTTCGAGCGCGCCCGCCGGGTCTTTCGCGGCGGCGTGATCACCGGCGGCGCGCCGTTCGCCAAGGACCTGGTCTATCTCTATGGCCTGCTGCAGGTCAGCAATACCTTCCGCGCGCTGTTCTCCTGCGGCCGGTCCGACTGCCTGCCGCTGCTGTTCTGCGGCAAGCTGGATCTGTCGGACATTCCCGCGCTGGCGCAGCTGTCCGTCCTCGGATTGCTGCGCCCGCCGCGCTTCATGCCGCCCTGGGCCAGCGATCCGCGCAGCCTGTTCGCCTTGCTGACCTACAGTGCCTTCATGAACCGCATGGATGTCGGCAGCATGCTCGAAGGCGCACAGGCATTGCTGAGCGAGACGCCGCCGGTGGAATTCGGTCACGCGGCCTGAGGCTCAAAAGACCGCAGCGGTTATCCTGTGCGACCCGCCCGCCCAGGATATGCCGCCATGGAAGTCGCACCGCGAACTCGCATGGAGGTGCAAGGCATGCTTGCGGGCGCGCCGGAAGCCACCGTCTTCGATCGCTGCGATTTCAGTGGGGTCGACCTGTCGCGGCTGGATTTCACCGGTGCGCGGTTCACCGGCTGCCTGTTTGCCGACGCATCATTGCTGGCGACGACGCTGGAAGGCACGCAATGGCAACGATGCCGCGCGGCAAAGACCAATTTCGAAGCGACTCGCTTGCTCGAGGCTCGTTTCGAGGCCTGCGATCTCAACAACACTTCATGGCTGCGCGCGAAACTGACGTCGGTGCGGTTCGAGGATTGCAAACTGACCGGCGCGAACTTCTCCGGCGCCTCCTTCCTCGATCATGAATTCATCGGCTGTCTGCTGGTCGCGGCACGTCTGCCAAATGTTTCCTTCCGCAAGAGCCGGCTCCGGCAGCTGGACTTTTCCGACGCCGACCTTCGTGGCTGCGATTTCCGCGACACCGTATTCGAAGGCGGCAGCCTGCGCGATGCGAATCTCAACGGGGCGCGCTTCGAAGGCGCGGACCTGCGTGGCGCGGACCTCGGCGGCTTGCGGCTGATGGACGCGAAGATGTTTCGCGGCGCGACGATCTCGGCGCCACAGGCCTCGGACCTGCTCGGCGAACTGGGCATCGATGTGATCTAGGGCAAAAGCGAAGAGCAAAAGCGCGCCATCCACACCCCTCAGCGTCGGCCTGGTGCAGACGGCGATCGGAAAGTCACGGCCTCAAAGGACTCGCGAACAGGGTTCGCTCCCACAGGAGCAGGTTGCCGCGACCTTGTGGGAGATGTTTCGCGGCGCGACGATCTCGGCGGCACAGGCCTCGGACCTGCTCGGCGAGCTGGGCATCGATGTGATCTAGGGCAAAAGCGAAGAGCAAAAGCGCGCCATCCGCACCCCTCAGCGTCGGCCTGGTGCAGACGGCGATCGGAAAGTCACGGCCTCAAAGGACTCGCGAACAGGGTTCGCTCCCACAGGAGCAGGTTACCGCGACCTTGTGGGAGCGAACCCTGTTCGCGAGTCCCTTGGGGCCGGACCTTTCACGCTGGCCACCTATAGATACATGGCGATCAGCCGGCTCGTGATCCCGGCCCCCGTTGAGCAGTGAGGTCGGCGGGGACGACAAGGCCGCGCAGCGGGCACGCGCTCGGGGTGGCCTCTTTGGGTTACTTTTCTGGGCCGTTCCAGAAAAGTGACTCGGCCTCCGGCAGGAGGGTGAAACACCGGCGCCATAGGCGCCGACACGATCAACGTATCGCCAATCACGAGTCGATCTCTGGCCTGTCAGGTCACAAGTCAGTGGCAACAACGGCCTGCTCAAGTGACCCCGAAATTTTCCCGGACAGCGGTGAGCCTGCGCTGGGATGACGAACAAAGACGAGCAAGAGCGAAGAGCAAGGCGCGGCACCCACACCCCTCACCGTCACCCCGGCGCAGGCCGGGGTCCCGTGGCGACCACCGGCCACCGAGGCCGGGCCCCACTTCACGCCGCCATATTGCCCTGCATGAAGATCGAAATCGGGCGAAGCTCGTAAGCGCCGCCCGGATTGGCCTGGCCAAGTTCGCGCGCGATATCGAGCGCTTCGTCCATTGAAGCGCAATCGAGCACATAGAAACCAAGCAACTGCTCCTTGGTCTCGGCGAACGGTCCATCGACGATCATCGCCGGCTCGCGGTCCTTGCGCAGCGTGGTCGCCGACGTCGTCGGTTGCAGGCGGGCGACGGGGCCAAGCTTGCCTTCGCGGGCCAGGCGTTCCTGGATGAC
>DASYLE010000160.1:0-16978 GCA_036009745.1 Luteibacter sp. | reverse complement strand
CACCGCTTCCGCCAGAAAATACTGTTTTGCGACTTGGGCCAGCGATTCCTTGGTCAGCGGCGGCGCATCGGTGCCGGGAAATAGCTCGGCGTCGTCGAGCGCCAGCTTGAGCAGATGCTCCTTCAGTTCGTGCTCGTCCTTGATGTACATCTCCTGCTTGCCCTGCTTCACCTTGTACAGCGGCGGCAGGCCGATGTAGACGTGCCCGCGCTCGATCAGCTCGGGCATCTGGCGGTAGAAGAAGGTCAGCAGCAGCGTGCGGATGTGCGAGCCGTCCACGTCCGCATCGGTCATGATGATGATGCGGTGGTAGCGCAGCTTGTCCGGGTTGTACTCGTCCTTGCCGATGCCCGTGCCCAGCGCGGTGATCAGCGTGCCGACTTCGGCGGACGAGATCATCTTGTCGAAGCGGGCCTTCTCCACGTTGAGGATCTTGCCCTTCAACGGCAGCACGGCCTGCGTGCGGCGGTTACGGCCCTGCTTGGCCGAGCCGCCTGCGGAGTCACCCTCGACCAGGAACAGTTCGGACAATGCCGGATCCTTTTCCTGGCAGTCGGCGAGCTTGCCCGGCAGGCCGGCGATATCCAGCGCGCCCTTGCGACGGGTCATTTCGCGGGCCTTGCGGGCCGCTTCGCGGGCACGCGCGGCGTCGACGACTTTCGAAGCGATGCCCTTGGCCTCGCTCGGATGCTCAAGCAGGAACGATGCGAACTTGTCGTTGACGACCTGCTCAACGACGGTTTTTACTTCGCTGGAGACCAGTTTGTCCTTGGTCTGCGACGAGAACTTCGGATCGGGCACCTTCACCGAAAGCACGGCGATCAGACCTTCGCGCATGTCGTCGCCAGACGGCGCGACCTTGGCATTACGGGCCACGCCCTCTTTTTCGATGTAACTCTGCAGCGTGCGGGTCAACGCTGCGCGGAAGCCGGTCAGATGCGTACCGCCGTCGCGCTGCGGGATGTTATTGGTGAAGCAGAACATCGTTTCCTGGTACGCGTCGGTCCACTGCATCGCCACTTCGACGGTGATGCCGTCGTTTTCAGCGCTGAAGCTGATAACGTTCGGATGAAGCGGGGTCTTCAGCAGGACCAGGTGCTGCACGAAGGACCTGATGCCACCCTCGTAGGCGAAGGTCTCACGACGATCGTTGCGTTCGTCGATGAGGTCGATCGAGACACCCGAGTTCAGGAAGGCCAGCTCGCGCAGGCGCTTGGCCAGGATCTCGTAGTGGAACTCGATATTGTTGGTAAACGTCAGCGGGCTGGGCAGGAAACGGACCATGGTGCCGCGGCGTGTGGAATCGCCGGTGACGCGGATCGGCGCCACGGGTTCGCCATGAGCGTATTCCTGCTGGTTTTCCTTGCCGTCGCGCCAGATCGTCAGCCACAGGCGCTCGCTGAGCGCGTTGACCACCGAAACGCCGACGCCGTGCAGGCCGCCCGAGACTTTGTAGGAATTGGCGTCGAACTTGCCGCCGGCGTGAAGCACCGTCATCACCACTTCCGCGGTGGAACGGCCCTCTTCCGGGTGAACCTCCACAGGAATGCCGCGGCCGTTGTCCGAGACGCTGGCCGAGCCGTCCTGGTGGATGGTGACCACGACATGGTCGCAGTATCCGGCCAGGGCTTCGTCGATCGCGTTGTCCACAACCTCGAACACCATGTGGTGCAGGCCGGTGCCGTCATCGGTATCACCGATATACATGCCCGGTCGCTTGCGCACCGCTTCGAGGCCTTTGAGGACCTTGATGTTGCTGGAGTCGTAGTTGCCGTTCGGATCGATGGGTTCGTTCATGCAATAGCCGTTGGATGGCGCCGTACGAAACCCCGACACGGCGCGGAAGGCGTCGGGGCATTCAGTCGATTATAGCAGGCCCGGTCACCTGCCCTTGTTCCACGTGGAACAGGGTCGCGGAGGTGTCGGTGAGGGCGTGGGGAACGTCGGTGCCGGTCAGGAGGACCTGCGTGTCGGCCGCGAGAAGTTGGTCGACCACCCACCTTTGATGGGTGCGATCGAGCTCGGATGCAAGGTCGTCGAGGCAGACCACAGGCCATTCGCCACGGATTTCAGCGTACAGCGCTGCCTGGCTCAGCAGGCATGCCAGTGCGGTCAACTTTTCCTGGCCGCGGGACAAATGCTCCCGCAACGGGGCGTTCTCGAACGCGACCGACCAGTCCGCGCGATGAACACCGATCGTGGTGTGGCCACGAGCGATATCCCGCCCTCGCCTGCCAGCCAGAGCGGCTTCCAGCGCCTCGGCCTCGTCCCAACCTCGCCGGTAGCGAAGCTCGACTTGGCCGAGTTCCGGAAGCAAGGCTTGGGCGTAGCGGGAAACGATGGGCCGGAGTCGCTCAAGGTAGGCGATCCTGAATGCGTCGATGTCCTGGCCGGTGGCCGCCAGTTCGCGCTCCCAGGGCAACATGACGGCGTCATCCAATAGCCCATTGGACCGGAGGAGCGCATTTCGCTGTTTGAGGGCCCGCTGGTATCGCCGCCAGGCGACCAGAAACTCCTGTTCCACGTGGAACACACCCCAATCGAGAAAGCGGCGCCGCTCTTCCGAACCCCCAGCGATCAGGGCATGGGAGCCCGGCTCAAAGCAGACGACGGCACACTGCTGTACAAGTGCGCCCAGCGTCGATGCCGTTTCGCCGTTGACCCGGGCGATCCACCTGCCCGACTCACGGCCAAGCCCAAGGCGGTGCAAGCGGCCGTCGGCCGTCCGTAGCTCGGCAAAAATGGAAAGCGAGCTCGCGCCCCGCTTCAGCAGGACGTCCTTGGGGCCGCTACGAAACGACCGGGCATGGGAGAGCATGAACGCTGCTTCCAGGATGCTGGTCTTCCCCGCCCCATTGGCTCCCGTGAAAACGTTGATGCCGGGCGCCAGCGAAATCGCCACGTCGTCGAGGCAGCGCAAGCCGTTGAGTCGCAGGCTTTCGAACTTCATGAAACGCCTTCCCAAAATGAAGAACGCCGGGGAGTCATGGACTGCCCCGGCGCCGTATGCGAACTGGAACGTGACTCGTCAGCGCGTCAGAGTCGCAGCGGCATGATGACGTGGCGGGCCTCGTCGTTGTCGGCTTCCTGCAGCAGGCAGCTGGACTGTGCGTCGCGCAGATTCAGGCGAACTTTCTCGCCGCGCAGCGCACCGAGCGCATCGAGCAGGTAGCCGACATTGAAGCCGACGGCCAGGTCGGAAACGCTGGTCTCAGCCTCGACCTCTTCCACCGCCTCTTCCTGCTCGGGGTTGTGCGCCACGATCCGCAGCTTGCCTGGGCTGAGTTCCAGCTTGACGCCGCGGTACTTCTCGTTGGAAAGAATGGCCGCACGCTGCAAGGCACCGCGCAGCACTTCACGATCCAGGGTGGCCGATTTGTCGGCTCCGATCGGGATAACCGCTTCGTAATCCGGGAAACGGCCGTCGATCAGCTTCGAGGTGAAAACCACATCGCCGCGACGAACGCGCAGGTGATTGCGACCGAACTCCAGTTCGACCTGGCCTTCGCCGGTTTCGAACAGGCCGATCAGCTCATTCACGCCTTTGCGCGGGATGATGATCTGTCGACGCGAGGCCACCGAGCTTTCCAGCTTGGTTTCCTTCAATGCCAGGCGGTGACCGTCAGTCGACACGCAGCGCAGCGTGTGCTCCTGCAGGTCCAGCAGCATGCCGTTGAGGTAGTAACGGACATCCTGGTTCGCCATGGCGAAAGCGGTGCGGTCCATCAGGTCGCGCAGGACTTCTTCCGGCAGCGTAACGCGCTCGACCAGTTCGATCTGGTCGATGGTCGGGAACTCAGTCGACGGCAGCGTGGCCAGGGTGAACCGGCTACGTCCGGCGCTGAGCGCGACGCGGTCGCCGTTGAGCTTCAGGTCGATCTTCGAGCCGTCCGGCAAGGCACGGACGATATCGAACAGCTTTCGCGCAGGAATGGTGATCTCGCCGTCCTGGACATTGTCCGCGGCGGTGTTGGCGATCATCTCGACTTCCAGGTCGGTTCCCGTGAACGACACGGAAGCGGCCTTGGTCGCCGAAGCGCTCGACGCTTGAACGAGCAAGTTGGCCAGCACCGGCAAAGTCTGTCGGCGTTCTACGACGCCTACGACCTGCTGCAGAGGCTTGAGCAGTACTTCTCGTTGGATGCTGAATTGCATGCGCGTCCCCTATCCCTGCTTCTATAAGAGTTTTTAAGATTTATATTGGTAGTAGTAGTAGGGCCGGTGGATATCTTGACAAGTCAAAAAAATCTTTCAAAAACAATAACTTGATCTTCAATATCTACCGGCACAACTTATCGGGTTGCTGTGCGTGCCTTGTGGATAACTTTCGGCTTTCGAACAAGCCCCGAATCATCCACCTATTATCCACAGGTTCTCAGCCCGTCAAGATGCGGATCAACTGTTCCCAATCCTGGCGCATCCGGACGTCTTTTTCACAGAAGCCACGGATGGTCCGGCAAGCGTGCAGCACCGTCGTATGGTCGCGTCCACCGAAGGCCTCGCCAATCTCCGGCAGGCTGTGTTCGGTCAGTTCCTTGGACAGCGCCATCGCAAACTGGCGCGGGCGCGCCAGCGAGCGCACACGGCGCTTGGAGAGCAGGTCGGACAGCCTGACCTGGTAGTAGTCGGCCACGGTCTTCTGGATGTTCGGCACGGTCACGGCCTGCGCATGCGTATTGAGCAGGTCGCGCAGGGTTTCCTCGGCGAACTCGGTGGTGATCGGCTTGCGGTAGAAGTTCGCCCGCGCCGCCAGCGTGTTCAGCGCGCCCTCGAGGTCGCGCACGTTGGAGCGGATACGCCGCGCCAGCAGCATCGCCACGTCTTCGGACACTTCCATGCCCTTGTCCTGGGCCTTGGAGAGCAGGATCGCCGCGCGCGTCTCGAAGTCCGGCGGCTCGATCGCCACCGACAGGCCCCAGCCCAGGCGCGATTTCAGCCGCGGCTCGAGCTTGTCCAGTTCCTTCGGGTAGCGGTCGCAGGTCAGGATGATCTGCTGCTTGGCTTCGAATAGCGCATTGAAGGTGTGGAAGAACTCCTCCTGCGTCGTGTCCTTGCCGGCAAAAAACTGGATATCGTCGATCAGCAGCGCGTCCACGGTGCGGAAGCGGCGTTTGAAGTCGTCCATGTTCTTCTGCTGCAGCGCCTTCACCATGCCGCTGACGAACTGCTCGGAGCGCAGGTAGAGCACCTTCACGCCGGGGTTGTTCGCCATCATCAGGTTGCCGGCGGCATGCATGAGATGGGTTTTGCCCAGGCCCGTGCCGCCATAAAGCAGCAGCGGGTTGTAGGCGCGGCCCGGATTCATCGCGACCTGCATCGCCGCGGCCTTGCCCAGCTGGTTCGACTTGCCCTCGACGAAGGTCTCGAAGGTGTAATGCGGATCCAGGTTATGGATGTGCGTGGGTTCGACCGGCGCCATCGGTTCGGCGGCGCGCTGGTGGGTCGGCGTCACGGTGCGCGGCGGCGGCGGTCGGCCGCCGCTGGAACCGACTTCCAGTCGCACCTGCACCGGCCGACCGGCCAGATGCTCGATGACCGTGCGAATATGCGGCAGGTGCTGCTCGCGGACCGTGTCCAGGGTGTACGGATTCGGGGCGAAAAGATGCAGCCCGGCCGCATCCTCGCGTGCCTGCAGTGGCATCAGCCAGGTGTGCACGTCCTCGGCGCTCAATTCGCCTTCCAGACGCTCGAGACAGCGCCGCCAAAGATCACTCATCAAATATGCTTGCCACAGAAGGGGCGCTTACGCGCGGGGTGGACAAGGAAGTCTAGCAGCGTTGACTGAAAGCCATCGTGGGCGCCTGATAGGCGGCCGATAGCGACCCCCGCAGGGGCATCGCCCAGCCCTATTTGACAGTGGCGCGGATACTCCGCATACTTTCAAGCCTTTTTTCAATCTCTTATACCGGATTTAAGCCATGAAGCGGACCTTCCAGCCCAGCAAGCTCAAGCGCGCCCGCACCCACGGTTTCCGCGCACGCATGAAGACGGCCGATGGCCGCAAGATCATCAATGCGCGTCGTGCCAAGGGTCGCAAGCGTCTGATCCCGTAAGCAGCGCACCAGTCATGCGTGCTGCAGCTATGCCGCGCGAGGCGCGGCTCTGCCGCGCCGCAGACTTCGCCGCTTTGCGAGTCATCAGCGGTCGCCTCGGCGGCCGCTGTTTTCTTATCCGCTACGGAAACAACGACGTCGGCACCGCCCGGCTCGGGCTTGCCGTATCGAAGCGCGTGTCCAAACGCGCCGTGGATCGCAATCGCATCAAGCGCCTGATCCGCGAGTCGTTCCGTCGTGCCAGGCTGCAGATTCCGCCGCTCGACCTCCTGGTCATCGCCCGCGAGCAGGCCTTGAACGAGCCCGGTCCCGCCCTCATCGCCGAACTCGACCAGCTCTGGAAAAAGTTGCGGCCGTTGAAGCCCGCGCAGGCCACCGGCACAATGCCGGGTTGACTCCCCTCTTTCCCACCGTTTTTCCGTGGCCTGCGGCCACGGCGTCACCCGGATACGGTTAGCAATGAATCAAACGCGCACGTTCCTTCTCTTCGCGCTCATGGCCGTGGCGTACTTCCTGTGGACCGAGTGGGAGAACGACTACAACCGTCCGCCTGTCGCCCAGGCCACGTCGGCGCCCGCCTCGGCGAACGCTGCGACACCGGCCGTTCCCAATGACGGCAGCGTTCCGGGCGCCCCCGGCGCCCCGGCGCAGGCACCGACCTCGAACGAACAGTCGGCGCAGCTGGTCACGGTCACCACCGATGTTCTGCGCCTGACCATCGACACCCGTGGCGGCAGCGTCGTGCGTTCCGAACTGCTGGCCTTCCCGGTCGACGCGCGGACCAAGAAGAACCCGGATCCGCCGCCGGCACGCCTGCTCGACGATGCGCCGCTGCTGTTCTTCGCCGCGCAGAGCGGTCTGGTCAGCAATGCCGGCATTGCGCCGGACCATCGCACCCTCTTCCATGTCGAGAAAACCGACTACGCGCTGGCCGCCGGCCAGGACAGCGTCGCCGTCGACCTTACCTGGGCCGATGCGGCCGGGGTCAAGGTCACCAAGCGCTACACGCTCAAGCGCGGCAGCTATGTCGTCGATGTCGACCAGCGCATCGACAACGGTAGCGGCACGCCGTGGAGCGGCAACGCCTATGAGCAGTTGCAGCGCGTCGCGCCGCCGAAGGTCGTCGGCTGGTGGAAGGTCTATACCGATCCGGCCGCGCATAGCTTCTTCGGTGCGGCCTGGTACAGCCCGCAGGACAAGTTCGAAGCGCTGACCCTCACCGAATTCGAGAAGAAGCCGCTGAACCGCACGATCACCGGCGGCTGGGCGGCGATGATCCAGCACTACTTCTTCGTCGGCTGGATCCCGGCACCGGGCGAAGCGGCAACGTACACCACGTCGATCGTCGATGCCCAGACGGCTACGCCGCGCTACCTGATCCGGACCCTCGGCCCGAATATCAATGTCGCGCCGGGCCAGAGTGCCGACAGCACCGCCCGTCTCTACATCGGCCCGAAAGCACAAGGCACGCTCGACGCGATTGCCCCGGGCCTCGACCTGTCGACCAACTACGGTTGGTTGACCGTGGTCGCGCAGCCGCTGCACTGGTTGCTCTCGCAGCTGCACACGATCACCGGCAACTGGGGCCTGGCGATCATCCTGCTGGTGCTGCTGATCAAGGCCGCGCTGTACAAGCTGACCGATGCGCAGTTCCGCTCCGGTGCGCGCATGCGCAAGCTGCAGCCGCGCGTCGCCGCGCTGAAGGAACGCTACGGCGACGACAAGGCCAAGATGCAGCAGGCCATGCTCGAGCTCTATAAGAAGGAGAAGGTGAATCCGATGGCGGGCTGCCTGCCCATCCTGATCACCTTCCCGGTCTTCCTCGGCCTGTACCGCGTGCTGATGGAAGCGGTCGAACTGCGCCACGCGCCGTTCTTCGGCTGGATCCACGATCTGTCCGCGCCGGATCCCTTCTACATCCTGCCGGCCATCTACGTGCTGATCCAGCTGGCGACGATGCGCCTGACGCCGACCGCGGGCATGGACCCGACCCAGGCGAAGATGATGAAGGTGATGCCGCTGCTGTTCGCGGTGATGTTCGCCTTCTTCCCGTCCGGCCTGGTGCTGTACTGGATCATCAACGGCGCGACCAGTCTCGCGCAGCAGTCATGGATCACACGCAGCGTCGACAAGGCCGAAGTCAAGGCCAAGACCACGTAACAAAGCTGCGGCGCGTCGAAAGACGCGCCGCACTGCTATCGGGCACAGGGAAAGCACATGGCCGAGACCAACGACACCATCGCCGCTATCGCCACCGCGCCGGGCGCGTCCGGTGTCGGCGTGGTCCGCGTTTCCGGACCCGCCGCGCACACGGTTGCCACCGCGCTCCTTGGCCGCGCGGCGACGCCACGCCATGCGCACTTCGCCGCCTTTCGTGGAGGCGACGGCGAACTGATCGATCGCGGGCTGTTGCTGTTCTTTCCCGGCCCCGCCTCTTATACCGGTGAAGACGTCCTCGAACTCCAGGGCCACGGCAGTCCAGTGCTTCTCGACGCGCTGTTGCGTCGGGTCTGCGCGATCGGCGCGCGCCTGGCCCGACCGGGCGAGTTCACCGAACGCGCCTTCCTCAACGGCAAGCTCGACCTGGCCCAGGCCGAAGCGGTTGCCGACCTGATCGCGGCGCGCTCCGAAGCCGGTGCCCGCGCGGCATTGCGTTCGATGGAGGGCGTGTTCTCGCACAAGGTCGACGAGCTGCTCGCGGCACTGATCACCTTGCGCGTGCATATCGAAGCAGCGATCGACTTTCCCGAAGAGGAAATCGATTTCCTCGCCGACCCGGCGATCGGCGCGCAGATGACCGACCTGCGCCAACGCCTTGCGGCACTGCTGCGCGAAGCGAAGCGCGGCGTACGCCTCAACGACGGACTCAATGTCGCCATCGTCGGTCGCCCGAACGCCGGCAAGTCCAGCCTGCTCAATGCACTCGCCGGCAGCGAACGCGCCATCGTCACCGCGATTCCCGGCACGACACGCGACGTGCTGCGCGAAGTCCTGAACCTCGACGGCGTCGCCCTCGAACTCGCCGATACGGCGGGCCTGCGTGAAACCAGCGATATCGTCGAACGCGAAGGCGTACGCCGCGCACGCGCGCAACTGGAACGCTGCGACGTCGCCGTCCTGGTCACCGATCGGCTGCATGCCCACGACGACCTCGCCCATTTCACCGGCGTGCCCGAACACGCGGCTCGCATCGTCGTCGTCAACAAGATCGACCTCGACGCCACCCTCGCCACGGTCGACCAGCGCAACGGCGTCTCCTGGCATTGGCTCTCCGCCAAAACCGGGGCCGGGCTCGATGCGTTACGGAACACCCTGAAATCGATGGCGACCGCTGGCGCCGGCGAAGGCGCCTTCAGCGCGCGCCGCCGCCACGTCGTTGCGCTGCAAAGCGTTGCCGAATACCTCGAGCGCGCGGACAAGGCCCTGGAAGAACAACGCGCCGGCGAACTGGCGGCCGAAGAGCTCCACCACGCCCAACACGTCCTCGGCGAAATCACCGGTACCTACTCCAGCGACGACCTGCTTGGCGCGATCTTCGGTTCGTTCTGCATCGGCAAGTGATTCGTCATTCCGCACTACCAAAGGGAAAGGAAGACATGCCGTCGTCATTCAAGAAAGTGACCGATACCACGATCAAGGCACCGGTCGACCGCGCGCGTGCCGTGGTGGATGAAACCCGCGGACTGCTTGGCCGTAGTGGCGAACTGAAGCCTGGCAAGGCCATGGTCAGCACGGTGATCGCCTTTTCGCTCGGCGTGCTTTCGCTACTGGCCGTCGTCGCTTTCCACTACCCGCAATACCTGACAACGCCGGAGCTTCGCGCCAACTACTCCGTGGACGTCCTGCGCCAGTTGCTATTGGGCGCCTTGTTGATCGCGGGCGGCATGTCGCTCGCCAACGTGATCCTGGGCCGGCAGCGCAACCTTAATGTCGCGACCTTTGGTCTTGTCGTCATCGCGGTGGCACTGGGCGGCTCACGCGTCCCGGTAGGCGCTTTTCCCGATCACACGCCCTATCTGGGACTGGACTGGTTCATCCTGGATCTGCTCGGCTCGACCCTGGTCTTCGTGGTCCTGGAGAAACTCTTCCCGCTGTACCGCGGCCAGTCGGTGTTCCGTTTCGAATGGCAGACCGACATGAAGCACTTCGCGGTGAACCATTTCATCGTCGGCCTGGCGCTGCTGGTGGTGAACTATTTGCTTCATCATGCCTTCGGCTGGCTGGTGAACAGCGATTTCCAGATGTTCGTCAAGAACATCGCCTTCGTGCCCCAGCTGCTGCTCTGCGTCCTCGTCGCCGACCTGTCGCAATACGCGACGCATCGCGCGTATCACGAGGTGCCCTTCCTCTGGAAATTCCACGCCGTGCATCACAGCGTGAAAACCATGGACTGGCTTGCCGGATCGCGCCAACACATGCTCGAACTGATCGTGACGCGCGTGCTGGTGCTGGCCCCGCTCTATGTCCTCGGCTTCAGCGAAGCAGTGATGAATGCCTACATCATCGTCGTCGGCTTCCAGGCGGTGTTCAATCATTCGAACGTCCATCTGCCCTGGGGCCCACTGAAGTACATCGTGGTCACGCCCGATTTCCATCACTGGCATCACGCCTCGGACGAGGAAGCCATCGACAGGAACTACGCCGCGCACTATGCCTTCATCGATTACCTGCTCGGCACCGCGGTGAAGTCGACCAGGAAATTTCCCGAGAAGTACGGCGTGGTCGGCGACTACATGCCGGACGGCTTCATCAGGCAGCAGTTGTTTCCGTTCCGCCGGATGCCGGAAAGCGAGAAGGCTCCGGCCGACGCCTAGTCGGACAACGCGCGCATCGCGCAGGCGATGCGCGTGGATAGCGGACCTTCCAGTTCCTGATAGACGATGCCGCGACGTTCGAGTTCGCGCATGTACCAGTCGTGCTGGCGCTGCCTGAAGCTTTCGTCGCGCCGGGTGCCATCCTGCACGAAAGGAAAGTCCGGCCGGCAGAGGAAGACATGTGCATAGGCCTGACCGGCCAACGCTTCCAGCTCCGGGTCGGCGCGGCCGAACATGGAGTGGCTGTAACCCAGGGTGGTCAGTGGACCGGTATCGCAAACCAGCCATCGCCGCGCCTGTCGTGCCAGCGTGTTTTCCCGTGCGCGCTGCGTACGGGCGATATGCAGCAAGTCGTCGAAAGCCAGTTCGCCCTTCCGCGCCACCCACAGCTCACGCCCATACTCGGCGGCCCAGGTCGTATCGAGCGCTTGGGCGAGCAGCGCAGCCAGGGTGGTCTTGCCGCTGGACTCGCCGCCGAGGATGCATATGCGATCGACGAAGTCGCCATAGACGGCGGGCGAAAGCCAGTCACGCGATCCGTGGGGATCCTCGCGCACTGCCGTGCCGGAGATCGGAAACGCGCCGCGCGCCCTGTCCACGCTGACATGTGTCACCGCGCGCGCTTCGCCATGCCGCGAAAACCAGTTCGTCAGTGCATCGGCGAATCCATCGCCATAGTCTTCACTGGTGAAGACCGCATCGACCGCCGTGCCAAGCAGCTCCGTGCATACCCATCCGCAGAAATCCCGATGCGCGATCTCGCTGTCGTCGTTATGCGGTAGCCGGCGCAACGTGAGACCGCGTGCGGCGCATATCCTGGCCAGGATCGCATCATCGAGTACCAGGGAAATCGCATCGGGAAAGCGCTCGTGCAACCAGCGTTCGCGGGCGTCGGCGTCGCATCGCGGGAATTCCGGCTGGGTATAACTCAGTACGAACAGACGCCCGCAGTGACGAAGCGCGCACGTAATCACGTGTTCATGCCCAAGGTGCAGAGGACAGAACTTGCCGACGACGAGGCCGGTACCGAAGCGGTGTTCCATCACGCCTGTTCCGTTGCCAGCTTGCGCCAGGCGCGCCACGCCACCAGCGCATTGATCCAGTACGCCAGGTAAAGCGCCGATGTCAGGTACAGACCGCGGCTCGCATAGAGCGGTACCGCGATGGTGTTGACCAGTAGCCAGAAGGGCCAGGTGTCCAGGCGCCGACGCATCAGCAGCAACTGGGCGAGGATGCTGAAAGCCAGCACGGTCGAATCGGCGAACGGCGCATACGCTTGCGTGTAGCGGTGAAGCAGCAGGCCGTAGCCCACGCTGCCGACGATCGCGGCTAGCGCGGGCAGCAGCAGCGTGCGTGCCGGCAAGCGACGCACATGCAGCGGTGCGCCATGATCGCCATGCAACCACTCCCACCAGCCGACGATACTGGCGATGACGAAGAACACCTGGAGCACGGCATCCGCATACAGGTGCGCGTCGTAGAACACGACCGTGAAAACGGCGCACCCGATGATGCCGGTCCACCAGGTATGTACGCTGTTGCGGCCGGCGAGCAGGATCGACGCCGTCGCCATGGCATTCGCCAGGATTTCCAGTGGGCTCATGCGTGCGCTTCGTCCACGTCCGAACGGTATTGCACGGTCTTGTCGTCGCCGTCGACAAGCTCGATGGTGAGTGCCAGCTCGCCCATCAGCGAGGCGAGTGCTGAGCGGATCGGTTCAGCATGACTCGCGTCGCGACGGCTCAGCAAGAAGTGCAGCGAGCCATCGGCCCGCTGGTTCAAGGCGTAGTGGGAAAGCGGCAGATGATCGACCGCGTGGGTCACGTCGATATTGTTGACCCATGCGCCGGGCGCGGTGCGGAAACGCACCGGGGCGCGGCCGGCCAATCCGCGCAGGACGACCTCACCCTCTCGCCGCTCCAGCGCGGCAAAGTCGCCGGTGCGGTAACGAAGCAGGGGCAGGCAGAAGTTGAAACCCCCGGTAACGGCAATTTCCCCACGCGTGCCATCGGCGACGCGATGGCCAGCGTCGTCGAGGACTTCAACGAAGAGTCGGTGCTGCAGCAGGACATGACCGCCAAGTTTCGCGTCGTACACCGCGACGGGGCCGACCTCGTTCATCGAGTACAGATCCAGCACGGGGCAACCGTAGCGCTCTTCAAGGGCTTTCCGGAGGCCCGTCGAAAGGGCCATCGATACGGACATCAGTGCGCGTGGACGCAAGCGAGCCGGCAGGCGCAGCAATTCGGCGAACGATATCGGGTCACCGGCGATGAACTCGGCGTCGAGCGCTTCGAGATAAAGCGAACGATCCACCGGATCGCGCCAGTCGACAGGATGAAGATTGAGCTTGACCAGGCCGGATTCGCCCATCGTCGGCGTCACCGAAACGTAGGTAAAGCAGCGCCGCTGATGACCGAGCAGGACCACACCGACCTGGCCACTCCCATGCGTGGGTACGATGCCATGGCGGGAAAGTGCCCGCTTGTGAAAGCTCAGGTAACGGCCGGCGACCTGCGGATGCGAGGGAATGAGCAGTGGATGACCGGTCGTGCCGGTGGTGCGGAAATTGATGAGGCGTTCGAGCGGAATATTGTCAGGCACGAAGCGCGCGATATCAGCGGAGAGATCCGCGCGCGATACGACGGGCAGGTCGGTGAAGCGACGAGGCGGAAGACCCATCGCGCGGTAGTACGGCACGTGGTCGAAGACCTCGGCAACGAAGTCGCTACACCATGCAGGTTCGAGTTCGTCATGCCGATGAGGCTTCGCGTGCGTAACCTCATCGTCGAAAAGCATCAGGGCGGCGATGTCGGTTCCGCGCAGGCGGTTGCCACTGCGGTTGCGAAATACCGGTGCCGACGGGTGTTCGCGCAGCCAGTCGAGCATACGTCGACCGCCTTCGCTGAGGGTCGGGTAGCGATCCTCGTCGGTCGGCTCGGTCACTCGCGGCTCCACTTGTCCGCCGACTCTTCGGCGGCCTTCTTCACCAGCGCCTCGCGTACCGCGTGGGCGCGCGCCTCCATCTCGCGCGAGGCAGCGAGCAGGCGCTGGCGTTCGGCGCCGCTGATGCTGCTCAGCCGGTCGTTGGCCTGCGCCCCGGTTTCACCCTCGGGCACGAAGTCGAGCCGCGCCAGGCAGGTCCGAGCCAGTTCCTCGCGCCGGTCCGGATCGTGCACGAAGCGCGGAGCCGGCGTCATCGCCGCAAGGATCGCGGACTCTTCGCCGAGGAACTGCAGCAAGGCGCCACCATCGATCGACGCACTTACGAACCAGTCGTCGGCAAGCAGCCAGCAAGCGATCAAGGCCAGTGCAAGCCGATTGCGGTCGGTGGTCGCATCGCGTGCCTCGAAACGCTTCAGCGCCTCACGTGAGGCAGCATGGCCGTGCAATCGCAGCAGATCGTGCACGACCGCGGCCACCACGGCTGCGCCCTGTCCGCCGATCGCCGGCTCGTCGAGGAAGTCGGGGGGCGTCTCGGCGAGACGGTGGGTCAGTCGTTCCAGCAAGGGTCCCTGGCGTGGCATCGTCATACCTCGAACTTGCCGTAAAGGTGATTGGCGCGGCAGTCGTCGCAGGCCGTTGCACGCAGCCGTTGCCGCGCATCGGCGTACCGTCGTGGCAGGGCCAGCAAATCGTCGACGCTCCGGATCGACGACAGCGGCATGCCATAGGTGTCGCTACTGAAGCTGCACGGCGAAATCGAGCCATGCTCGTCGATGAACAGGAACGAGCGGCCCGGCGCGCAGTCGTCAATGGCAAGCTCGCGTCCTTTGGCGTTTGCCCCGAGTCGTTCCAGATAAGCCTGGCTTCCACACAGGCGTACCCGGCGCGCGGCCAGCCGTGCCCGCATGGCCGGTAACTTGTCGCCCAACACGGCCAGGTCGTCCGACCGCAGGCCACGGCCCTCGAAGAACTCCGGTCGATCGCGGCCACCAAGGGCGTTGAAGCTGATTTCATCGACGCCCCAGTCGGCAAGCTCGTCGCACAAGGTGTCGAACGAGGCCAGGTTCTGTCGCATCAGCACGACATTGGCGCGAAGGCGTATGGTCCGGCCTGCAAGGACGCGGTCGCGGTCGAGTGCCTTCACCGCATCGCGCAACCGGGTCCAGCCGCCGGCGTTTCCACGCATGGCTTCGTGGCCGCTGGCGAAGTCATCGACACTGACCGTGACTTCGTCGAAGTGTTCGAGTACACGCAGACGTTCCGAAGCGCGATGCAGGGTGCTGCCGTTCGTGGTCGCGCTCATCGCCATGCCGGGATGCGTTCCAAGTCCACTGCAGACCTCCCATAGAGGTTTCCACAACAGCGGCTCGCCGCCGATCCAGCTGAGCAGTACCCGCCGACCGGTCTGCCGCACGCAGGCCGCCAGAATCGCGGCGAAGCGGAGCGCTTCGTCCAAGTCGGCGTCCTGTCGCGGCAAGGCAAGGCGGCGATCGTACGCGCAGAAACCGCAGGCCAGGTTGCAGTGTGTGGTCACCCGCCAGAGCACGATCAGCTCGTTCATCGGTCGTCGGCGTAGTGCATGCGGGCAAAGGCTCGCGCGAAGTCGACCAGCTGTTCCTGCTGTGCGACCGGGTGGATGTGCCAGCCCTGCTCATCGCGCGCACGGACGAGCGCTGGCGCCCACCGACTGTCCTTTTCCCACTCAGCGCGGATATTCAGTGCCATCGTGCCACCGGCCCCGCCCTTCGCCAATGCTTGTGCCGCAATGTCCCAACCGCTGTTGTCGCGTTCGTCGCGGTCGAACATGGTCGTGATGCCGTCGTCGGAAATCATCAGGATATGCACGGGCCGGTCGCCCGGTTGCCGATGGGCGAAGGTCTCGCGCAGGCGATGGATCGGAAAGCAGGTGGCGCCGCCGAAATAGCCGGTCAGCACGCGCAGGATACGATCCTCGTCGCGGACGAAACCGGCCGTGTCGATGACCTGGGGCTTGCCGCTCCACAAGGTGACCTGCACCCGCGAGCCCGAGCGCAACGCCGAAAGCGCGACGATCGCGCCGGCCAGGGCGAGGTAGGAAATCCGCTGCGTCGGATCGGGCATCGAGCCTGAACTGTCCACATAGACGTCCAGGTCGACCGGCGTACGCTGACGCTCGCGGCCAGGCGACGTGCCTTCCACGCGACGCACCGTGGTCACACCGGGAATCGGCTGCGGCGATGCGATCAGGCTCTGCAGCCAGTCGATATCGTCCAGCGGATCGCCGATATCCCACGGCTCCAGGCCTTCGGGCAAGGGTTCCGGCGCCTCGCGGTGTACGCGCGTGGGAAAGCGCACCAGGTCGGGCAAGGCGCGGGCGCGGTAGTAGCGGACGGCGATATCGTGATCGGACGCGGCGTTGCCGGCGGCTTTCAGGATGTCGCCGTATTCAAAGGGCTCGCGCATCTGGCCGCTGCCCTGGGGGGCCACAGCCGGCTCGGTCGGGCCGGTGCGATCGTCACCGGTGATCGCAGGATCGTCGCCCGGATGGACGGCGCCCTCGAGTTCGTCTGCTTCGACGTCGAGCACGCCGGCCGGATCGCAGCGATCGCCGGCCAGCCGCGTATCGTGCAGCAGCGCCAGCGGGGACTCACCCGTATCGGCAACCAGGTATTGCAGTACCAGGGTGGCGAAGCGACCGGCGGCGTGCATCCAGTCATCCGCATAGACACGGATCAGGCGGGCGCCAAGCCATGCGTCGCCCAGCGTGGCCGCATCGTCGCCGGGTCCGCCAAGGCTGCCGCACGGCAGGCGCCAGAGCTCTTCATAGATCCCCATGTAAAGCGTCCAGACCGCGCCGGGTGGCGTCGGAGGCCGATTCGCCGCGATCCGGCGATAAATATCCGCCATGCGCAGGCCGGCACGTCGTTGCAGCCGGTCGTTGATCAACAGGTCGGTATAAAGATTGGCGACGAGGGGCGCCTGCGCCTCGAGGGTGGGCAAGGCGCGGCGTATCCGCGCGAGCAGACGAAACTGATCGCTAGCGCTCGCCGGCGCCAGCACATGGTGGCCGATTTCATGGGCGAGGACTTCCACGGCGTAGTCGTCCAACGCCAGCGCGCGCACGCCTTCCAGGTCGACCACCACGCTCTGGTCGAACAGGCGGATCATCGCGAAGCTGCCGCTGAG
>DASYLE010000159.1:0-4488 GCA_036009745.1 Luteibacter sp. | reverse complement strand
ATGCTGGCCGCCCCGGCCGGTAGCAAGACGGTGATGGGCCTGGATCCGGGCATCCGCACCGGCTGCAAGATCGCCGTGGTCGACGCCACCGGCAAACTGATCGCCACCGACACCATCTACCCGCACGAACCGCGCAACCAGTGGGACCAGTCGATCCAGCGCATCGCCATGCTGGCGAAGCAGCACAATATCGACCTGGTCGCGATCGGCAACGGCACGGCCTCGCGCGAGACCGACAAGCTGGTCGGCGAGGTGATGAAGAAGCACGCCGAGCTCAAGCTGGCCAAGATCGTCGTCAGCGAAGCAGGCGCCTCGGTGTACTCCGCCTCCGAACTGGCGTCCAAGGAATTCCCCGACGTCGACGTCTCGATCCGCGGCGCCGTGTCGATCGCACGTCGCCTGCAGGACCCGCTCGCCGAACTGGTGAAGATCGAGCCCAAGGCGATCGGCGTCGGCCAATACCAGCACGACGTCAATCAGGTGAAGCTGGCTCGTGCGCTGGACGCCCGGGTCGAGGACTGCGTGAACGCGGTCGGCGTCGACGTCAACACCGCTTCCGCACCGCTGCTGGCCCGCGTCGCCGGCCTGTCCGCCAGCGTCGCCGAGAACGTGGTCAAGCACCGCGACGCGAACGGCCCCTTCCCCAGCCGCAAGGACCTCCTCAAGGTGCCGCGCCTGGGCGACAAGGCCTTCGAGCAGTGCGCCGGCTTCCTCAAGATCGGCAATGGCAGCAACCCGCTGGATGCCAGCTCGGTGCACCCCGAGGCCTATCCGGTGGTCGAGCGCATCCTCAAGCAGTGCGGCCGCGAGGTGAAGCAGGTCATCGGTGACAGCAGCTTCCTGCGCGGACTGAAGCCGGAGGACTTCACCGACGAGAAGTTCGGCGTGCCGACCGTGCGCGACATCCTCAAAGAGCTGGAAAAACCCGGCCGCGACCCGCGTCCGGAGTTCACCGCGCCGACCTTTGCCGAAGGCGTCGATGACCTGAAGGACCTTGCCGTCGGCATGGTCCTGGAAGGCCGCGTGACCAATGTGGCCGCGTTCGGCGCCTTTGTCGACATCGGCGTGCACCAGGACGGCCTGGTCCACGTCTCGGCGCTCTCGCACACCTTCGTCAAGGATCCACGCGACGCGGTAAAGGCCGGCGACATCGTCAAGGTCAAGGTCATGGAAGTGGACCTGCCGCGCAAACGCATCGCCCTCAGCATGCGTCTGGACGACGTGCCGGGCGAAGCCCGCACCGGCCGTCCGGCCCAGCGTGACGAGCAGCGACCCGGCAATCGCGGCGGTGCCGGCAACGCCCGTGGCGGCAACGCCATGCCCAAGCCCGCCGCACCGCCGGCCAACAACGCTTTCGCCGATGCCTTCTCCAAGGCATTGAAGCGCTAAGCGGGCTCTATCCGGTCGCCAGCTGACAGAGTCGGCTGGCGACCGCGTCCGTCTTCCCGGACAACTGCTGTTAGAGATCACCTACGCCGCAGCGCAGCATGCGCTTGCGTATGTTATGCATTACCGTAACATTTCTCTAACATGCCTTCCGGAGTCTGCCCCATGCGTATCCGCCATCTTGCCGGCGCCATCACGGTTGCCTTGTTGATCAGCACCAGCGCCGCCGCTACCGAGTTCAGCAAGGTCGTGGTCTTTGGCGACAGCCTGAGCGACGACGGCAATGTGTCGCTGGCCAGCGGCTCGCCGGTGGCGACGCGCTTCACCACCAACCCGGGCACGGTGGCGATCGAGAATATCGCCGGTTACTTCGGCAATTCGCTGGCCCCGTCGATCACCGGCGGTACCGATTACGCCTGGGGCGGCGCCCGTGCGGGCATCGACGTGCCGACGCCATCGCTGCTGACCCAGGTCGGCGGCTACCTGGCGGCCAATGGCGGCCATGCCGACAGCAAGGCGATGTACTCGGTGTGGATCGGCGCGAACGACCTGCTTAACGCCGGCACCGACCCGGTCCAGGCGCAGATCAACGTCGCCACCGCGGCGACCCAGGAAGTGGGCGCGATCAAGGCCCTGCAGGACGCCGGTGCGAAGACCATCCTGGTCTTCAACCTGCCCGACGTCAGCAAGACGCCCGGCGTTCGTGCCGGTGGCCCCGCGTTCGCTGCCGGCGCTGGCACGCTGGGCGTGCTCTACAACGGTGTGCTCAATGGCGGCATCGCCAAGCTCGGCAAGGGCATCGTGTCGCTCAACACCTATACCCTGCTCAACGAAGTGATCGCCGACCCGGGTCGCTACGGCTTCACCAACGTGACCACGCCAGCGTGCACGGTGGCCAGTTCGATCGCCTGCACGCCGGGCACCCTGGTCGCGCCGGATGCCGGCAAGACCTACCTGTTCGCCGACGGCATCCACCCGACCGTCGCCGCCCACGCCCTGCTCGCCCAGTACGCCGAGTCGATCATCACCGCGCCGCAGAAGATCTCCCTGCTCGGCGAGGCGCCGCTGGCTTCCAACGCCGCGCTGACCGGTACCCTGCGCGACCAGATGCTCGCGGACAACTTCGGCAGCGACACCCGCCTGTTCGCCTCGGTCGGTTACGGCCAGCAGCGCTTCAAGGCCGGCGAGACCTCGCCGAAGGCCGACAGCGACAACGTCAACCTGGCGATCGGCGCCGATGTGCGCGCGACCGATAACGTCTCGGCCGGTGTCGCGCTGGGCATCGCGCAGAACAACGCCGACTTCTCCGGCGGTGGCGGCTACAAGATGCAGGACATCGCCGGTTCCGGCTATGTGATGTACCACAACGGCGGCGGCTACTTCGGCGGCTACGGCAGCTTCGGCCAGCTGAGCTTCACCGATATCGACCGCACCATCGACCTCGGCGCCGACCGCCGCACCGAAAGCGGCAAGACCGATGGCTCGCATTACGGCGCGGCCCTGACCGGCGGCTGGTGGTTCGGTAGCGATTCGGTCAAGACCGGCCCGTTCGCCATTTACGAGTGGCAGGACATCCGCGTCACCGGCTACAACGAATACGGCAACGACAGCACCGCGATGGCCTTCGGCAAGCAGCGCCGCCAGGCCCAGATCGGCACGCTCGGCTGGCGCCTGCAGGGCAACTGGCAGACCGGTGGCACCATGCTGCACCCGTACGCCGAGCTGGCCTGGAACCACGACAGCAAGGCCGACCCGCGCGACATCGACGCCGGCCTGACCTCGCTCAGCGGCCGCTTCGACCTGCAGGGCTTCTCGCCGGACAAGACCTGGGGCACCGCCGACGTCGGCTTGCTCGCCCAGTTCAGCCAGAACCTCAGCGGCTGGGTCGCCTACAACGGCCGCTTCAGCGACGATAGCCAGAAGTACAACAGCCTCAATGTGGGTGTGAAGCTGGGGTTCTGATCCAACACCGCAGGAGTCCCTTGTGGGAGCGAACAGGGTTCTCTCCCACACACAGGAAAAAAAAACCGGCGCATGCGCCGGTTTTTTTTGGACTTCCAGATGGTTATTTCGTCTTGGTCGCCCGCGAATACATGTCCTCGGCCGCCTTGCGCAGGCTGTTGGCCTCGTCGTCGCTCAGCGTGTCGAGCTTACCGCCCGCTTCGCTCTGCTTCAGGACCAGTTCGCCCGCGTCGTTCCAGCCGGCGCGCTCGGTCGAGCTCGGCTTGGCGTCCTTGCTAGACTTCTTCTGCTGCACGATGACCCACGGCTTACCGCCCTTGTAGGCGAAGTCGGTGCTGCTGAAGCCCTTGTCGCCGTAGTCGACCAACTCACGCACGAACTGCACGTCGTTGCCCTTGGAGAATACCTGCCAGCCACGCGATTCCTTGTCCGAAGCCAGCGCGGTGCCGGACTTCACCTTCATCGCGCCGATGTTCTTCTGCACGGTGGTGAACGCGGCCAGTTCCTTCTCGCCTGGCGTCATTTCGCTGACCAGCTGGATGGCGAGGTTCGCCGACGGCGCGTTCTTGGTCAGCACCGGCGTCTGCAGCGCCTGGGTGAAACGACGATCGCCGTCGGTGACCACGGCCTGCACGACATAGATGTCGGCCGGATTCACGTCGCCCGGGGTGAACTCAAGCTGGAACGATGCCGGCAGGGTCAGTGGCTGGATCGTCTTGGTCGCCAGCGGCGCGGCGCTCTGGGTCGAGACGTCGACCAGCTTGAGGTCGAGCTTGGCATTGCCGGACACCGTCTGGCTGGCGTCGCGCAGCGAAACCGTGCCGGAAACGATATTGGCCGGGGCGGCGGGGGCGGCGCTTTCCGCAGCCGCCTTCGGCGACGAATCGGAAGAGCTGTTGCAGCCGGCCAGAGCCAGCGCTGCCACGGACATCAGCGACAAGACGATGCTGCGCATGGTGGAACCTCGTAAGAACCTGAGTAAAGAGCGCGATGGTCTCCGTAGCGTCAAAACGCCTGAAAGATCATCGGGGGGAGATCCGAAGCATAGCGGCAAAAATGCCTATGGAAAAGTCAAGGGCCGTTAGCACGTCCATACGTGCGAGTACGCGACCACCGTCCCGAAAAGAAAAGGCCGCCGGG
>DASYLE010000158.1:0-1986 GCA_036009745.1 Luteibacter sp. | reverse complement strand
CGTCGCCGCATTGAACAGCCGTGCGCCATCGAGATGGAAGCCGAGACCGTGTTTCTTCGCCAATGCCCCGGCCGCATGCACGTAATCGCGCGGCAAGGCGCGACCATGCCAGGTATTCTCCAGCGCCAGCAGCCGCGTGCGCGCGAAATGCGGGTCGATCGGCTTGATCGCCGCCTCGATCTGGTCCAGCGGCAGGCTGCCATCGGCGGCATGGGGAATGGGCTGCGGCTGGATCGAACCCAGCACCGCGGCGCCACCGCCCTCGAAGCGATAGGTGTGCGCGTCGGCGCCGACCAGGTATTCGTCGCCGCGCTCGCAATGGCTCATCAGGGCGAGCAGGTTGCTCTGCGTTCCCGTCGGCACGAACAGCGCGGACTCGAAGCCGAGATCATCGGCCAGCCGGCGCTGCAGGGCGTTGACCGTGGGATCCTCGCCATAGACGTCGTCGCCGACGGGCGCGCGCAGCATGGCTTCACGCATCGCATCGGTGGGCTGGGTCACGGTGTCGCTACGAAGGTCGATCCAGTCCATGTGAGAATCCTGGGTGGGCGGAGCCACTAATGGTACTGCGGGAGCAAGACGGATGATTGTCGTCGTCATGGGTGTATCGGGCAGTGGCAAGAGCACGATCGGCGAGTTGCTGGCCAAGCGGCTGGGCTGCGAGTTCCTCGACGCCGATTCGCTGCACAGCGAAGCCAACCGGGAGAAAATGCGCCGGGGCATCGCGCTGGACGATAACGACCGGAAGCCATGGCTGGCGGCGATCGTCGCCGCGATGGCGGTGCGCCGCGATGCGGGGAAGGACCTGGTGGTTGCCAGTTCGGCGCTGCGCTCGGGCTACCGCAATATCCTGCGGGACGGTCATGACGATGTGTCGTTCGTCTACCTGCACGGCAGTTTCGCCGTGCTCCACGCCCGCCTGCTTGCGCGCAAGGGTCACTTCTTCGACCCTGCCCTGCTGCGCAGCCAGCTCGATACGCTGGAAGAGCCCGGGCCCGGGGAAGCCATCCGTGTCGATATCGACGCGACGCCAGAGGCGATCGTCGATGAGGTGGTCACCACGCTTTCGCGTCGCCGCGCTCCGTAGGCTCACCCTCACGGCAGCTTCTCCCTCAAGGAGAGGGGAAGAGCGGCTTTGAGGGAACCTACGAAGCGGCTTGTTCGCCAAGCGACTCGACCATCGCCTCGCGCATGACGTATTTCTGCACCTTGCCGGTCACCGTCATCGGGAAGTCGTCGACGAAACGCACGTAGTGCGGCACCTTGTAGTACGCGAGGTGGCGCCGGCAGTAATCCTGGATTTCCGCCACGCTCGCTTCGCAACCCTCGCGCAGGCATATCCAGGCACATACCTGCTCACCGAACTTGCGGTCCGGCACGCCGAACACCTGCACGTCCCGCACTTTCGGATGGCTATAGAGGAATTCCTCGATCTCGCGCGGATAGACGTTCTCGCCACCACGAATGATCATGTCCTTGAGCCGCCCGACGATACTGCAGTAGCCCTCCTCGTCGAGTACCGCGAGGTCGCCGGTATGCATCCAGCGCGCACTGTCGAGCGCAGCACGCGTATTCGCTTCATCGTCCCAATAGCCGCGCATGACCGAGTAACCCCTCGTCAGCAGTTCGCCCGGCGTGCCGCGCGGCACGACCAGGCCTTGCCCGTCGACCAGCTTCACCTCGACATGCGGATGGATCCGTCCCACCGTGCTGACGCGCCGGTCCAACGGATCTTCCGGCACGGTCTGGAAACTGACCGGGCTGGTCTCGGTCATGCCGTAGGCGATGGTGACCTCGGCCATGTGCATCTCGTCGACGACGCGGCGCATCACCTCGATCGGGCATGGCGATCCGGCCATGATGCCGGTGCGCAGGCTACCGAGGTCGAACTCGTGGAAGCGTGGGTGCTCGAGTTCCGCGATGAACATCGTCGGTACACCGTGCAAGCCGGTGCATTTTTCCTCGGCGACCGTCTGCAGCGTCGCC
>DASYLE010000157.1:0-3259 GCA_036009745.1 Luteibacter sp. | reverse complement strand
CCGGCCACTACCGTTTCCAGGTGCGGCTATAAACGAATCCTGCGTCTTCCGCGATTGTCGCCGGCACGATCCGCCTGATCGCCGTGTGTCCATGGTGGCCAGCGTGAGAGGTCTGGCCTCAAAGGACTCGCGAACAGGGTTCGCTCCCACAGGAGCAGGTTGCCGCGACCTTGTGGGAGCGAACCCTGTTCGCGAGTCCTTTGAGGCCGTGACTTCCCGATCGCCGTCTTGACCTTGATTGACCTTCGCCGCCAGACCGTCACTGTAGGTCGCGTTTTTCCCCGGACAGCAATGGGCCTGCGCGGGAATCCAGTGGCGAAATGTCAGATCAGGCCGAAGGGCAACGCATGCGTTGAAACGACGCGCTCGCCGATCGTCTCACCCTGCAGGAATGCCAGCGATGCATCCATCACCGAGCTATCTTCCAGGATGCGCCGGTGGCCAAGTCCCTGGGTCGTCAGCAGGCGCGCGCCGGGCCAGAACCGCGCATAACGTTCGCCCTCCTGCCACGGCACATCGCGATCGTCCAGGTCGTGCACGATCAGTGCCGGTTGCGAAAAAGCCAGCGCGTGCCGATGCGCCTGCAGGTCATGGATGTTCACACCGGTGCGTCGTTCGAAGGTCGCGTGCATGCGTTCGCGCAGATGCTCGCTCAACCCGACGATCCGCGCGAAGCGTCGCGTCGCATCAACCGGATCGGACGCCGGTGCAATCAGCACGACGCGTTCGGCACGCCATACAGCGCCCATGGCCATGGTCACCGCGGCACCGCCGAGCGAATGCGCGATCGCCGCCGCGGCATTGCCGTAGTGGCTGCCGACCTCGCGTACGGTGCGGACGAAATCGGTCAGCAGACAGCGGCTCCCCGTGCTCATGCCGTGACCCGGCTGGTCGAAACTCACCAGGGCATAGCCGAGCGCGCGCAGTTGCGCGACCCAGGGCTGGAAACGCAGGCCGAAGCTCGACCAGCCATGAACAAGTAGCACGTACGGCTGAATCGACGGATCGCCCCACACGTAGGTCGCGATGCGCTCGCCGTTGACTGTAAGCGTTTGGCGACGCGCATCGGTTTCGGCGATCGCCACCGCCGCCCGCGCGCGACTGCTCGACAGCGGAGTGGAAAACAGGCTCGCCGCGTGTTCGACGGTGCGCTTCGGCGCAAGACGGCCGCCGACCGCGTAACCGACACGCAAGGTGGACAGTTTGAGGTTCATGGGCCGTAACTCCCGACAAGTCGTGCGAAAGCACGTTCGGCGCGTTGCCGCGCAGCTTCGTAACCGAACAGCCCGGCATCGTGGTTCATGCCGAGGACCACCGAATAAATCTCGAAGGCCAGTTGCTCCACGTCGGTCGCGGCACCCAACTCGCCGGTCTCGACGGCAAGCGTGGCGGACTTCGCCAGCGCTCGGCGCCATTCGGTCTGCTGGCGCAGGACGGCATCGTGGAGCACGCCTTCCCGGCTGTCGTATTCGCTGACCGCGCCGAGCAGCACACAGCTGCCGCCATTGAAATGCACCCATCCGAACCAAGCCTCGACCACGGAGGCCAGGCGCTTCAGGCCGCGAGGCTGTTTCAGCGCCGGCGTGAAGACATGTTCGACAAAACGACGGGCGCCGCTGTCGAGCAGGGCCAGTTGCAGGTCTTCAAGCGAACCGAAGTGGGCGAAGACGCCGCTCTTGGACATGCCGACCTCAGCGGCAAGGCTGCCGATGGTCAGGCCTTCCAGCCCCTCCCGGCGCGCCATGCCGTAGGCGGATTCGATGATTCGCTCGCGAGTCGACTCGCCTTTTGTGGGGTTTACCGTAGCCATGACTTAAAAATAGCACGACCGTTCGTTCTTTTAAAGTCCTAAGCGAACCTGAACGAGACTGACGGGCCCGGTCAACAAGGACCTAAGATCGCCGTTTTCTACACTCGTAACGCCACCGTCGTGGCGCCCCGGAGAGGAAGACGATGACCAAGCTCACCCACAAACTGGCCCTGCTCGCCGGCCTTGGCCTGGCCGTCGGCGCATTCGCCTATGCCCCGCCTGCCCCCGCCGCCAGCTATGTCGCGGTCACCGTGGGCACCCGTCCGCCGCCGCCGCGCTACGAGCGCGTGGTGGTCCGCCCCGGCTACGTGTGGGCACCGGGCTACTGGAACTGGGCCGGTGCTCGCTACGTCTGGGTCGGCGGGCGCTATTACCCGGCGCGCCCGGGCTACTACTACAACGCCCCGCGCTGGGTGCAGTCCGGCCGTGGCTGGCGGATGGAGCGCGAAACCTGGGTCCGCCACGACCGCGGCTACTACCACCACTGAACGCGGGTTGCTGCGCCGCAACGACACTGTTCGGCGCGAGGTACTAAACTAGGGAACTAACAGCTCGCCCCAGTCCCCACTGGGGCGAGTTTTTTTCGAAGGTCCCTATCTTGGCCGGCTCCCATCACCGGCTATCACCTGCTGGCGGCATCCAAGCGCCGCCATAGTTCACTGGAGTCTGCGTTCGATGATTTTTGAAACCATCGCCAACACGGGTCACGAAGAAGTCGTCTTTTGCCATAACAAAGACGCTGGCCTGAAGGCCATCATCGCGATCCACAACACGGTGCTCGGTCCCTCGCTGGGCGGCCTGCGCATGTGGCCGTACAAGACCGAGCAGGACGCGGTCAACGACGTGCTGCGCCTGTCGCGCGGCATGACCTACAAGAACGCCGTGGCCGGCCTGAACCTGGGCGGTGGCAAGGCCGTGATCATCGGCGATCCCTCCAAGGACAAGTCCGAAGCGCTGTTCCGTGCCTTCGGCCGCTTCGTCAATTCGCTCAACGGCCGCTACATCACGGCCGAGGACGTCGGTATCGACGTCAACGACATGGAGTGGGTGTTCCGCGAAACCGAATTCGTCACCGGCGTGCACCAGGTACACGGCGGCTCGGGCGATCCGTCGCCGTTCACCGCATTCGGCACGTTGCAGGGATTGATGGCAGCGCTGAGCCACAAGCACGGCAACGAAGATGTCGGCAAATACAGCTACGCGGTGCAGGGCGCGGGCCACGTCGGCATGGAATTCATCAAGCTGCTGCGCGAGCAGGGCGCGAAGGTATTCGTCACCGACATCAACAAGGACCTCGTGCAGAAGGCCGTCGATGATCACGGCTGCACCGCAGTCGGCCTCGACGAAATCTACGACGTCGACGCGGACGTCTACAGCCCGTGCGCGCTCGGCGGCACGCTCAACGAGAAGACGATCGACCGCATCAAGGCGAAGATCGTCTGCGGCGCC
>DASYLE010000156.1:0-59544 GCA_036009745.1 Luteibacter sp. | reverse complement strand
TGCCAAGTGTACGCGAAATGACACAGGACCCCGCCTTCCTGTCCTTGCTTGAAAAGAAGATGATCGATCGGAGTGGTTATGTGATTGTCAGTGAAACGGGTTCCATAGGGTGTTTCAGCGAAAACAGGGAATGGGTTCGTCTCGATGGGGCCATCAGGAATATTCCCGGATTGGCTGAAAAGGCTCAGAAGTGCGTCGAGGGTGCCAGGCGCCTTGGCGGCAGGATTCGCGACAATGGCGAAGTCAGGCTCGCCGAAGTGTTGGCGTACGAAGACGGTTCCTCGTCCCTTCCGACCACTGCCGCGCAGGTTGTTGATGTCATCAGGCGTTTGGGCTATGCGGTCCCGGAGAGCCCCAGGCTGGGAGACTATCGACGACCTTCCCAGCGAGAGCTGGCGACGGAGGATTGGGAAAAGATGATGCCTGTGATGCGCGATTTTTTCTCTGGGACGACCTTGCCCGGCCTGGACTTCCTTGGGAGGGCCGTTATCTCGGGAAAAAAGGAGAGCGAGGTTCGCGCGACGCCGGATTTGCTGATGGAACAGATTCTGAACTCGTCCGTATCGCAAGCGTTGGCAAAGAAGCTCTTGCTGGTACTCGGCTGGTACGGAGGCCGTGATGATGAAGCGTGCTCGCGATCCGTTCGCGAAAAACTCCTGTTGTGTGCGCTCATTCAGCACATGGATTCGAGTCCGGAAGGTCCGGGGATGACCGGGGCATGGCTGCGGAACGTCCCCCAGGGCATGTCGTACGCCAGGATACGCACGGAGTTCGAGAAATATTTGCTTCGCACGGGCAAGGCGACCGCGGCGTCCGCGCCTCTGGTCGCCCACACCATGTTGGCAGGTATTTCGCCAGACCTTCTGGTTCGCGACGTGCCAAGGGAGTTCGGCTTCCGGTCCCACGGTTGGGTGATGCTCAGGCAAGGTGTGGAGCTCGCGGAATTCCTGGCGCCGGGATCTTCACGATACATGGGCTTCGCGCAATTGCTCGCTCTCGCGGCGGAGCCGAACCCCTCGGACGCGGTAAAGCTGTTCATGGCGTCGGCGGCCGTTGGCCCGGTCCTTGAATGGGCGGAGGCAAATGGCATTGTTGAACCGGGCCATGCGAACGCTACGTCGTCGGAACATATCGACGCAGCAATCAAGGCGTACGAGGTAAAAGGGAAGAAACTGCAGGAAGCCGTTTCTGCGATTAGCAAGGAGTTTTCCTGGGAAGATATCGCAAAAACCGCGCTTGAATCCAGGTTGTTCTATTACAAAAGGAGCGACGACCCCGGGGTGATCATGAAGGAGGTGCGCCCAGGGATAGCTGATTTTTACCTCAGGCCCGCCGTAGACCCCGATCCAAAATCACTCATCGATGTTCCAACATTGGAGGGTTGGAAGGGGTATCCGATCCTGGACGTTTATATGTCGGGCGAGCTTGGTAAGGATCCGGCTGCGTGGGTATGTCATTCATCTGCAACCAGCGAGCAGAAGGCCGTGTTCTCACAGGTCCGGAGGGGGGCGATTTCAATTCCAGGTATCGGTCGCTTAAGGGAGGGTAAGCTTTATCCGTACGTGGATGATTATATAGATGGCGTGGCGACGATAATTTCAGAATCATTCGTCAAGTATCCGGTGGAAGACAGGAGGTTTCTCGCTTACGGCCAGCTAAAGTTTTATCGACCGAAGGGGAAGGCGGTTGACGACGGCATAGCCATTCGGATTGAGGCTGGTTACGGCGGAGAGACGAAGGACTATGTCGTTCGTATGAAGGATATGGACATACGCCGTATGCCAGCTAATGGTATTTCAACGTACGAGTTTGAATATATAAGCGCCATGAGCACGGCGCACTCCGGATCGGCGAGCGATGGCATACCTTCGCATTACGATTTCGAAGGAAGGTCGGCGGTGATTTCCGGATATATTCTACCAAGGGATGAATTGCGCGCATCTCTGGCGGGAAGAACATTCCTTGAGCAGGAGATCGAGGGTGAAAGGAAGGCCAGACAGATTGTTCGTGCGGTCGTTGACGTTTTCAACCCGGTCAGCTGGTATGGGGATTTGAAGTCGGATAACACGATGACTCGTGTGTTCGGCGGACTGGGCTTCGTTGGTTTTGCGGGTGGGTTGTTTGCCCCGGTGGTAGCTGTCGGTAGAGGGGTTGTCCCGATGGTTCGCGGGGCTGCAACGTTCCGCATTGCCGCGCCACAGATGGGCACGCTTGTAGGAAAGGCGTCTCTCGCGATGATAGCAAGCCTGAATCCCGTCGGTGGTGTCGCGCCGCTTCTTCGAGGGGCATGGAAGGTGGGGTCCAAAGCGGTCGTCAGGCTTTCTGGCACGGCTGGTGAATTGGCAAGCCAGGGCGCGACGATGTTCAAGAGACTTCCGGGCATGCAGCGAGCCGAGAGGGTGGTTATTCCATCACGCACGAGACTGGGTATTGACTCTCCCAGTCAAAGTCGAATCGTCGACGACGTGTCGGATGTCGCTATCGGGCAGGACCCAGCGGGCAGGGACTACGTGCTGGATTCCGCCAGTGGCCGGCTAGTCGGTCCGCCTCTTACGAAAGTAACTCGAGACGGGAAGCTCTCAAGCCGTGTGCCGGGCACGATTCCGGTGCTGGACACGCGGGGAAGGCGTGTCTTCGAGGACAAGACCGCCTTGCCTCGGAGGAGTTGGCTGGTCGATGAGAGCAGGCGGTCGGTGATCCTTGAGTCCGATGGCATGGTCGTTGCCAGTTATCGGAACGGTATTCGGGACGACGGCTCTTCCGTTCTGCTGAAGGTCGATGACGCGACCGGGATACGTTCACCGAAGTCGATGGAGGTCGCGCTTTGTCGCTCTCGCCGCGGCGTGGGTCTTATACCCTGTGGCACGGCCGCCGGTCAGGTCCAGACGCCGGGCTTCATGGCGGATATCAATGCTCCGGGTATCCAGGGGTACATGAAATGGTTTGGCCAGGAGCGCATGACCCCGGCGTCGGGCAGCTCTGCTTTTGTCCACGACGGTGTCGTTCATACAGTGAAGGATGGCGTCATAAAGCCTGCGTCGATCACTGATATTCCGGCGCTTGGGGCCGATACTTTGCCGCGCTACCGCGAGCAGATCAGCGCGACGATCGAGGGTGGAAGTGACGACTTCAAGCAGATTTTCATAGCAGGAGGCCTCGATGAAAGGATTTCCGATGCCCGCTCGGTCAGCGCGGTGGTCGTCGAACATATCGAGACCAAGAAGTTCTGGATGGTTACTGAGGCGGATACGGGGAAGTTCTACATAGGGGAAGTAGGCGCCGGTGGCCCCATATCAATGAAGAAGGTCGATGTCGAGCAAGACGTTCTGGATGGATTGGTGCAGCCTTTCAGCGATGCGGATGAGCTTGCGATCATCATGCGTGGCTCGCTGAATGCCAACGCGCAGTACAGGCTGTTTCCAGAGCCTGTCGTTCTCGAAAAGTCTCTCGGGAATCTGGAGTCATTGCTCAAAAGCGCGCATTTTGATGACGATTACTTGCTGGGCAAGGGGCGAAGTTTCAAATTAGCCACGACGGATGCGCAAGCGGTCATGTTCGCCCCTCGACCTCGCGTTGCGTTCAATGCGCAAATTGACGTGCGGCTGGGATGGCCGGCAAGCCTCCCTGTGGAAACTTCCGTGCTGGAGGTAAATGGTAAGTTCTACTCCAGTACGCTCAATCGGCTCTTCAAGGATCGAGCGGTATTCTCCGTCGCGGATTTCACAACGGCGGACAGTGCGAAAAATGCGATACGACGACTTCAGATAGCCAATGGCATGGAAGACACGGCCGTAGCCAGGGTCATGTTGTCGGACGGCACGACAGAGATTCACTACGCGGGCTTCAAGGATGTGGGCCAACCCGTGGCTGACTCCGTGGGCCTGGCAGCAGATCAGGCAGCCAAGGGACCCCGATGGTTAGCGGCCGAGCGTTACTCCGCAGATCCCTATGTGAGCAGCAACGGCTTGTCCCTGCCGCCACTTTCGAGCGGCGCCAACGGAGGCGTTGAGGCGGCTCAGAGGAGCGTCGAAAGCCAGATTATCAACGCTATCTATCGCGATCATCCGAATCCCGGAGCCGTGGTTGACATCAAATTGTGGGTGACAGGCAACCGTGATCCCGCTGCGCCTTTCTATTATCAGGCGCTGACCAATCCGGGTGTGCCGCTAAGGGTCTATGACCCTGCCACGAACCTGTTGATGGCCGATATACCCCAGATGCGTCAGGTCACGCAGGACGTGTGGGGCAAGATGGATCAATCGTCGGTTCCCGCGGGAGTGAAGACGGCTTTCGACGGTGATTTCGCCTACGCAGAAGGCATTCCCTACATCTATACCTGGAAGGACGGGCGCAAGTCCTATATCGCCTGGGTCCAGGACGAAAAGACTTTGTTCTTGCGTGAGGGCGGTGGTTCGACGTGGTCGATACCGGAGCGATATGACTACAAGGAGATCCATACGTGGCAAACGCCGACAGGCAAGGAATCTTCCCTGAAAACGGCGGACATCGATCCAGGCCGGAGTGTGCTCATTCCAGAGCGGCTGCACAGAGCGAAGCAGGGAATCAAGGATGGTGTATTGATTGACCCGATCAAGGTCAGGACTGCCGAGGGAGGCCGGTTTGCGGTCGTCGATGGGAATCATCGTTTGCAAGCAGCCAGGGACCTTGGGCTGGATAGAGTGCCGTACATCCTCGAATAGCAGGCCATGGCGCATGATCCGCCGGGGGCCATGGCCGCGCGACTTCGATGGGCGCGGCCGTGACCCGGCGGCACGGCACCGGAGGCGTCTTTGCCAGCTACCTGGCAGGTTCACTTTGGGTTCGTTATAAAGTAACATCACCGCCTGATGTATGCCGGAAGTCACGATTGGTCCCCATGATGGCAAGCACCGATGAACCGAAAACCCGACGCTGGTGGCATGTTGCCGACCGGCTGGGCGCGACGGCGTCTTTTCTTTGCGCGGTTCATTGCGCGTTGCTTCCCTTCGTCCTCGCGTTGCTGCCGGTGCTTGGCCTGACTTTCCTTGCCTCGCATCGCTTCGAGGAGGGTTTCGTGCTGTTTGCCTGCCTGCTTGCGAGCTTCGCGCTGGGCACTGGATACCGTCGTCATCGCAGTCCGCTGGCGATCGCGCTGGGGGTTCCGGGCCTGTTGTTGCTACTGCTCGGTGTCACCTTGCTGCATTCGAATTCGCTGCTGGTGCATAGCGTGCTGGTGACGATCGGTGGCTTGCTGGTCGCCTCGTCGCATTTCCTGAACCTGCGTCTGGATCGCGCCGCCGGCCATGTTCATGGTCCCGAATGCGCGCACTGAGCGCCGCGTCGTGATTGTGTAACGGCCTCGCCGATCCCTAGCATTCCGGTCATGGCCCACGATCACACCCATTCCCACACGCACGACCATCACCACGCAGCCGAGGCGGGTAGCAGCGAACGAAAACTGCTGTTCGCCTTCGTGCTTACCGTGGCGATGATGATTGTCGAAGCGGGGGGCGGCTGGTATTCCGGCTCCCTCGCCCTGCTCGCCGACGCCGGTCACATGCTGGTGGACGCGCTGGCCCTGCTGCTGGCCTTTTGCGGTGCGCGTTTCGCGGCGCGTCCGGCCGATCAGCGACGGACTTATGGTTACGGCCGGATGGAGGTCCTCGCCGGCTTCGTCAACGCGCTGACCCAGCTCGTCCTGGTCGGTTTCATCGTTTTCGAGGCTATCCAGCGCCTGTTCGAGCCGCAGCCGATCCTTTCCGGCGTGATGCTGGTCGTCGCGGTGATCGGCCTGCTGGCCAATGTACTGGTCCTGCGCACCTTGCATCACCACGATGCGGACGACGTGAACATGGCGGGCGCCAGCCTGCATGTGCTTGGCGACCTCATGGGCTCGGTCGGCGCCATTCTCGCCGCATTGGCGGTGGGCCTGATGGGCTGGACCTGGGCCGACCCTGTGCTGTCGATCGTGGTGTCCCTGCTGATCCTGCGCAGCGCCTGGTCGCTGTTGCGGCGTTCTTCGCACATCCTGCTCGAGGGCACCCCCGAGGGCGTCACGCCGGCCGAGGTTGCCGCCGCGGTGCACCAGGCCGACGATGGCATCCGCGATGTCCACCATGTCCATGTCTGGCAGCTGGCCTCAGGCTCGCGGATGGCGACCCTGCATGTCGACCTGCACCCGGACTGTGACAACCGACGGGTGCTGGTGGCCATCCATGCCGTGCTCAAGGAGCGATTCGGCGTCAACCACGCCACGGTGCAGTTCGACCCCGGCCCGTGCCCGGACGGTACGCATGGCTGTGCCAGCCACAGTCATCCCTAGCCAGAAACCCCCGTCACTGCTACGATGTCCGGTCTGTCCAGCTAAAATTACGAATTCAGGAGTTACCCATGGGTAAGGGCGATCGCAGGACCCGTCGCGGCAAGATCAACCGCGCCAGCTACGGCAACAGCCGTCCGCACGTCGACGTCGTTCCGGCTGCCACCGCCGGCAAGCCCGCCGCGGCCAAGACCTCGGCCGTGAAGAAGGCCGTCGCGCCGCGCAAGAAGTCGGCCTGAGCCTTACCACCGGCTCCGCAAAAAAGCCCCGCATTCGCGGGGTTTTTTTTGTCGGTTTGCCGGCAACTGCCTCTTGTAGGATTCCACCCTGTGGACGAGTCCTTTGAGGCCGTGACTTTCCAGAACCAAGCTCCGGATCGCGTGGTGCATAGATCACGCATGGTTATCCACATCGACTGTGGAGGTCTCTGCGGATTAGCTGTGGATAACCTGCCTTCGATCCATGAAGATCAATCGCTTGCCACGTCTTGCTCAGAAAGTGTCCAGCTTCAGCCAGTGGCCAAACGCACCTCGCGCAGCAGGTTGCCGCCGATCCAGTAGCACAGTTCGGCAGGGTGGCCGATATCCCATAGCGCCAGATCGGCGCGCTTGCCCACCTCCAGCGTGCCGCGGTCATCAAGCCCGAGGGCGCGCGCGGCATGCACGGTGGCGCCACGCAGGGCTTCCTCGGGGGTCAGGCGGAACAGGGTGCAGGCCATGTTCATCGCGAGCCTGAGGGATAGCAGCGGCGATGTGCCAGGGTTGAGGTCGGTGGCGACCGCCATCGGCACGCCGTGCTTACGGAGCTGTTCAATCGGTGGCAGCTTCGTATCGCGTAGCGCATAAAACGCCCCGGGCAGCAGTACCGCGACGGTGCCGGCAGCCGCCATGGCGCGCACGCTGGCCTCGCTAGTCCATTCCAGGTGATCGGCGGACAGGCCGGCGAAGCTGGCAACCAGGGCCGGGCCGTCGAGATCGGACAGCTGGTCGGCATGCAGTTTCACCGGTAGACCGAGCTCTCGTGCTTTCTCGAAGACGCGACGTGTTTCCGCGGGCGTGAAGCCAATGCCCTCGCAGAACGCATCGACCGCATCGACCAGGTCCTCATCGGCCAGCGCCGGCAACATGGTGTCGCAAATCAGTGACACATAATCGCCGCGCCGCTCCTTGTATTCGGGCGGCAGCGCATGCAGGCCGAGAAAGCTGGTACGCACGGTGATGCCAAGCGTCTCGCCGATGCGCCGGGCGACGCGTAGCATGCGGCGTTCCGCATCCGGTTCGAGCCCGTAGCCGGATTTGATCTCCAGCGTGGTCACACCATCGGCGAGCAGGGCGCGGGCGCGCGGCAGCGATTGGGCGAACAGGCTTTCTTCATCGGCGACGCGGGTGGCCCGCACGCTGGAAACGATACCGCCACCGGCACGGGCGATGGCCTCATAACTCACCCCTTCCAGGCGCTGCTCGAACTCGGTGGCACGCTCGCCGCCGAAGACCAGGTGCGTATGGCAATCCACCAGGCCCGGTGTCACCCATACGCCAGGCAGCGACTGAACGCGGTGCGCCAGGATGCCGGCATTGCCAGGCAAGCCATCGAGCGGCCCCGCATAGACGATCGCCCCGTTCTTCCAGCCGATCGCGGCATGCTCGATCGCGCCATAAGGCTTGCCGTTGTCGGCGAGTGTGGCCAGATGAACGTCGAGGAGGAGATGATCCCAGCGGGTGTCGGCGGCGGTCATCGTGGTGCTCCTTGGGTTTGTCGTGCCTGTTCGCGTTCGTACTCGGCGACCAGGTTGTCGGCGAGCGCCTTGTACACCGGCGTGCGGCAGACCAGGGCCGAGGCGCCGCGCGCCAGCAGGCAGGCCGCCATGATCGGCAGCACCATCTGCTGGTTCGCGGTCAGCTCCATCGAAATGACCGCCGCGGTCAGCGGCGCCTGGGTCACGCCGGCAAGATACGCCGCCATGCCAAGCAGGACGACTGCCGACGGATCGGCACCGGGCAACAGTCCGGCGATGTTCTGGCCGAGGCCGGCACCGACAGCGAGCGCGGGCGAAAAGATACCCCCGGGAATGCCGGCCCAGGATGAAGCGATATTGCCGAGGAATTTCAGCAGCCCGAAATAAGGTCCGGTGTCCGGATGTCCCTGCAGGATGGCGCGCGCCTGGCCGTAGCCGGTGCCGTAAACACCGTCATGGCTAAGCAGGCTGACCAGCACCAGGGCCACGCCACAAGCGGCGGCGAACACGATCGGCGAGCGTGCGCGCAGGCGTCCGACGATGCCGAGGAAACCGTGTTTGCCCGGCAGGATGGCCCGGGCGAACAGACCGCCGGCGAGGCCACCGAGCAGGCCGGTCAACAGCACGGCGATCCATGCCTTGCCCAGTGGCAGCAGGGCGTCGATCTGGCCGAAATAGGCGTAATTGCCGAGGATGCCAAGCGAGACCACGCCGGCGACGATCACCGCGGTGAGGATAATGCCGCTCATCCGGTGCTCGAAGGCGCCGGACATTTCCTCGATGGCGAAGACCACGCCAGCTAGCGGTGTATTGAAGGCTGCGGCGAGGCCGGCCGCGGAGCCGGCCAGGATAAAGCGGCCCGCAGCGGCCGAATCGGCGAAACCGAAGCGACGGCCCAGGGAGTAGAGCAGACCGGCACCTACATGCACCGTCGGTCCTTCGCGGCCGATCGACGCGCCGCCAAGCAGGGCGGCCAGGGTCAGCGCCATCTTGCCGGCGGCAATGCGCAACGAGAGCAGCCGCGTGCGAAAGCCTTCGTCCTCGACCTTCAGCGCCGCGATCGCCTGGGGAATGCCCGAGCCGCGGGTGGCCCGGAGCGCACCCTGGGTCAGCCATGCCAGCAGGGCGAAGACCGTCGGCGTGATCAGCAACGGCCAAAAACGGTTGTGTTCGGTCACGCCATGGAAAAGCTCGTACGCGTAGTCGGCGGCACGCGCGAAGAGCACCGCCGCCAGGCCGACCAGTACGGCACCGGTCCAGAACAGGATGCGGCGCCGCCATTGTTCGGGTGACAGCCAGGTGTGTTCGGCAAGACGGCGCAGGCGAACGGCTATGGGCGCCGGCTCCTCGCTCATTTGCCTTCCATCGTGCGCGACCAGCGGACCTGGTAGAGGTCGAAACGGCGGTCCTTGAGGTTGGTCACCGCGCCGGAATTGCGCGCGCGGGCGAGGTTTTCCAGGCGCAGGTCGGCGAACAGCACGGTCTCGATATTCGGCGTCGAATCGGCGGCGATGCCATCGCGGGCGAACGGAAAATCGCTTGGCGTCAGGATGCAGCTCTGGCCGTACTGGATATCGAAGTTGTTCACGCCCGGCAGGTTGCCCACATTGCCCGAAAGAACGACATAGCACTGGTTCTCGATCGCGCGGGCTTGCGAGCAATAGCGCACGCGAAGATAACCCTCGCGCACATCGGTGCAGAACGGCACGAACAGGATCAGCGCGCCCTGGTCGGTGAGATGGCGGGCGACCTCGGGGAATTCCGCGTCATAGCAGATCATCACGCCGATCGGCCCGCAGTCGGTCTGGATCGTCGCCGCGCTGTCGCCGCCGGAGATGTTCCAGACATTACGTTCGCTTGGCGTCGGGTGCAGCTTCTCGCGCTCGTGGATCGAGCCGTCGCGCAGGCAGACATAGCAGACATTGTGGATATCGCCGTTCGGCTGCCGGGTCGGGTGCGAACCGCCGATGATATTGATGTTGTAGTGCACGGCAAGGCGGTGGAACAGCGCCTTGACCTCGTCGGTGTATTCGCTCAGCCGACGGATCGAGTCGACCGGCGAAAGCTCGGCATTCTCGATCGACAGCAACTGCAAGGTGATCAGTTCTGGGAAGGCGACGAAATCGGCGTCGTAGTCCGCGGCGATATCGACGAAGTATTCGACGTGCCTGGCGAATTCATCGAATGAGCCGATCCGGCGCTGCTGGTACTGCACCGACGCGACGCGTACCGAATCGGGCAGCCGATGGGTCGGCGCCACCGTCGGCGTATCCGGATGGTCGTGCAGGTGCGGATTACGCCAGACCAGATGAGCGGCATAACCCAGGGACTCATGGTCCGAGGGCACGTACTCACGCAACAGGCCGATGACTTCGAAGCCGTTGCGCAACTGGAAGCTCAGGGTCTGGTCGCGGCGGCGGCCTTCGATCACCGCCTGCACATAGCCTTCGGCGTTGCCATAACGCTGGATATTGCGCGCCAGCCCAGGGATACGTCCGCCGAAGACGATACCCCGCAGTTTCAGGTCGGTGCACAGGCGCTTTCGTGCCATGTACAGCCGCTGGCCGATCCGCATGCCCCGGTAATCCGGATGCACCACCACTTCCATGCCGTACAGCCAGTCGCCCTTAGGATCATGCCGCGAGGCGAAACCGCCGCCGGTGATCTGCATCCAGGTATGCGGGGCCAACGCGACCTTCTCCTCGATACGGAAGGTCGCGCAGAAGCCGACAATGGTCCCCTCGTACTCGACGACGAACTGCCCCTCGGGGAAATGCGTCTGCTGGCCCTGGAGCATTTCCGCCGAATGCCCCCACTCGGGCGTATACACCCGCGCCGTCAGCGCGACCAGTTGGGGAACGTCGCTGGCGCGCGCCTGACGCACCAGCAGTTTTGGGGTCTGTTCGGGATGTTTGGCGGACATCGGCCTATTATGCGCCGATGTGCCTGCGCAAGGGCAGGGTGGTCTGCTACTCAATGAGGCGCATGTTACAGCAGGGGGGCAAGCGCATTAGCCAATGTATCGCGTGGAACCGAGCCTTCCCCATGCCGTTTGGTCAACGTCCATGACTTGCCCGACCATTCGGGAGCGTACACGTAGATGTGAAACACTCTTGTGAATTTCTTACTCAAGGGGGAATCTCCTCGATCAAAGCTTCATCTCGTGCAAGCTTCCAAGGTTCACATAATAGTCGAACGCCGCTCCGCTCTTCGCTCCGTAGCCATTCGCATCCACCTTGGTGCTCTTCTCCAGCGAAGCGAGGGCTTTCGCGACCAATCGCTCGCCGCTCGCCCTTTGCCAGTGGATCACTGGAGCGCCGATCCTAACCCAGCGATGGGTTCCGCTTAGTTGCCCACCAGCCCAGAGGTTGCGCAGGCTTGTGAGCTTGTCGGCGACAGCGGAGAGATGTACGTCGCTGACGGAACCCTTGAAATCATGTTGTCGGGCTTTATCAACGCCAATTTGAAGTTTTTCCAGGATCGAGTCGAGACGGTCAACATGTTTTTTTGCCTGAGCGGCCTGTTTCGCCGGCATGGTCCCGAGCATGGAGTTGCGTCGCGTCGAACCAAGACGATCCGGAGATACGTTGAACGCTTTGGAAAAGTGGGCGGCCATCGCCGCATGCGTCGGGGTGCTACTACCGGAGCCCGCGGTAGATTGAATGGGTGTTTGCTGGCCACTGGGTGTCGCAACGGGATTAAGCATGTGATTGGCTCCTCTGGTTGCCCGGCCCTTGGATGATGAGGTGGCCTATTGGCAAGTCATATTCGTTGGACTGCAATCCAGCTGAAGTGGGTCAGCGGTAATTGAGGTACGCGGTATGGGCAACAATGATCAATTCGGTGAGATCCGTGCGAATCTCCGGAGAAAGCTTCCAGAATTGCTCACTGGCGTATTGTCGCGCGGCGTCGACCGTATAGTTCCCAGCACATAGTTCCTGTGAGACCTGGCTGAGGACTCTGGCCGCGTCGCTTCCGTCCTGATGCATGGAATCGATGATGGTGAGGTACGACGCTATATCGTGGTGGCCGGCGGCGTTGCCAAACGCTGGACGGACTTCATCGCCTGGAGTTGTCCTCTCGACGGGGGACGTATTTTCCGATGGCGACATGGTTTTCGGATATTCGTGAATGCGAATCCCCCCGGGGTCAAACCTGACCTTCGACGGATTCTTCTGCCAATCTGCGGCGCCGGACTTCCGGCGGAGGACTTCGTTGGCTATGACGCATCGCGCCAGGATGGCGGTTATCTGCATTTCTGCGTGCGCTTTCCCCGCTGGGAGAGTCAGCAAGTCGTCGTTGTAGTTCCGTGCCAGACTCAACTGGAGGTGATGAAGCTCCATGTCGGATAGCTCGCTTAATGCCTCTTTCAACACAGTTTCTGGCGAGCCACCTTCGGTCTCGGATGTAATCTCGGTAGCGGTTGTTTTTCTTTCTTGTTTCAGCATGGATTCCGATAGGATTGCCTGGATCGTGGATCTGACCGAAGCGACGGTTGGTTTCCCTTCCAAGCCGAAATACCGACGTGCCAGATCGACCTGCTCCTTGTCGGTTCGCGGCCGTGCGGTGCGGACCTTGCCTTCGGTGTCGACCTGAAGGACAGCTTTGCCGTTGAGGTGGGAAAGCTTTTCCTGCAGTTGTCCAAGCTCGAAAGGCGTCAAGACTTCAAGCGGCTTCTCGATGGTCTGAACCAGCGTATCAGTCAGCGGATTCGTCTTCGATAGCGCTGCGCCCGCCGTAGCCTTACCAGTGAGGCCGAAGTATTCACTCGCACGAGCGGCCTCCTTGGCATATCGGACGCCGGAGAACATTTTCGTCAGGAACGACTGCCTTTCAGGCATGAGCTTGAGACGAGCATGCCCGGAATCGTCTGTCTTGAGGCGGAGCAGGGTCGCTTTGTTTGTTACCGTTACGCTGGAAAGCTGCTCTCTTATGGTTTTCAGCGTCGACGTGGATTCCAGGTCGGCACGCTTCATGTGGACCGAGGTGATGGTGGCCGCGGAATTCGCGGGGATGGCGGTTGTCATGGCCGGGTCGTCCTTGCTATGGGCATGAGTGGCATCGGTCACCCGGCTGGGTGATCGATTTGCCGTGCGATACCTATCGTGCGCTTGTCGGCGCGCCTGGTGCTTTCAGGAATCGATCGTCCGCACACGCAGCGGATGTAGGCGTGACGCGAACGGTTCAGCTTCCGATGACGCATGCCGTCACGGCGAGGATGGCTGATCGATTTGCGGTAGCGCGGAAAGCGGGGCGACGCAAGATGTCGGCTTTTCGTCGAAAGGAATGACCATGCACCCGTCAGCTACTGTTTCGTCGCTATCGGCTCCCAGCCGGTCTTCGCGGCCAGTGGAAGGGCCTTCCATAGTGACTCCGCGTGAAGCGGTGCCCCTGATCGGTGTATCGAACGCAGTCATAGGGCATGCGGATATCTTTGATGAGCCGACGCTGGGCGAGCATTTCCCGCAGGTGGATGCGGACGTGTTGGAGACGCTCGGGGAGTGGTTGCCCGAACTCGGTGATGAGGGTGAGAAAGCTCTTGTTCGGCGACTGGCGGCTCGTCGTCCTTTCGAGAGCGAGCAGGAGGTCATCGGGAAGTTTGTGTCGAAGCGGCACCGGCGCGATGTGAGCCGCGCCAGGGGGGAGGACAGCTGGCACGACGGCCTCGCGCTGGTTGATGGTGCGGACCTGATGAGCATTCCCGTTGGCGACACCGACACCGTTGGTCGGTTGCCTGTGTTGAAGGGGCCGTTCGGTTTTGCCCTGGGGCTGCTCCAGGCTGGCTATTGCCCCACCAATCCTGTCGCACGTGCATCCGTTCCGCCAGGCGATATCTGGCCGGCACATATGGAGTCGCCGCGAGCGCACAAGGGTGCGTTGACGCCGCAGGGTGCACGCGTCGTTATTGCGAACCCGGTCAGTGCGGGTGTCGGTGGTGTGCTCGGTGCCGCCGCGCCGCCGCCGGTTCGCGCCAGCGCTACGCGGGCATTGACCGTACCTGGGCCGCAGGCTGGCGGCACGGGGCGTGCGGAACCTGTCGTCCTCTCTGCCGACGCGTGGAGCAAGCGGCAGGTCGCTGAGTTCATCGCGCGGGCCTTTGCCCAAGGCATGGAGCCACTCGATAGTGAACAGCAGGCGCGATACCTGGCGCTGGAACGACAGATGCGGGCGTCCCACCAGCAGCTCGGTGACGCCATGTCCGACCAGTTCGCGCAGATGGAGTCCGGACAGCAACGGGCGTTCGAGGCGCGTCTGGAAACAGCGTTCGGGCGAAAGTTCGACTCGAACCGGACCTACATCCATGCCCGTGTCCTGCTGGCGGAGCCTCGAAGGAAAGTCGATGACATGCTTGGCGACCTGCTGGACGGGAAGAGCGACGGTTCCGATTACGGTGTCGATCCGTTCCGCGGCAAGGGCACGATAGGGCAGCGGGCGCTGGAAACTTATCAGAGCCAGACATTGTGGGAGGCAGCGAAAACCAACTACGCCTACAACCGCGGCGCGGAGCGGTGGTCGGATTCAAGCTTCCTGTCGTCCAGCGACAATCCTCTTGCCGGCGGCTTTTCACAGCGCGGCGATGTGGATCGTTTTATCGCGCTGACCCGTGATTTCGATCTGGGCAAGCGCATGCGAGGTGAGCTGGCGGCATGGTTCGCTGGTATTCGTGTGGATCGTGATATTCGCCATGCGCTTCGCGACGCGTTTTCGTTCGACCTGATCGAGGCGTTGAGGGACGGTGAGCGCTCGGGCATCGATGCCGACCGGGAAAGACGATGGCGAACGGCCTTCGATGCGGGATCCATCCGGGCCACGCCATTGCACGTGAGGATCAATGGCATGTTCAGGGAGGCGATGCCGCTTCCCGCATTCCTGTTGACCGCGCCAGGGCTGGATGGCATTTGCGTCTATTTCCCCCAGCGACCCGGTGGCGCCCTGCAGTGTTACCCGGATACGACTGCGGCACACCGTGCCATGCGCGAACAGTTCGTCGACGGCAGCGTCGATTCCGATGTCTGGCTTGCCAGGCAGCTTCCCATCGGCCAGCGTACGGGCTTCCTGGATGCCCAGAAAATCAACGTCAAGCCCGCGGGGCTCAGCTGGCTGGCCAATCATTTGTACAAGCTGTTCAATCCCAACCGGGGCGTGCGGCCGAAGAATTTTGAAGTCGGTACCGCGACCGCTTCGCGCGATTTCAGTGTGCTACAAGGAGTGGTCTTCAGACATCGTTGGTCCGACGCCACGCTTGCTTCGACCGTCACGGCTGGCATGCAGGACTACGCCGCGTTCGAGCGCAGCTTCAGTGAGGTCGTCAACGAAATACTGCAATGGACCATGGTGGGTGGAGCGGCCGGGGCTCCCGGCAAAGTGCTCTGCGCGATATTCGCCGGACTGGCGATCAAGGACGTCGTGGCAGGCGTGAACGACGCGGCGATCACCGATGGATCGGCACTTGCCGAAGCGCTGGAAACCATCCTGACCCTGGGGGTCACCGAAGGAGCATCCGCCGGGTTGCGGCACCTTTCGACAGCCCATGTGGAGAGCCTGGTGGCTTCGGCGGGGTATCCGGTTCACGCGACCAAACCTGACGGCGGCATCGAACTCTTTCGCCCGGATTGGGACGCCTATGCGCCTTCCAGTGGCCTTCCGGACGCCACTGCATGGCCGGGCCATGATGGCCTGTTCGCCGTGGATGAGAAACGCTATGCCCGTGTCGAAAGCGCCGGGGTGCTGCGCTGGGTCGAGGTGGAGCCAGTCGCCGCGAGCCCCGGCGGCCGGTATCGGGTGGTGACGGCCGATACCGCCTTACGCGAAATGCATGTCGTTTACGATCGTGTGCTGGAACGTTGGACGCCATCGTTCGAGGACGTGACGCGTCTGGACGATGTCGTCGTGATGGAGCGCATGCTGTCACGCCTGGAGGCGTCCGCCGAGGATGCCCGCCAGGTGCTGGACGTTACCGACATCGATCCGGCACAACTGAGAGCCATCTGGAACGATGTGACGGTGGTTCCGGCTGGGCTGGTCGAGGCAGTCGGTCGCATCCGCGCGCATGCCGAGCTGGTCGATCTGCTGGCGGCGCTGTCGGGCCGCGACCGGAGCGCGCCGCCCGTGGCCGACGAGGTGCTGGGCCGGTTGCTGGCCGGTACCGTTGGGCGGGAAGTGCGGATTCATGAGGCGAATCGGCTGACCGAGCGTACGGCCCCACCCGGCGCAAGCGGGCGTCCGATCGAGCTGGTAAAGCTCGGCGTCAATCACTTCATACCCAGGGAAGGGACCGTGCCCAATGAGGCGGTACCGGGACCATTCTCGATGGTCGACGCGCTCGTCGATGCGGATCCCACCGTCGGCATCGATGCGGCATCGCGCGTACAGTACGGTTCGGCGGCGTCGGACGCCGGTACCCGGCGTCGCGTGTTGATGGACGCCCTGGCCGATCGCCTCCGGAGCCATCCCCAGTCGCTATACGACTATCTCCTGATGCGTCGTGGCCTGGTGCTTCGCGATGCGGCATGGCGGGCGAACGAATTCGTTGCCGATGCCTTTCCGGACCCGGCGGCCAATGCTTTGCGCCGCAAGCACCCGGAACTGCCCGATGCGGTGGCAAGGCATATGGCGGGCAATCCGGCATTCCGCCGCATGATGGACGAGCGTGGACGGACCGTGGACCCGGATATCGGCCTGCTGGTGGCCCGGCACGCCGTCCATTCGCGAGTGCAGCGGGCCCGGGAATCCCTGTGGTTTGGCCGATCCGGTGTCGACGGCGAAGTTCTCGCGCTGTCGCTGTGGACAAGGCTGCCGGAATGGCCCTGGGGCGTTCGTGTGGATGTCCTGCAAGGTCTTGCCGGCTACGGTGGCGAGATCATTCGTGGGCAATCCGTGCTCGGCTTCCATGGACCCGTCGACGCCACGACCGTGGTGCGTCTGCTGAGGACGGAGGACGGACGCTATGCCGCCGTGGGTGGCGAGGGTGATACCGAAGGAGAAGTGGTTGGGGAGTATCCGGGCGACCAACTGGCCTCGGCGCTGCTGGCCGCCATGACCGATCGGCAGCGCCGTCGATTGGGGATCGATATCACCGATGCCGATGCCTTACGACAGCGGGGACGTGACATGGCCGCCGTCCACGATACGGACACCTTGCATACGTTGCTCGATCAGGAAAAGACAGCGTTCCGCTGCAAGCGAGCCCCCGGCGATACCTGCAGTGGCACGGCGACGTTGCCGACGGACGATTCATGGTTGCCACCCGAGCGCGAATTGACAAATTTTCGGGACCGGCTGCACAGCTTTGGCGTGCGATCCCTGGTGCTTCCGCAGAACATGGTGAAAGATTTCCTTATCGCCATGCACTTGCATCACCCGGCGGAATTCGGGCTGTTCAGCTCCGTGATGGAGGCCATTCTGTCCCGGGGAACCGCGTATCGCGGGCTTCCCGACTACATGGTCATGCGACTGGGAGCCCTGGAGCGACGCAACTTCGCCAACCAGGTCGACAATGAGCCGCTCAACCAGGCCCTGGCGGCGCATGCTTTCACCCTGGTTCGCACCAGCTACAAGGAGAGCAGCCTCCGCTCCTCGAACAAGCGCTATGACGAATCCGTGGCAGGTCCTTACAAGGCCTGGCAGACCGACGCCCGGGTATGGGGGGCCTCTTATGAGGTGGCCCAGATGCGTGCCGTCGTTCCTCATGCCGGCCCGGGGGGAACCTGGTCCAGCACATCGTGGAGCAATATGCAGCGCGTCAAGAAGGTCGGTGTGGGCAATTGCGCCGAGCTGGCGGCTGCCGCCGCGGACATCATCTCGCTGAAAGGTTATCGGGCGGAAGTCTGGCAGCTCATGGAGGGCGATCACGCCTTCGTCGTCGTCGGTGAACCACCCGCGTTGAGCGTGGCTGGCGAAAATCATGTACCCGCAGGCGGGCGTCACGGCTTTGCTGGTGGCCCGTGGAAAGCTCTGTGGGTCGTCGATCCGTGGCTGGGAATCCACTGTCCCGCCGTGGAATATGCGACGAAGGCGATACTCAAGTTGATGTTATGGGAGTCAAAGGGCAAGCAGATCCTGGTGCGCAATCCGAACTATTCACATATCGATCCGCGTCCCGTGATCTGGCAAAAACCGGATGCCGCTTATCGGATCGCGTTTTCCGGGAACCTCGCGCGCAATGTCCAGGGAGGTCTGATCAGCCTCGTCCGGCAGCGCTGGTATGACGTGCTGCGGCAGGCGGGTGTGCCGGATACCTCCAGCCCGGGTTACGTGCCCCGGGCCGACCAGCCCATGACCCGGCAAAGCCTCTCCGTCGAGCAGAACGCCGATCTGCTTCGTGCCAGCAGCAACGACATGGCGCTGGAAGGCGGCCCCTCGCCGGAAACCATCGATCGCTTCGTCAATCAATATATGACCGATCATCAGGGCGATCTGCCGGAGATCGGCGACGTCAACAGGGAACTCAATCGTCTCGAAACCGAGATGGAAGTCGATCCCGTCGATGTGCGGCAAGATGAGCCGTGGGCGTACGATCCCGCGGACTGGAACTGGCTGCCTGAAATAATGGACCAACAGCAGAACCCGCCGGTGCCGTGAGGCAACATGCAGCGGGTTACCATGAGCTTCCCGTATTCATGGATCCGGCCCATGCCGAACACGCATTTTCGCGCGCATCACCTATGGCGCCAGGGTATCTGGCAGGCGGCCGGCCAGCTTGCCATCGACGGCGGAGTATTCATTGCCGGCGGCGATGGCATGACGGATGCCGAGGCGGTCGGTCGCTTCGTCCTGCCGGGCATGCCGAACCTGCACTCCCATGCCTTCCAGCGTGCCATGGCCGGTATGGCCGAGCGGCGCGGGCGCAACGACGACAGCTTCTGGACCTGGCGGGAAACCATGTATGCCTTCGCCGCCACGGTAGGCCCGGAGGAACTCAAGGCCATCGCGGTGCAGCTCTACGTCGAGATGCTCAAGGCCGGCTATACCCACGTCTGCGAATTCCATTACCTGCATCACCAGCCGGATGGCCGTGCTTATGCCGATCCTGCGGCGATGTCGCTGGCCCTGGTCGAAGCCGCCCGCGAGGCCGGCATCGGCCTGACCCTGCTGCCGGTGCTGTATATGACCGGCGGCTTTGACGGGCGTGCGCTCAGCGAGCGGCAGCGACGCTTCTACCATGGCGTCGACGCCTATATCGCCCTGCTCGAACGTTTGCGGCCCTATGAAGACGGCATGCTGCGGGTCGGCGTCGCCTTGCATTCGCTGCGTGCGGTGCCGGCGGACGCAATGCGGACGCTGCTGGGGTCAGGTACGGTCGATGGTATGCCGGTGCATATCCATATCGCCGAGCAGATTGGCGAAGTGCAGGATTGCCTCGCCGTGCGCAATGCGCGTCCGGTCGAATGGCTATTGGACAATGCCGAGGTCGATGCGCGCTGGACCCTGGTCCATGCCACGCACCTGACCGCGCAGGAAACCCAGGCATTGGCGAAAAGCGGCACCGTGGCCGGCCTGTGCCCGACCACCGAGGCCAATCTCGGCGATGGCCTTTTTCCACTGGCTGATTACCTCCATGCCGGCGGTACGCTCGGTATCGGCTCGGATTCGCATATCTCGGTCTCGCCCGTCGAGGAGTTGCGCTGGCTCGAATACGGCCAGCGCCTGTCGACCCGTCACCGCAATATCGCCGCGCGCGGCGAGGGCGCGAGTGTCGGCGAAACACTCTGGGACGCGGCGCTTATCGGCGGCCGCCGTGCCGCCGCGGTCGATATCGGCCGGCTCGAACCCGGCGCGCGCGCGGACCTGCTCGTCCTCGACGATGAGTCGCCGCTGCTCGCCGCACGCGGCCCCCGCGACGCCATGGACAGCTTCCTGTTCGCCGGCAACACACCGCTGGTCCGCCACGTGATGACGAATGGCGAATGGGTCGTGCGCGACTTCCGGCATCGGGACGAAGCGCGCATCCTGCAGCGCTTTGTCGAAGTCGTGAGCCGGCTCGGCATGTGAAACGCTAACGTCCAACAGGATGGTGTTCTCGTCCTTCCCGGAGACGGCGACAGGGACGGCTTAGTGTCAAGTGAAATAAAACGGTCAAAAAGGAAATCGTAGCGTCACAGGCCCATGCTGCAATGCGCAAAGTTTTGAAAGGACCTTGCACATGTTCCGCCTTCCCCATGTTTCCTTCCGCAGCCTTGGCCTGCGTCATGCCTTCGCAGTGCGCATCGCCTGTTTCCTGCTTGTGATGGCCGCGGCGGCCATCATTGGCGTACTCAGCACGGGAAAGGCGCAGGCCTCGCTGCACGATATGTATGCCTCCGAGTTGTCGACCGCGAGCGTGGTGGGCCGGGTGATGAACTACTACGAGAGCAGCATGGGGGAAATGCAGGAGTCGCTGCAGATGAAGCTTCCTTCACGCACCGAAACGGCGGTATCGACCCTGGCCGCCAACCAGTCGCTGATCGCGCGTATGTGGGGCGAATACCAGGCGATCGCCGCCGGCATGCCGGCCAGCGACGAGATGCAACAATTCGCCTCGCACAAGGAGGCGATGGACAAGTACGTCGGCAAGATCACCGCATCGCTGAAGGACGAAAAATACGACGAGGCCATCGAGACGCGCGACGACCTGTTGCAGTCGATGTATGTGACCCTGCAGAGCGACGCGGCCAACCTGCTCGGTAAGGTCGCCGAAACCGGCAGTGCACGTTATGCCGCGGTCAGCGCCGAAGTCGCCCGCGCGCGCTGGTCGATGCTGGGCACGCTCGGCGGTGGACTGGTCCTGGCACTGATCCTTGATATCTGGCTGTTGCGCCGCGTGCTGGTGGAGCTCGGCGCGGCCTCCCGGCTGGCCGTCGATATCACCCAGGGCAAGCTCGGCCATGAGCCGAAGGAACATACCCGCGACGAACTGGGCGTACTCGCCCGATCGCTCGCCGATATGGACGGCAAGCTTAGCGAAATCGTCCGTGACATGGGTGAGGGCGCGACGACGTTGCGTATCGCCTCGGCGCGGATCACCGTCGGCAGTGATGAGCTGGCCGGCCGTACCCAGTCGCAGGCTGCCGCGCTCGAGCAGTCCAATGCGCAGATCGGTCAACTCGCCGCGGCGGCGTCGCGCCATGCCGACACCGCGCGCACCGTCGACCAGGAAGTGCGCGGCGTGCGCGAGCGCGCCGACCATGGCAGCCAGGTACTGACGCGGACCATCGCGGCCATGGACGAAATCCATGCCGATAGCGGCCGGGTCGCCGTGATCGTCGGCCTGATCGACGAAATTGCTTTCCAGACCAACCTGCTGGCGCTCAATGCCGCGGTCGAAGCGGCACGGGCAGGCGATCATGGCCGCGGCTTCGCGGTGGTCGCCAGCGAAGTGCGCCGGCTGTCGCAACGTTGTTCAACATCCGCGCGCGAGATCAAGGAGCTGGTCAGCGAGAGTGGCGAGCGGGTGCGCGCCGGCGCCAAGCTGGCCGCCGAGTCCGGGGTCGCGCTTACCGGCATCGCCGAAGGCGTGCAGCGTGTCGCCGGACATATCGCCTCGATGGCCCGCGACAGCCAGGAGCAATCCATGGCCTTCGTGCAGATCCACGCCGCCTTCGACGAAATGAACGACATCACCCAGAAGAACACCGAACTGGTCGACGACATGGCGGCGGCCTGCCGCCTGCTGCAGCGGCAAGCCGACGCACTCGGTGCACAGGTGAACTTCTTCCATATTGAAGATGCGGGCTGGGAAGAGGCGATGGACGAACGCGCGTCCGCTTTAAGCGAAAGCTGACCCAAAGACCACGATCGTTAGCGCCATGCTCCAAAGGACTCGCGCACAGTGTTCCACAAGGTCGCGGTAACCTGCTCCTGTGGGAGCGAACCCTGCTCGCGAGTCCTTTGGGGCCGGGCCTGCATTGATGCGACACTGAGGACCGCTCCCTGCGGATAGTCCCCAATGCGTTCCACCGCCATGAAAGCCGTCGCCCTGGCCTTGTGCTCGGCATTGTTTTTTACCTTGACCTACGTGCTCAACCGCGCCGTGGTCAGCAGCGGTGGTCATTGGCAATGGGCGGTGATCATGCGTTACCTGATCACCTTGCCCTTGCTGGCGATGGTCCTGCCGGTGCAGGGCGGCCTCGGTGCCTTGCCCCGTGAGCTGCGTGGTCATCCGCGTTACTGGCTGTTCTGGAGCAGCATCGGCTTCGTCCTCTTCGGTATCCCGCTGACCTGGGCCGCGAGCAGCGGGCCGGCCTGGCTGGTTGCCGGAAGCTTCCAGTCGACCGTGCTGGCCGGACCCTTGCTCGCACCGCTGATCTATCGCGACGAGCGCCGCCGCCTGGCCTTGCCCTCACTGGCGATCGGCGTGCTGATCCTGGCCGGGGTGATGCTGCTGCAATGGGGTCACGCCCACGGCGCGCTCGATACGGGCGCTTGGCTGGCGGTCGCCGCGGTGCTGCTTGCCGCCTTCGCCTATCCCCTTGGTAACCGGATGATCCTCCTGCATCTGGAACGCACGGGCACGCGCATCGGCGCCGTGCAACGTGTCTTCGGCATGACCCTGTGCAGCTGGCCGTTATGGCTGCTCTTCGCCGCGGTCACCTGGTGGCGCATTGGCCCGCCAACGACCGGGGAATGCCTGCTCGCCGGTGGCGTCGCCCTGTCCTCGGGCGTGATCGCCACGGTGATGTTCTTCCATGCCACCGACATGGTCGGCCGCCAGCCAACCGCGCTCGCAGGCGTCGAGGCGATGCAGGCGGCGGAGCTACTGTTCGCCACCGTGATCGGCGCGCTGTTCCTGCATGAGGCGATGCCAGGCGGCGTCGCCTTGCTTGGCGCGGTGGGCATCGTGGCGGGCATCGCGCTGTTCGCCTGGATCAGCGCTCGGGATACAACCCTCGGCCCAACCGAAATTAGTGGCGACCGCGGCGCCTGATCTTTCCCCTTCTCCCTCAGGGAGAAGGGCCGGCATGGTTCCGCACCAACGATGATCGGAACGTGCAAGCGGATATACCATTGGCTGACTACGCTTGGCTCCATGCGACGTACATTTCATGGAGCGATAGAGTGATTGCGAATGGCCTGCATACGGGTACGTCACTGTCCCCTGCTGTCGAACCGTCGCCCGTCCACGTCGGAATTCATGTCGATCGTGCTCCCGATATGGCGCTGACGGGTATGGCCAATGTTGGCTCCCCGATGTCATTGGCAAGGGCGCGGGAGCGACTGGCGCAGGCTATGGACCGCGATACTCGTGCTGTTCTTGCGGAAAAAGATGGCACTGACAACGACACGCCTTTCGGACGAACGCAGCGCGTGTCTCTAGCGTTGCAGAGAGCCTTGTACTGGCTTTGCCTGAGATTTCCTGATGAGGCCCTGCACAAGGACCTTGTCACCACGACGACGTTGCTGGTCGACTGCGCGAAAGCGCAGCGACTTCCCGACCCTGCGGAGATAGCGCAATGGGACCGCTGTCTCGACGGCATGTGTATGCAAAGCGATATCCGCGATGATGAGGCGTTGCGTATAACGTGCGATGTGAGTGACATCCTGAGGAATATTCAGGCCCGCGCTCCTCTTGTCGATGATTTGGAGACGCGTGGTGTCTGGACTCGTGCTGGCCAGTTGGCCACCATGCTGTGGTCTTATGGCCCATTTGACGAAGGCTGGCAGGCGGATTCCGTAAAGCAGACGGCTCGCGAGGCACTGACGTTGATTGTCGGGTGCAAACGCCAGCATGAACTGGTCGGATGCCTGACAGAATTGCTCCATCCCTACCGGCGAGGCAGTAACAAGTGTGGCGCAATGATCGATAGATTCGTCGATGACCTTCGTTTGGCTGAAACATTGGTGGACGATCGCCAGCCGATGGCGAAACTGGGATGGGCATGGGTATTCAAGAACGACCAAGAGGGGTTTTGGCGTCCTTGGCACCAGGCGGAATGCCTGGCCACAGGGATGCGAGCCGCCGTTGACAGACCCGGGGCACACTGACGTGGCGATGATTGGAATCTGAAAGTTCTGCAGCGGATACCCGGTTACGCTTGCACTTTCCCGGCCGTGAAAGCTGCCCCTGGCACTCAGGGTTAGCGCCGTTTCCCTTCATGATGCTGATCAGGTGATATGGATCCTGTGTCCTCCAGTCCGTTGCTGATGCTGGCCCTTACCCGGGGCACCGGCAATCGCGCTCCTGCGGCGGCAACGCCTGAAGGTATTCCGCTGGTCGCGATAGCTAACAGGCCGGGGGCGCGCTTGCGTCGTGGAACGATGGCGGCTACCAGTATTGACGCCGCGATTCGTACGGAAGTGCGCGAGCATCGCGCAGCCATTGCGCTGCATCATATGCTGTGCGGGCTATGCGTGACACAGACCGGGGTGCAATTGCGTGGAGCGCTCATTGCCGTGGCGGGGAAGTTGGCCAGGGACATTGTCGCGCGAAAGTTGCCGGGCGTAGGTACCGCGGACGAATGGGCAGCTTGCCTTCTCGACATGTCTCGCGAGCCGCTTCTGGATATGCAGCTCCTGGCACGGGCGCGATCGATGGGTACCTTGCTGGGGGATGGAACGGTTGACCGCCGTTTAACCCTGGAGCCGGACAGGGTTCGCGCCTCGATCAGGGCGGGTACTGTCGCAGCCATCTTCTGGAAGTGGCAGCCGTTTGGCGAGGAGGCAGAAGCCAGGGATGCCGATCAAATGGTCCCCGATATCGACGATATGGCATCGCGGGCACGCGATGTGATCCATCGTGTTGTGGCGTGTCCCACACAAGATGCACTCGAGGCCTGCCTTGAACGGTTGATCTCGCCGCACGATGTCGGCACGATGGAAACGTCGAAGGCATTTATTGAAGACCTTCAGGGCGCCCGGCGACTCATCGACGATCCGGCATCCTTCGCGGCGCGTTGAGCCTTGCCTGTGGCATACGGGCATAGCCGATATCAGCCTGGTATCGGTGGCGGTTCGCGCGACCACGCTCGAACACTCAGTGATGAATCGGTCAGGGAGGACGGTGTGCTTATGGATGAATTTGATTCGTTAGTGGGAAAGATCTATGAGGCCGGGCTCGACCCGTCGCGATGGAACTATGTGCTCGTCCGGATGAACCGGGTGTTTCGCACGCCATCCGCTTCGTTGTTCTATAACGACGTCCGCAACGAGCGTCATTGCCCGGTCAGCTTTCACAATGGCATGACATCGGGTTTCTTCGACGCATTTCGCACCTACTACTCGCAGCTCAGTCCCACCTACCAGATGGCTATCGGCCGGGAGGGGACCCAGCGCGTCATCACCACGCCGATGGCGATCTCCAGGACGGCATACGAAGCATCGGAGTACTTCAACGACTTCTTTCGTCCGCACCGGTTCCGCGACGTCCTGGTCGTCAGTTTCCCACGGTCGTCGCGTCATGTCGGTGTGCTGGCCTTTCGCGGCGACCTCGACCGGGAGCCGTTTTCCACGGCGGATATCGATCTCCTCGAACGGCTCTGGCCGCATGTGCGCATGGCCTGCGACGTGGGCGCGAAGATGCGCGAATTTGAAAGCATCAGGATGGCCAGCCTCGACGCGCTCGATACGTTTTCCCACGGCGTGGTCATGCTCGACGGGGACAATGCCGTGGTGCATTGCAACGAGGAGGCCCGCCGCATTATCGATCTGGGCGATGGCATGGTCCTGCGCGGCAAGACCCTGGTCTGCCTCGGTGCCCGGAGCCGGCGGATGTTCGACGCGGCGCTGAAGTCCAGCCTGCCCGGCGGGACCATCGGGATGCCCAGGCCGATCCGGATCGACCGCACCCGGGGCGATGTGCACTACATCGGGTGGATGGTCTCGGTACGCAACCGGGGGGACGAGATGGGCCCAGGAATTGTCGAGCGGGTCTTGGTCCTTAGTGACCCAGTCCGCCCGAACGCGTGTTGCGGGCCGGTACTCCAGGAACTGTATGGCTTGACCCCGCACGAAGCACAGATCGCCATTGCGCTGGGGCAAGGGCTGGATGCGCAGGCCATCGCGACGTCCCGGGGTGTTTCGATCAATACCGTGCGAACGCAACGGGCCCGCATATACGCCAAGCTCGGTGTCGAGAACCAGGCCCAGCTCGCGCGTCTGGTCGCGGCCTTGCCTCAGTTCCTTTCGTTTTCCGAAGGTTGATCTAATGGGCCGGTGCCCCGCGCCGGGCTGCCGTCCATGCCAGGAACAGAAGGAACGGAAGGCTTGCACCGGCAAGGCATACACCAGGCCACCCGCTCATGGCATAGGCCACGCTGGCGATGGCGGAGCCGAGCGCGGCGCCGGTAAAACCGAAGGTCACGAAGATGGCGGTGATGCGTGAGCTCGCTTCCGGGGCCAGTCGGTAGATGATCGACTGATGCGTTACCTGCAGGCCCTGGACGCCGATATCGAGCAGGAAAATGCCGACCGCGACCGCGGCGAGCGAGGCTTCCGCGAAGGCCAGCACGCACCACGCGCCGAAGGTCAATGCACCCAGTACGCCAGTCGCCGTGCCGGCGTGGCCCGCGTCGCCGAGGCGGCCGGCAACGGTTGCGGAAAGTGCCCCCGCTGCGCCGATGAGGCCGAACATGCCGATCCCGGCGGCGGAATACTCGTAGGGTGGCGCACTGAGCAGAAAGGTCAGCCCGGTCCAGAGCACGCTGAACGTACCCAGTCCCAGCATGGCGTAGACCGATCGTCGCCGCAGTTCGGGGTGTTTGCGCATGAGGTCGAGCAGGGAGTGGAGCAACTGCCCGTAGCGTAGCGGGTGCCGGGGCGGCCTTGACCTGACCACTATCCGCAACACGACCAACAGCAGCAAGACCATGCACGTGGCCAGGGCGAAGACGACGCGCCAGCCCCAGGCGGTGGCGACCGCACCCGACACGGTGCGCGCGAGCAGGATGCCCAACAGCAAGCCGGTGACCAGCTGGCCAACCATGCGCCCACGGGTTTCGTGCGGTGCGTGGGACGCCACATGCGGAATGATCACCATGATGGCGCTGGATGTCGCGCCGACTGCGAAGCTGGCGACCACGAAGGTCGCGAGGTCCGGGCTGGCCGCCACCAGCGACAGGCCGACCGCATTGGCCGCCAGCATGACCGTCAGCATTTTCCGGTGATCGAGCACGTCGGCCAGTGGTACCAGCAACAGGATGCCCAGGGCGTAACCGATCTGGGTCAGCGTGACCGCGAAACCGATACGCGTCATGTCCTGGCCGAAGCTCAGGGCGATCGACGCCAACAGAGGCTGGGCGTAATAGAGGTTCGCGACCACGATGCCGACGGTCGTGGAAAAAAACAGCATGCGCCAGCGATGGAGATATTCCGGTGCCGGTGCGATCCGTGGCGCGCTTGCGCCCATGTCATCAGGCGACACGGTCACGCGCACGGCCCGATTGCAATGAAACTCATGCAGGGACGGCCTCGAGAATCGACATCCGGGTCGTGGTCACGACGCGGGTAAGGATGAACCCGGCCAAAGCCAGCAGTCGTCCGAACTCGGCGGCGCTGCGTTCCTTGCCGGTCAGCAGGACCATCATGTTCAAGTCCATCCAGCGAGCTGGATCAGGCCGGTTGGGGGGACGCAATACGGCCTCGACGACCAGGAGTTTCCCTTGCGGCGGGATGACATTGCGACAATTGCGCAGGATCCGGATCGCCTCCTCGTCACTCCAGTCATGCAGGATACGTTTGAGCACATAACCGTCAGCGCCGGAGGGGACTGCCTCGAACATATCGCCGGCGATACGTTCGAGGCGTGGCTCGGAAAGCCGCGCATCCGCAGGCACCCCCGCGAAGGCCGCCGGCAGGTCGTAAAGCACGCCCTCCAGATGCGGATGCATGCGCAGGATGCCCCGGAGCATGGCGCCGGAGCCGCCACCTATATCGACGATCTTCGTTAGTGCCGAGAAATCGTAGGCACCCAGGATCTCATCCAGATGGATCTGGCTGCCGTCCTCCATCGCGGCGTTGAAGATGGCCGCCTCGGCTGGGTGCGACGACAGATAGTCGAAGAACGGCATGCCATGGACGTGGTCGAAGGCCGGTCGCCCGGCTTTCACTGCCTCATCCAGCGCTCCCCACGGAAGCCAGTAACTGGGCTGGCCATAAAGGAGGGAAAGCGACCTGACCGACGAAGGGTGGTCCGATCGCAGGTACTGGCCAGTTGGGGTGAGGGAAAAGCAGGCGTCCGGTGCTTCGTGCACGATATCCAGCGATGCGAGGAAGCGCAGCAGGCGCGTCAGCGATCCTTCGTCACAATGACAGCGAAACGCCAGCTGGCGTGCTGGCAGGATATCGTCGCCGAGCGTATCGAAGACATCCAGGCGCGAGGCGGCGTACAGCGCCTGGGTGCCCATGAAACCCCAAAGGGTCTGGAAGATCCCGGACAGTAGTGCATCGGTCGATGTGGGCGTTTTATCGGTGGTCATTGTGCATCCATGCGTTGGGGGCTGTCCGGCGGGACGGGCTCAATCAAAAGCGGAATCTTCCTTCGCAGATCGTACTGTCCAGATGCCTCCGCTGGGTCGGCGATTCCAGGGCCAGCAGTTCCGGCGACAGATCCTCGGATCGTCCCGGTTTGCCAATCGCGGCCATGGCCTCGATACGGAATGCTTCGGGAATCTGCAAGGCATAGCGTGCCAGTTCGTAGTCGAAGCCTTCCATGCCTCGCGTCACGTAGCCGCGCATGGTTCCCTGCAACGCCAGGTTCTGCCATGCCGCGCCGGTGTCGTAGGTATGGGTGTAGGACGGCTCGCCGTTGTGGTCGAAGGTTCTTTTCGAGATGAACAGAACAAGCGCCGCCGCGTTTTGCGCCCACTGTTTGTTGAAATCGACAAGCAGGTTGAAAAAGGTCGGCCACGCCGGCGTGTCCCGTTGTGCATACAGGATGCGCCAGGGTTGGTTGTTATAGGCCGACGGGGCCCAGCGGGCTGCTTCGAAGAGGAGCATGAGTTCGTCTTTCGGTATCGCGGCGCCCGACATGGCGCGGGCGGACCAGCGCCGGGTGAACACCGGATGGATGGCGTGGTCGGCCTGACGTGCTTTGATGGCGCGGGTCATGTTTCAGCTTCCTTGGCCTGGAGGGATGAATACGTTGTCCGGGTACGGCCGTCCAGTTGGGCGAGGACCCGGTCGGTCACCGGTGTCGCGGCGCAGCGTCGCGAGGCATAGGCGATCGCCATCCGGTGATCGGTGAGGGAGAAATCGGCGACCGCGTCGGCGACCAGGAAGGCCTGCACATCGTTGGCGAGGGCATCGGCGGCGGTCATCAGGCAACCGACATGGGCATAGACACCACAGATCACCAGCTGGTCGCGGCCGGCGCCGCGAAGGATCGCCAACAGGTCGCTGTGGTGGAAGGCGCTGTAGCGCCACTTGGTGATCGAGCGATCGTGCACCGACGGCGCGATGCTGGCGGCGATCTCGCGATGTGCCGCGTCCGTCGTCATGCCCGGCCCCCAGAAGTCTTTCAGCAGGCCGCGCTGCTGCGCCGTCATGCTGCCGGGCTGCGCCGTATAGATGATGGGAATGTCCAGCGCCGAGCAACGTTCGCGCAGGCGCTCAATGTTCCGCAGAAGATCGGTCAGCGGACTCTGGCCGGCCGGAAAATGTTTCAGGAAATAATTCTGCATGTCGTGCACCAGCAGGACAGCACGGCTGGCGCTGGCCTGCCAGTCGACCGTGTCCAGGGGCAAGTCGTCCTCGCATGGCATGTCATAAGCGTCGATCGGGGGTATGCCCATGGTCCTCTCCTTGGTATCGATCAGGGTGGCTCGATCAGGCGCCGAGCGCGGCGCCGCCATCGACGTAAAGGCATTGCATCGTGATATGGCTGGCCTGCTCGGAGAGCAGGAACGCCACGGCATCGGAGGTATGGGACGGCTGCGCGATCCTTCCCAGTGGAATACCCACGCGAAAGGCTTCCGGGTGGCCGTCCAGGGTCCGCCGTTCGTCGTCCAGGTTCTTCCATAGCGACTGCAGCATCGGCGTCCGGGTGGTGCCGGGCGCCACCACGTTGCAACGCACGCCATGCCGGGCCAGTTCCAGCCCCAGGCATTTGGTAAAAGCCGTGGCGGCTGCCTTCGATGCCGCATAGGCGGCCATGCCCATGCGCGGGACCTGTGCGGCATTCGACGTCACCGAAACGATGGCGCCGCGCCGGCGCAAGGCCATGTGCCGGGCCACCGCCTGCGACACATGGAACAGACCCGTGGCATTCACAGCGAAATGCTCGTCCCAGTCTTCTTCGGTGGTGGACAGCACGGGCGCGGCACGCAGGATCCCGGCCACGTTGACCAGGAAATCGATGGGGCCGAAGTCCTCGATCACGCGCTCGATCATGGCCTTGACGGCGACGCCGTGGCGGATGTCGATCGCGGACGGGTATGCCTGTATGCCTTGTTCGCGAAGGTCGGCGACCTGTGCCGCCAGCGCCGTCTCGTCGCGATCGACCAGGACGATGCGCGCGCCACGGGTGCCGAGGGCATGGGCGATGGCGGAGCCGATGCCGCCGGCGGCGCCGGTAACGATGGCGACCTTGCCGTGAAATCCATTTTCTTGCATGCGTGAATGTCCTTGATAGCGATCAGGCCGCCAGCAGGTGGCGCGTGGCGGTGTCGCCGCTGTATCGGTAGAGCCAGTCGACAGCGTCGTAAAGACCTTCGGTGCCGAGCGCGGCAATCCGGCGCGTCCGTTCGTCGGCGCGGCTGGCGGAGGGGTGGTAAATCGCCTCGCCCATGAATCGGGATATGTCCTGGATGCGGGCGGTGCGCCTGAAGCGAACCGCGTTGTAGCGGCGGAACAGTTCGGCGACACCGACCGGCTCGATGTCGAGCAGGTGTCGCAGGGCGACCGCGTCTTCCAGTGCCATCGCCGCGCCTTGCGCGGCGTACTGCAGCATGGGGTGCGCCGCGTCGCCGAGCAGGGCGACCCGGCCATCGGTCCATATGCCGGTGGGGTCCCGGTCGCAAAGCACCCACGATTTCCAGTCTCTCCCACAGTCGAGCAGGGTGCGTGGCGCGTTGGCCAGGGTCGTGAACGCAGCGCGTACCCGCGCTTGCGCCACGGGCTCGCCCGCCACTGCTTGTCGTGCACCGTTGTCGACGGTCGCGGCGATATTGATGAGCTTTCCACCGGCGATCGGGTAATGAACGAGGTGGTATTTCGGACCGGCAAAGAGCGTGACGGTCGGCGCGCGCATGGCCTCGGGCACATCGGCCGCGCGAACGACCGAGCGATAGATCGTGTGGCCGGAAATCCTCGGAGGGCCGTCACCGAGCAACTGGGCACGGATCGCCGAGCGCAAGCCGTCGGCGCCGATCAGTGCCGTGCCCGCGATGCGCTCACCGTTGCTGGCGACGACACGAATCCCGTGCTCGTCCTGTTCGTAGCCGACGACGTCGCAGCCCGCCCGAAGCTCGATCGAAGGGTGGTCGCGACATGCCCGGAGCAAGGGCGCGTGGATGTCGTGCCGGTGTACCACCGCATAGCGATGGCCGAATCGCGCCACGAAGCGCTCGCCCAGGTCGACCAGGGCTATCGGCGCGCCGGTCAGCGCATCCATCAGGCGCATTTCGTCGAGGAACACGGCCTGGGCGCGTACCGCTTCGCCAACGCCCAGTACGTCCAGGGCGGTGAATGCATTCGGTGCGAGCTGGATACCGGCGCCGATCTCGGCGAATACCGGGTTCCGCTCCAGGACCAGCACCTCGTGGTGGTGATCTGCCAGGGCCAGGGCCGCGGCCAGCCCGCCGATGCCGCCGCCAACGATCAGTAGTTTCGACATGTTCCGTCCTCCATCCGTGGGCGTCGGCTCAGGACCGCGCGGTCGCCGTACGCGGCACCTGGTGCGGCGAATACATCAGTTGCGAGGTCACGTAGCGAAGGACGTCCAGGCCATCGCGAGACAGCACGGATTCCGGGTGGAACTGCAGCGAGCAGAATCGTTCGCTACGCAAGCCATGGACCTCCCCGGTCAGTGCATCCCGGCTGATCTCCACCGACAGCTCCATCCCTTGTGGCTCGATCCGGTCCGTGTCGGCAATAGCGACAAAGGTGTTGTAGAAGCCGACCCGGCAGGTTTGGCCGAACAGATCGATCTCGCGTTGCACGCCCTGTTGGGGGACGGCGAGCCGCCGCAGTGGCAGGCCCAGGATGTCGCTGAGTACCTGGTGGCCGAGGCAAACCGACAAGAAGGGTCGTCGCTCGGCCAGCAGCTGCCGGGTGATCCGTCGCAACGCCCGCAGCCTGGGGTGGTCCGCGTCTTGCGGATCACCGGGTCCGGGACCGACCAGGACGAGGTCGAACCGATCCATGGCAAAAGCGCCGTCGCAGGGGGCGATCGCGACATCCGCGCCCATCGCCGCGAGCTGGCACCGCAACATGTGCGTGAAGTTGTCCCCGGCATCGAGGATCAGGACGCGGCCCGACAGCTGGCCGCCATATTGGCGCCGCCGGCTGTCCGCGGCGCGGAGCCAGAAGTCAGCCAGTGACTGATTGCGTTGGCGCAAAGCGGCCTGCACACCGGGCAGGGCGCCCAGCACGGTAGCGTGGACCGGCGTGTCGGGCTGGTCTGTGACGGCGTCACCACGGATTGCCTGCAGCAGGCACGAGAGCTTCGCGGTGGTTTCCGCAGCCTCCGACTGGGGGTCGGAATGTCGTACCAGGGTCGCGCCGACCGCGATGCGAAGCTGGCCTTGCGGGTCGATATCCGCGGTACGGATAAGGATCGCCGAATCCAGCGCAGGCCGGGCATCGGCATCGCGTCCGATCAGCGCAACGACGCCGCCGTAATGGCGTCGCCCGTCGGGCTCATGGCGGCGGATGACCCGGCAGGCGCTTTCAAGCGGACTGCCGGTGAGCGCGGGCGAGAACATCGTCTCCCTGAGGATGTCCCGCACCGGCTGATCGCATGCGCCACGAAGGACATAGCCGGTGTGTGCCAGGCACGCCATTTCCTTCAGCACCGGCCCCACGATGTGACCGCCGTCCTCGCAGAGGCTCGCCATCATCTTGAGCTCCTCGTCGACCACCATGTACAGCTCGTCGGCCTCCTTGCGATCGCCGAGAAAGCGGACCAGCCCGTTCGCACAGGGGCCATCGGCGGGATAACGATACGTGCCGCTGATCGGGTTCATGCATAGCTCGCCGTCGGCGAGCATGGCGTGGCTCTCGGGCGTGGCCCCGATGAAGATGCCCTCGCCGGTGGAAATCGCGAAGGTCCAGTACGCATGGTTTTCGCGCTCGAGCAGCCGCCGGAAGATGCTGAGCGCGGCCGCCGTATCGTGGTGATCGAGCCTGGCGAGGAAGCAGCGTTTCAGGACGAAGTTCGAACCCTCGCCGCGCCCGATTTCCTCGCTGAGGATGGTCCGTACGATCGTGGCATAGGCCGCATCGTCCTTGTCGAAAGCGGCATCGGACAGGACGACGGGATGGTCGGGCAGCCACGCGACGGCGGTGTCCCGGTCAGCTTCATGCTGCTCGGTCACACGCATGAGCCACATCGGCGCACGGTCGTCGACGCACTCGAAGCCACGTTCACGAATCTGCCGGAAGGGCATCAACAGCAGCAGGTCGTGTCGTGCACCGCCGTCGCCGTCGCCGTCGTGATCTGGATCGGGAAGCTGGTCCAGTGCCTCGATGGTGGATAGTTCACCGGTCAATAGTTCCAGACGATTTCCCGTCGAAGCCCGGTGCATCAGGGCAAAGGGAAGATGGCGATTCGCGATCAGTCGATCGATCGTTGCGCGGAACATGCTGTCGCCCGCGCTTCCTTGCTTCCTGGAGTACATATCCTGCTTCCTTTCCCGTCCTAGGCGCGAATGCGTTCCGGATAGTCGTCCGTCGATGTGCCTGACGTGATGTAGCGAATTCCGTAGAAATTCTCGCGCGAGTCAGGTGATGTGGCGATATAGGCGCTGAAGCTCTCGCGCAGCTTGCGCTTGAGTACCTTGCCGGTGGCACCGACCGGAATGCCGCTGATGTCGCGCGTCACGGCGACGAAAACAGGTGTGCCGGTCGTATCGATGCCAGCCTGTTCCATGGCGTTGCCGAGGGCCGACCAGGCCTCGGCCGCGATGACCTCGTCACGTTCGGGGGAATCGCGCTCGGGAACGACCAGGGCGAAGATGGCGTGGCTTTGACCTGTTCGCCGGTCCGGCAAGATACCCACCACCGAGACGTCATGGACGGCGGGGATTTGCTGGAGCTCTTCCTCCAGGAGCAGGCTGTAGAGCGAGGTACCTGGCAGGGAGATCACATCGGCGACGCGGTCGACCTGGTAAAAATTGCCATGCTCGGCATAGCCGATGTCGCCCGTCAGGAAATAGCCGTTGCGCCACGACAAGGCAGTGAGTTCGGGTTGCTGCCAGTAGCCGGTGGTGCTCGTTGGCGAGAGTATGGCGATCAGCCCGATGCCGCCTTCGGCCATTTCCTGTCCCGTATCCGGGTGCAGCACCTTGGCCAGCGATATCTCCACGGGCCGACCGATCAACCGTCGCGATCGAAGGTTCTTCTCGCGCGAGACTTCCTTGGCAAGGACCATGCCGAGTTCCGAATTGCCGTACAGATCCATGAACCGCGAATCGTCCGAACCGTCGAGGACCTTGCGCACGTGGCTTTCATGCGCGGCGTCACCCATGCTGAACCATCGGCGCACACTGGGGAACTCGTTCGGCGCGATCCCGGCCTCGACGAGCGAGGTATAGGTCTGTGGAAAACCCAGCACGATGCTTGGTGCGAAGTCGCGCAGCGCCGCGCGAACCGGTTCGCCGAGGAGGTCGCTGAGGATGAGGGTGGGAATGCCGTGCAGTACGGCGATTTCCAGGTGGCTGATCCCGGCCGAGTGCGATTGCGGCAGTGCGGTCAGCAGCCGATCGTCGGGGTACTCCATGAACTGGCCGATCCGTACGCGCTTGCGCATGAAGAATTGCCGATGTTCGTGCCGTACGGCCTTGGGGATCCCCGTGGTACCGGAGGTATGGCTCAGCAGGACGAGAGTCGAATCCGCCGGCTCGACCGGCCACGACGAAGGCATGAACTCACCGCGTGGCTCGCCGCCACGGGGACACGCCGCGATTTCGCATGGCGCGTAGGCTTCTTCCAGTCTTGCGGCAAGTTCGACGGCGGCGCTGAGCGTATCGTCGATCACCAGGCGCACGAAGCCATGCTTGAGGACATAAGCCGTCGCGGCGTCGATGGGCATGGCCGGGTTCATCAGGGACCCGGTGGCTCCCATGCTGGTCAGGGCAAGGTGATGCAGGAAGGGCGTGATGCCTTCGGCGACCATGACGGCGACGATATCGTTTCGCTTCACGCCCAGATTGATATACCAGCAGGCCAGGCTGCGTCGTGCCAGGTCCAGCGTTTGCAGGCTGAAACTGCGGTAGCTCTGCCCGCAGGGCAAGGTGACGGGGGCGTCCAGGAAAAGGAAGGGCACGTCGCGTGCGGGATTGACCGCAAGGCAGCGGTCGAGGAAATTGCCGCTGCCCAGTGTGGTATCCGCCTTGAGGATGTCCTGCCCGCTCCTGGAAAGGAGCGCCGATGTCTGGCTCTTCATACATGTTCCCTTTGCTGGGGTGCCGCGGTGATCGCATCGGCCGCTTCGAGTTCCTCGCGCACGGCGATGCCGCCGAGGTTCTGCAGCAAGGGTGCGTTCTCGCAGGCCACGTAGAGGCAGCATTGGCTGCCGGTATTCCGGTGTCGGTGCACAGCCCAGGCCGGCACGTAGAACGCGTCGCCGGCGGTCCAGGCCACCTCCCGTCCGCCGATATGCGAATGACCCTCGCCTTCGATGACGTAGATGATGGTTTCGTAGTTGTGCCGGTGCGGCCGCGTCGCCTCGCCGGGACGCAGGCGTCCGAGCGTCATGCTGAGAGTGTGCGACGGGAGGTCGACGATATGCACTGCGTGCCGGCGATCGGCGGAAAAATGCTTCGACGCATCGGTTTCGGCATCGATGACCCTGGGATGATGGAGGCGGTCAGGCATGCTTGCTGTCGGCTGCGCTGCGACGGCGGCGAAATCGCCCGAGCTTTTCATCCCGGTGCTTTGCTTCCCTCGGGATGACGCTCGCGGGATATCACGCTGTTGCCACACGGCATCGAGCATCGCGACGCGCAGGGCGATCATCTGGCTGCCGACCTGGCGTACCTGAGCCTCCCTTGCGTCGTCGTTGCCGATCAGTCGCTCCATGATCTGCCGCATCGTGATCGCGTGCGCTTCGTCCTCTTCGATATGCAAGGTGAAGAAGACCTGCGCGTCCTCGCCGAAACCGAGCATCGCCATGGCGGCACGAATCGGCCGGTAGAGCAGGGGCACGATGGCCTCGGCACCGAGGCATAGCGCCGCCAGACCGCTGAGCGGGTCGGCCGAACGACAGTGCGCGAGCATGCTGTCCACAAGTAGCTGCGTCGACGGATACGCCATCGACTGTCCGGTGTCGGCACCGACAATGCGCAAACTCCGCTGGAACATCTCGGCGTGGGTGACGAGACCTTCACCGTCCAGGCCCATTTCTTCCTGGAGGTTGCCGTACAACCGGCGGGCGTCATCCGGGTTATCCAGGTTGCCGATCAGGGCGACCAGGAAACGGGTGAAGTGGCGGGAGTACAGGGCGTGCTGCACGAGCAGCGTTCGCAGCAGGTCCAGACCGACCTCGCCCCGGGCCAGTGCGCGGAGCAAGGGATGATTGGCCAGGCCGGTCAGATCGTCCGCGGCGAGCCATCGCAGCCAGGCGGAATCCAGGGGCGGGGGCGTGTTTTCCGATTCGTCCGCGTATGCGTTCTGGCGGTACAGGGGCAAGGTATCCAAGCGGGTCACGGGGCCTCTTCCTTTTGGCGGCTACAGTCCATGGTTGCCATGTCCAGGCCGCACCTCCGCCGGACTGACGGGGAGGGCGGGTGACGGGTGTCAGGCAACCGATGGTCGTAGCCTAGGTTTCTGCAACAGGCCTGTCGTCATCCTTCCGGATGACGACAGGCGTGCGCCGTCATCTCCCACTGACAAAGTCCTCCCGCCCCCGCGCTATGCTCGGAACAGCCCTGAGCCACGCGAGATGCCCATGAACATCCTCGTCATCGCCTTGCTGATCGCCTCGCCATGGGCTTCGATGGCGCAAACCCCGCCGGGCGTTCACCGCGCAGCGCCGCCGGCCGCCACTCCCATGCAAGCCTTCGTCTGGCGTGATGAGGCGGCCGGCTATACCTTCATGCCGCCGCCGACCTGGGCCAGTCGGGTGCGCGCCGTCCCCCTCGATGCGGCAGCCCTGGCGAAATCCGGGGCGACCAGTGGCGTCGATTTCCGTTATGTGGCGGAGCGAGGTGGATCGGGCTACAGCCTGCTCGTACTGCTGGCGACGGACGAGGCCCGCGCCGCGACGCTATTGCGAACGCAGGGCGTCCAGGAAATAGCACGGCACGAGGATCATGTCATCGCCACCCAGCCAGTCGCGCCGCCAACGGCGCTCGGCGGCGAGGATGCGCGCGAGTTCGAGGCACGGCGCCTCGACCTGCCGCAACTGCGCGCGGCGATACGGTGGGATACGCCGCCGATGGATCCGCTGCGTTGATCGGGACGATGTGATCGGAATTCGCAAGCCGGCGCGGTGAAGAGGCAGTAGGCTGAAAATCTCTTTCTGAGAGCATCGGCTCATGTACACCAAACCCGTTGTTGGGGCGGCGCCTGGTTACATGGCAACGCCGTTGCCACAGCGAACGCCTCCAGCTTCCCTGAACTCGCTGCGCGATGTTTCCAATGTCGCGCACGCGGCGGCGGCCACGGCAGAGCGGGAATCCACGCCAATCGAGCGTCAACTCCGGGCGGCCATGGGCTTGCGATGGGCGCTGTTCCTGGGAGCTTTGCAGAAAACTCCCGAAGCGGTCGCTGTCGCCGGGGCCCTGGTTGGCTGCGTGGAGGCTGGTCGTATGCCGGTGCCCGCGGATCTTCAACTCTGGGATCAATGTTTTGGCCCGCTATATCACACGCCGCCGGGTCTTTCCGCTCAACTCGCGACGGCAAGCGGCGTGCGCACGATGCTCGGAAGCGCACCGGCAAATGTTCGCATCGCCAACGCGCACAGCCAGGGCGTGTGGATCAGGGTGGGCATGATGGCGGCTGCCTTATGGCCAAAACAATTCGGGCAGCGCGTGGAACCATTGCAAGCTGTCTGGCAATCCCTTGGCGATGCAATTTCCCACCTGCTTGCGTGTAACAACGCCAGCGACATTAACCGGTGCGCGCGGCAGCTCGCCGGCCTGGCTGAGTACATACGCACACAACCGGGGCCGCTTCCCGCAGGTCTTGCCGCCTACGGTCGAGACCTTGACGCGGCCGTCGCTCTTGCGGGAAACAAGAATGATGACTATTACAAAATCCTTGGCGGGCAGCTGACGAACCTAGGTATGTTCGATGAACTGACCTTCGACGACGTTCCCTTGCCTCAGCTGCGTTGAGGTCGCCAAAGAATTCTGCCTGCGTATCGCGGTCCAGCGACTGGCGTGTCAGCGCTCGCTCGGATCGATAAGCATGCCTTTGACATGGTTGAAATCGCCGTCATTCACCGCTGGTACGATACGCAACAGGTGTGCAAGCAACGGATAGACGTCGGTATTGGGAAACTCCGGCACGACGATGCCCCGACGGAAATCCGGGCCATGGGCAATGAATAGCGCGCGCATCAGTGGATCGGCATTGTCGTAGCCGTGTTCGCCGATCGACATCGGCTTCGTGCGCTTCGCGATCGCCTCGCGGCTGGTGAATTTCCAGCCGGTCTGGGCGAGGCAGATCACGGCCGGCACGCGCGGATTCTTACCGTAGTTCAGTCGCGCTGGCACATCTTGTTTGCGCCAGCATTGCATGTGCTCGTGCGGCTGGAGCAGCGCGGTTTCTGCCGCGGCGAAATCGTGGCCGGTCCTAGGATTGAAACCCGCCAGTACACCGAGCGCGACGACCTCGACACTGGAAAGGTCCAGCATATCGTCGGCGACGAGGGTCTGTTCCGGCGGTGTCAGCGCCATGCCGTGGTCGGAGACCACGACGATGTCCATGCGGTCGTAGAGACCGCGCTTGCGTAGTGCGTCGACCATTCGCGCGATCGAGGCATCGGTTTCGCGCAAAGCCGTGTTCACCTCGGCGGAGTCGGGACCGTAGCTGTGACCCTGGTGATCGACCGCATCGAAGTACAGGGTCAGGAAGTCGGGGCGTTGGCCCGCCGGCAGGTCGAGCCAGGCGAGGATCTGCTCCACGCGCTGGTCGGGCGTGACCTTGCCATCGTAAGGCTTCCAGTAATCCGGATGGTGACCGCGGATATCCGCCTCCGAACCGGGCCAGAACATGGTCGCGGTACGCAGGCCCTGGCGGTCGGCGGCCAACCAGATCGGTTCGGCGGCCGCCCACCAGCGGCCGTCGCTGACGGCGTCGCGGTTGGACAGGCTGAACCGGCCGAGTGCAGGGTCGGCCATGGTGTTGTTGACGATGCCGTGGTGGTCCGGCACGAGGCCGGTGACCAGGGTGTAGTGGTTCGGGAAGGTCAGCGACGGGAATGAGGGTTGCATCGCTTCGGCACGCACGCCGTCGGCGGCCATGGCGGCCAGGGTTGGCGTCAGGTGGCGGTCGAAGTAATCGGCCCGGTAGCCGTCGATCGAAATCAGCAGGACCGGTCGCCGTGCTTCAGCCTGGGGTGACAGCGCGGCGGGCTGGCTGGCGCAGCCGGCGAGGGCGACGAGGATGAACAGAAGCATGCCGCGAAGCAGGGCGGGCAACGGGAAATTCATGGGACGGGACATACCATTGGGATAAACCCTCACATGATCGCGCAGACATATGACCAATTCATCTCGTTTTGGCTCTCGTCCCGGAAAAGCCTCCGCCCGCGTTCTTCTTATCGCCCTGGCGCTTGCATCCGCACCGATGTTCGCCCTGGCCCAGCAGACCCCACAGAATGGCACGACCACGCCGGCGAAGCCTGCCAGCCCGCCGCCTCGCCCCGTGGTGATCCATCAGGACACCAGTTACCAGCGTGCCATGCAGCAACAGCAGCAGGTACAGAACCAGTTGCAGAAAAACGCGGTGCAGAACCAGGTCCGGCAAAATAATGCGAACCAGGTGCTCAACCAGACGACCGACCCAGCCTTGCGCAGCCAGCTGGGCAATGCCAATGCATCGCAGCAGCAATTACAGCAGGCAAAGCAACAGGCCGTGATCGATCGCTATCGTGCACAGCCGGCCGTCACCGACCCGGCGGTACGTCAGCAGCAACAGCAACAGCAACAGCAGCAGCAACAGCAGCAGCAGGAAGCGAAGCCGGCCGATCAGGAAGGCGAGTAAGCAGTTCTGAGGTCATGAGCGTGTCGCCTCAAAGGACTCGCGAACAGGGTTCGCTCCCACAGGTCTGAGGCGGACTGGTGGGAGCGAACCCTGTTCGCGAGTCCTTTGAGGCCGTGGCTTGCATGATCCCGGCTGTCCCTTACAGCCTTAAGGAAACAGTCCCGGATCCACCGTCCGCCGTTCCAGGTCGAGCAGAAAGCGTTTCATCGGCAACCCACCACCGAACCCCGTAAGGCTGCCATTTGCGCCAATCACGCGGTGGCAGGGCAGCACGATCGGTAGCGGATTGCTGCCGTTCGCCGCGCCGACCGCGCGCACCGCCTCGGGGTGGCCGATCAAGCGCGCCTGTTCACCATAGCTGCGGGTCTGGCCGTAGGGAATGTCGGCCAGGGCCAGCCACACACTGGTCTGGAAACCGGTGCCCAGCGGACGCAGGGGCAGGTCGAAGTCCTGTCGCGCGCCAGCGAAATATTCGCCCAGTTGCGTTTCGACGAGTGCCAGCAAGGCACGGGCGGCCTGTTCATCCTCCTTGCTCATCGTCTCCGCGGCCGATGCCACCCGGCGAACCTTGCGGTTGCTGACTTTCGGGTCGAACTCGATCGCACGCAGGCCATGGGCGTCGGCGAGAACGCGCAGGGGGCCGACCGGCGAGTCGATCGTGGTTTCCAGCATCGGTTCGTCAATCATCGGTAGTCTCCGGCAGGGTGCTGTACCACAGGTGCATCACCGCGTAAGCGCGCCACGGTCGCCATGCTTCGGCGCGGGCGAGCAGGGCCTTGGTGGTCATCGGCGTGGCGTCATCAGCCGCGGCGCGGCGCAGGATAAGGTCCGCGGCGGGAAATGCGTCCGGATGGCTTAGCGTGCGCATGGCCATGTATTGCGCGGTCCAGTCGCCGATGCCGGGTAGGGCCGTCCAGCGTTCGACGAAATCGGCCAGGGTACGTTCGGGCTGAAAGTCCGCGCGGCCATCGATCACGGCACGTGCCATCGATTGCACGGTGGCCGCGCGGGCGGTGGTCAGGCCCAGGGCGCGCAGGTCGGCATCGGCGAGTGCCTCCGGCGGAGGGAACTGCCGGTCCAGTCCGGGCAGGGTCGGCGTTGCCAGCTGGGCGCCATAACGATGCACGATGCGCGAGGCAATCGTACGAGCCGCCGCCACGCTGATCTGCTGGCCGAGAATGGCGCGCACCGCCACTTCGAAACCGTCCCAACCGCCTGGTAGTCGCAGGCCAGGACGTTTGCGCAGCAAGGGGCCGAGCTTGCGGTCCGAACCGAGCGCCGCGCGTATCGCCGACGGGTCGGCGTCGAGGTCGAACATCCGGCGCAGGCGTGTCACGACCTCGAGCATGCGACTCGGCTCCGAGCAGTGCAGTTCCAGGCGCAACGCGTGTTCGCCGTCCGGCCACGCGGTCAGGCGTAGCCAGCCTGACACTTCCGCTGGACCGAACACGCGCGCGTAGGAGTTGGCATCGACATGCTCGATGCCGGGCAGGGAGCGTGTCGCCAGGAAGAACAGGATCGCGGCGAAATCGTAAGGCGGTCGGTAACCGAGGCGCAGTACCAGTGGCTCGCCGGCCCCGCTGCGTGGACGACGGCGCAGGTCGCGGGGCGGGATGCGATTGGCTTCCAGGAAGGCGGCGTTGAAGCGCCGCAGGCTGCGGAACCCCGAGGCCAGGGCAACATCGGTGATCGGCATCGCCGTCTCGGTCAGCAACTGTTTCGCGAACAGCAAACGGTGCGTCGTGTAGACGCTGAGCGGCGGCGCGCCAAGGCGATCGACGAACAGGCGGCGTAACTGCCGCGTGCCTACGCCGACGCGGCTCGCCAGCATGTCCAGCGGTGCGTCCTCGGGCAGGCCGGCCTCGATCAGTTTCAAGGCCCGGGCCACCACCGTCTCGCCGCGCCGCCATTCGCCGTTGCCGGGCGCCAGTTCCGGCCGGCAACGCAGGCATGGGCGGAAGCCGGCGGCCTCGGCCGCCGCGGCATTCGCGTGGTACACGATGTTCGACGGCTTCGGTGATGGGGCAGGACAGACCGGTCGGCAATAAATGCCGGTGCTGGTCACACAGGTAAAGAACAGGCCATCGAAGCGCGCGTCGCGGCTGAGCCGGGCCTGTTCGCAAACGTGGTGGTCGGGCAGGGCGTGGTTATCCATGACCGTAGGCTAGCACTGGCCTGGGGGCGAAACTGGCCGTTTTCGGACATGTACCTTGTTGCGCCGCGGATGGCGGCTTTCGGGGGCGCACCGCATAATCGGCGTTCCGTGTTTCCTGTTCAGGATCGACCGAATGAATGCCCCCACGCGTATCGACACCGCCCGCATTGTTCGCGCACCGCGCGGTACCGAACTCAGCTGCAAGAGCTGGCTGACCGAAGCGCCATTCCGGATGCTGCAAAATAATCTCGACCCGGAAGTGGCCGAGAACCCGGCGGAACTGGTGGTCTATGGCGGTATCGGTCGCGCCGCGCGCAACTGGGAATGCTTCGACGCGATCCTGCGCGCGCTGCGCGAACTGGGCGACGACGAAACCCTGCTGGTGCAGTCCGGCAAGCCGGTCGGCGTATTTCCCACCCACGAGAATGCACCGCGCGTGCTGATCGCCAATTCCAACCTGGTGCCGGCCTGGGCCAACTGGGAGCACTTCAACGAGCTCGATCGCAAGGGCCTGATGATGTATGGCCAGATGACCGCAGGCTCGTGGATCTATATCGGCTCGCAGGGCATCGTGCAGGGTACGTACGAAACCTTCGTCGAGATGGGGCGCCAGCACTATGGCGGCAACCTCAAGGGCAAGTGGATACTCACCGCCGGCCTCGGCGGCATGGGTGCCGCGCAGCCGCTCGCGGCCAGCCTGGCCGGGGCCAGTTCGCTGACCGTCGAATGCCAGCAGAGCCGCATCGACTTCCGACTGAAGACCCGCTACGTCGACGAGCAGGCAACCGATCTCGACGACGCACTGGCCCGACTGGATCGCTACGCCCGCGAAGGCAAGGCGGTATCGGTCGCCCTGCTCGGCAATGCCGCCGAGATACTGCCCGAGATGGTGCGGCGTGGCGTACGCCCGGACGCCGTCACCGACCAGACCAGCGCCCATGACCCGGTCAACGGCTACCTGCCCATTGGCTGGACGGTGGAGCAATGGGTCGATCGTCGCAAGAGCGATCCGGAAGGCACGCGCGATGCCGCCAAGGCTTCCATGCGCACGCACGTGGAGGCCATGCTCGCCTTCCATGCGCAGGGCATTCCTACCTTCGACTATGGCAACAACATCCGGCAGATGGCCAAGGACCAGGGCCTCGCCAACGCTTTCGACTTCCCCGGCTTCGTGCCGGCTTTCGTCCGTCCGCTGTTCTGCCGCGGCATCGGCCCGTTCCGCTGGGTCGCGCTATCGGGCGATCCGGAAGACATCTACAAGACCGACCAGAAGGTCAAGGAACTCATTCCCGACGATCCGCACCTGCACAACTGGCTGGACATGGCGCGCGAGCGGATCAGCTTCCAGGGCCTGCCGGCGCGCATCTGCTGGGTCGGCCTCGGCCAACGCCACAAGCTTGGCCTGGCCTTCAACGAGATGGTCCGTAATGGCGAGCTGAAGGCGCCGGTGGTGATCGGCCGCGATCACCTGGACTCCGGTTCGGTGGCCAGCCCCAACCGCGAGACCGAGGCGATGAAGGATGGCAGCGACGCGGTCAGCGACTGGCCGCTGCTGAACGCGATGCTCAACACCGCAGGCGGCGCTACCTGGGTCAGCCTGCACCACGGCGGCGGCGTCGGCATGGGCTACAGCCAGCACAGCGGCGTCGTTATCGTCTGCGACGGTAGCGAAGCAGCCGACAAGCGCCTCGCCCGCGTGCTGTGGAACGATCCGGGCACCGGTGTGATGCGTCATGCGGATGCAGGCTACGAGGACGCCATCGCCTGCGCGAAAGAGCAAGGTCTGAATCTCCCGATGATCTGAATTTCTTGTGGGAGCACACCTTGAAGGAACGGCGTGCAAAAGGCGTTCCTACAGGCTGCGCTCCCACAACGATCGATTTGCGCAAGGCTTCGTCCGCTTGCGCCGCTAATCTGCCTCATCGCCAAATTGTCCGATGAGTTGCCATGTTTCCTGTGTCTTCTGGCTCGCTTTCCCCGCCACCTGCCGCGAGAGCGGTGGCGCCTTCAGCCGGTGCAAACCCTTCAGGTTTGCATATTCCCAAGATGATACGGAACGCCCCATCTCCAACCTTGCACGATCTGGTGACGAGTGGTGTACCAGAGCTGGTCGAGACCTTGGCGTGTCTTTCACCACGAGACTTCGATAATCTTGGAAATACATGTGCGGGAGTGTCCACTGCACTGGAATGGGTGAGGGGTCTGCATTCGGCGAATAACGCGAGTAACGCGAAGGCGTTGTTCACGTGCGCGGCAGAAGGCGACGACGACGGTGTCGGGCGGTTTCTTGTGCTGGTTGGCGGCATCGATAAGGTGTTCGATTACGCTGTTGAGGGAAGATCGTCTCGTCTTACCGCACTGTCCGTTGCTGTTCTGAATAATTTCTCGGGTGTCGTGGACCAGCTTGTTAAAAGCGATCATTTCGATCCGAACGCCACGGCCAGCGTTGATGCGCTTCGCATCGCTACGGATCTGACTTTTCGCAGTGATGGTGCGGAGTATCTGGGCGGTCCCGACCATCTCTACGTCAACGAGAGCTATAGGTCGGATAGGAAGGCTTTTCGCGAGGCCAGACAGAACAGTTTCAGTCTTCTACTACGACGTGGTGTCTCCGTGCGGCACCTATCTGACGAGCAGTGGGAATCCGGCCTGGAGGGAGACCTTTGGCTGGATGTGGCACCTCACTTTTTCTGTCATCCGGCGGCCGCGACATCTCCGGTTACTGTTCGCGAGGCCTGGCGGACATTCAAGAACCTTACGAGGGACCAGGTCCAGATGGGGGACCAGGATGGAAAGACGCTTTTGCACCGGGCCGTGTCGTTGAACTTGAGAGGAGGCTCTGGCTTACTGAATTACATTTGTAGCCGAGATCGGGCCGATCCGGACGTCTCCGACAACAACGGAAGAACGCCCCTGCATGATGCCGCGGCTTGTGGCAACCTCGGAGCCGTCTGTGTTCTATTACGTCGCGGCGCCAAGCCGAACGTGCGGGATACGAACGGCAAGACGCCGCTGGACGATGCGAGGACGAATGGCCATTACAAGGTCATCGAGAAGCTGCGACCCATTGAATCGAGGAATGGCCATCAAGCCCGGCCGCCCGTCGTGTCTTAGTTCTAAGGTTCGCCGGCCCAAGGCTGGTAAACCCCCGGATAGATCCGCTTCAGGGCAGCCACCTTCGGCGCGTCGTTGTAGACGATATACGCCGCATCCGGATGCAGGCGCATATAGTTCTGGTGATATCCCTCGGCGGGATAGAACTTGTCCAGCGGCACCAGTTGCGTGGCGATCGGCGCATCGAACGCCTTCGCCGCGGTGAGTTGGGCGACATAGGCGTTGGCCACCTGCTTCTGTGCCGGGGTCGCATAGAAGATCGCCGAGCGGTACTGCTTGCCGCGGTCCGGGCCCTGGCGGTCGACCAGGGTCGGGTCCAGGGCGACCGAGAAATAGATCTTCAGCAACTGGCCGTAGCTGACCTGGGCCGGGTCGTAGGTGATCTGCACGGATTCGGCGTGGCCGGTGTCGCCGTCGCTGACGTCATCGTAGTTGGCGGTGCGGGCCTGGCCGCCGGAATAGCCGGCCAGGACCTTCTTCACGCCCTTGACGTGTTCGAACACCCCTTCGACGCCCCAGAAACAGCCGCCGGCCAGTACCGCGACCTGATCGCCGGCTGCCGCGGCCGGGTCGAGGGCGGGGTCGGGGAGCTTCACGCCCTCGCCGGCGAATACCGGCGCGCAGGCGGCCAGGCCAACCAGCAGGGCCAGGCTGACGGATAGGTAAGGTCCTCGGAACATGACGAATCTCCTCGTGGGTTACTCCATAGACCGGTGGGCGCGCGTTTCGATGACAGCGCCCGTGTTGGCTAAATGGTTGCGGTGACGTGGCTTTTCATCGGGGGGGAGGGGCCAGGCGCGTACGACATCGTCGGGACCCGCTGGTCGCGATACTCTCCCGGTAGCTAGAATGGCGCCGCCCGACCTTACGTCTCCGAACGGTCAGGGCGCTCGACTCGGGGGGAGCGTGGTTTACGAGCTGGTCGAACGGCGGGTGCTTGTCCGCGATCTTGAGGTTGGCATGTATATCTGCCGGCTGGATCGCAGCTGGCATGAGACGCCGTTTCCATTGCAAGGTCTTGCGGTCCACTCCGATGCGGACATCGAGGCCGTGGGCCGCTATTGCGAGTACGTCTTCGTCGACACCCAGCGTGACGTCGCGGCGGACATCCGCCCCCAGGTGCTGCGTCGTACCGAGCCCTCGCCGGTCCGTTTCCGCCGTAGCCAGGTTTACCAGGACACCGCCCGGTTCGACGATGAGCTGGCGCGCGCTGGCGAGGCTTTCGACAACGCCAGCGCCTGCATGGAAGAGATCGTCGACGCCATCGTCCAGGGGCAGGTGCTGGACATCGAGGTCGTCGCGAGGGCGGTGCGGCCGATGGTCGATAGCGTCATGCGCAGTGGCGATGCCTTTTTCTGGATCGAAAGCCTCCGCCGCCGCGACAGCTATACCTACCAGCATGCGGTCAGTTGCAGTGCCCTGGCCGCTGCCTTCGGCCGGCATATGGGGTTCGACCAGGAAACCATCGTCAGCCTCGCCGCCGGCAATCTGCTGATGGATGTCGGCAAGTCGCAGTTGCCCGACGAACTGTTGCTGCGTGCCGGGCCGCTCGACGCACAGGAAATGGCGCTTGCGCGCCTGCATGTGGAAGAGGGGCTTGGCATCCTTGCCCATTCCGGGGTGATGGATGTCGATGTGCGCGATATCGTCGGCAGCCACCACGAGCGCTTCGACGGCGGCGGCTATCCGCAAGGACTTGCGGGTGCGGCCATTCCGTTGGCCGCGCGCATGGCTGCCATCATCGACACTTACGATGCCTTGTGCACGCCGCGTCCGTACCGCGAGGCGGTATCGCGACACCATGCCTTGCGCGAGATCTACGCGGGACGCGACAGCGCGTTCCAGGGTGAGCTGGTCGAACAGTTCCAGTCCTGCCTCGGGGTCTACCCGACCGGTTCGCTGGTTGAGCTGACCTCCGGTGAGATAGCCATCGTGATGGTGCAGAATCACGCCCGTCGCCTGTTGCCGCGTGTCGCGGTGCTGACGACGCGGGAAAAGGCCCCACTGGATGACTTCCGTATCGTGGACCTGATGCGGCAGGTGGGCCATGAGCACGTAGAGGTTGGTCGCAGCCTGCCACCGGGCAGCCACGGCATCGATCCCAAGGAATTTTTCCTGCAGTGAATACCTGTCCTTTCTCCATGCCGGTGCGCCCCGCCGGGAGCGTCCCGTGACCGATCGCGCCCACCTATTTGCCGCCATGCAGGCCTTGCTCGATCGCGACGGTTCACGTGAGGGACTGTGCGCCGTACTCGTCGTGCGCCTGCGCGGCATGCGCGAGGCGCAGTTGCGCTATGGCTACGATTTCGGCAGCGAGATCATGCATACCGCGCGCGAGCGCATCGGTGGCGTGCTGCGCCATGTCGACAAGGTCTTCTTCGGCGCCGACGATACCTTCGTGCTGTTGCTGCCGGCAATGCGCAACCGTACGCACGCGCTGCTTGCCGCGACCCGCCTGGTGGCTGCGTTCGACGAACCCCTGAATTGCCCGTCGCGCCCGTGGCACGGCCGCGCCGTGATCGGCGCCGCCCTGCACCCCGAGCATGGCGCCGCCGCGGAGCTGCTCTGCCGCCGTGCCGAGATCGCGCACGACGAAGCCTTGCGTATCGGCGAACCGTTCGCGATGTACCAGCCGGATGCGACCCAGGTCGAGATCCTGTACAGCGAACTTCGCGAAGACATCGAGGCAAACCGGCTGCAGGTGCATTTCCAGCCGGTGATCGATGTGCGCACGCGCGCCGTGGCCCGCCTGGAGTCGCTGGCGCGCTGGACCACGCGCCACCATGGCGAAGTCACGCCCGCGGACTTCATTCCCTTCGCTGAACGCAGCGACCTGATCGTCCCGCTGACCCGCTGGAGCCTCAACGCCTCGCTGCGTCACGCCGCCGTGCTGCACGAGGCGGGCCGGCCGCTCGATGTCGCGATCAACCTGTCGCCACGCGTCTTCGTCGAGCAGGGGTTCGCCGAGCAATTCCTTGGCGCCATGGAGATCTGGTCCGTCCCGCCCACCTCGGTGGTCGTGGAGGTCACCGAGACGGCCTTGCTGACCGACCTGGACATGAGCGTGCGGGTGTTGCGCCGGCTGCGCGACGCGGGCGTTCGCGTCGCCATCGACGATTTCGGCACCGGCTATGCCTCCTTCGCGTACCTGCGGCATTTCCCGGCGACCGAACTGAAGATCGACAAGTCCTTCGTTGAAGTCATGCACACCGACGAACGGACCGCGCAGCTGGTCCGCGCGATGATCGATGTCGCCCACCGGCTCGGCCTGGAGGCGGTCGCCGAGGGCGTGGAGAACGAACAGACCCTGGCGATGATCGCCGATATGGGCTGCGACCTCGTGCAGGGATTTTACGTGGGGCGGCCGGAGCCGGCGGGTGAGCTTATGGCCAGGTGGATCGCGGCGGCGCCGGTGAGCTGAGGAGGCGGGTGGTATCCTATGCGATTGTTTTCGCTGACCGGATTCCCGTGGCCCTCAAATCCATCGTGTTCAAGGCCGACCTGCAGGTCAGCGATATGGACCGCAACTATTACCAGGCGCATGCGCTGACCATCGCGCAGCATCCCTCGGAGACCGACGAACGGATGATGGTGCGCCTGCTGGCCTTCGCCCTGCATGCGGATGACGCACTGGTCTTCGGCAAGGGCCTGAGTTCGGAAGACGAACCGGATCTGTGGCGCAAGGAACTGACCGGCGAGATCGACTTGTGGATCGAGATCGGCCAGCCCGACGAGCAGCGCATCCGGCGTGCCTGCGGCCGCGCGAAGCGGGTCGTGGTTTATACCTATAGCGGACGCAGCGCTGAGGTCTGGTGGAAAAAGACCGCGCCCGGTGTCGGTGGCAAGAAGAACGTCACCGTGATCGACATCGCCCCGGAAACCAGCGCCGCATTGGCCGCCATGGCGAAGCGCACGATGCAATTGCAACTGTTCGTCCAGGACGGCCAGATCCAGATGATGAGCGAGGAGGCGATCGTGCCGGTGTCGCTGACCGTGCTGGCCGGATCGCGCGAGCTGGACGTGGTCTGAGGCTTTCTAGATGACGACCGTCCGTCCTTCCTTCGCACTGCGCATCGCTGCTTCGATCAGCATGATCGTATCGCGTGCTTCCCGGGCGGTAACCGGCAACGGTCCGCCCTCCGTAATGGCCTGCGCCACGCCCGCATAGAATTCCGGATAGCGCCCGGGCAGGGTCTCGACGATCTGTTCGGTGCCTTCGTTGTCGACGAAGCGCCCGAAGTATTCCGGCCGGTCGCGGCCCCAGTCGTCACCCGCGGGCCGCATGCCGGCCTTCAGCGCGGCTTCCTGGCCATCGATACCGAACTTGGCGAAGCTGCCCGCGTCGCCATGCACGATATAACGCGGCCCGGGTTCGCGCACGAGGGTCGATGAGTGCAGGACGACCCGCCTGCGGCCGTAATGCAAGACCAGGTGAAAATAATCCGGCACCTGCGCCTGCGCGCGCTGCGCCATCACATCGGCGGTCAACGCCTTGGGCATGCCGAAAATCCGCAGCGCCTGGTCAATCAGATGGGCGCCCAGGTCATAAAGCACCCCCGCGCCTGGCGCGGGCTCCTCGCGCCAGCCGGCCTTGATTTCGGGGCGGAAACGATCGAAGTGCGCCTCGTAGTGATAGACCTCGCCCAGGCGTCCATCCTCGATAAAGCGCTTCACGGTGAGGAAGTCACCGTCCCAGCGACGATTCTGGAAGACACTGAGCAGGCGCCCGTGGCGTTCCGCCACCGCGATCAGCGCTTCGGCCTCGGCGCTATCCAGCGTAAAGGGCTTGTCGACGACGACATGTTTGCCGGCCTCGAGCGCGCGGCGGGCAAGGTCGGCATGCGTATCGTTGGGCGTGGCGATGACCACCAGTTCGATATCGGGTGCGTCGATCAATGCCTGCGGTGTCGCATAGGCCCGCGATTCGGGAAAGTCGCGGGCGATGTCGGCGGTACGGCTGCTGGCGATGGCGGCAAGATGCAGGCCCTCGTCGACGGCGATCAGCGGGGCGTGGAATACCGAGCCGGCCATGCCGTAGCCGATCAGGCCGGTGGGGATGGTACGCATAGCGAACTCCTTTCGTGCGACAGGGCTTAACGATACGCCAGACGGCCGTTTTTTGATCCTGGGGTCGGTTCGTATAGGATCGGGGTACAGGTCGCAAGGAAGACGCAGACGATGACAGCCATGGAAGCCGCGCCGGGAACCGCTCGCCTGCCGCGACAGATTCCCTACATTATCGGTAACGAGGGATGCGAGCGCTTCAGCTTCTACGGCATGCGCAATATCCTCACGCCGTTCCTGATTACCTCGCTGCTGATGTACCTGCCCGCCGCCGAACGCCCCGGCGCGGCCAAGGACGTGTTCCATACGTTTGTCATCGGCGTGTACTTCTTTCCGCTGCTGGGCGGATGGCTGGCCGATCGCTGGCTCGGCAAGTACCGCACCGTGCTTTGGCTGAGCCTGGTGTATTGCGCCGGGCATGCCTGCCTGGCCCTGTTCGAACATAGCGTGGCCGGCTTCTATACCGGGCTGGCGCTGATCGCGCTGGGCTCGGGCGGCATCAAGCCCTGCGTGGCGTCCTTCGTGGGCGACCAGTTCGATGCCAGTACCAAGCACTGGGCGAAAATCGTTTTCGACGCCTTCTACTGGATGATCAACTTCGGCTCGTTCTTCGCGTCCCTGCTGATGCCGATGTTCCTGCGTGACTATGGGGCGAGCGTTGCCTTCGGTATCCCGGGACTGCTGATGTTCGTCGCCACCGTGGTGTTCTGGCTTGGCCGCAGTAACTACGTGATGCTGCCGCCGACATCGGGTGACCCGCACGCATTTTCCCGCGTGGCACGCACTGCCTTGACAATGCGTGTGCCGGGGCAGGGCAGGCCGGGATACTGGATGGCTGTCGCCGGCGTCGCGCTCGCATGCGCCTCGCTGGCGCTGTTGCCCGTACTCGATATCGTCCCGGTGCTGTGCATCGCGCTGGTGGTCTTGCTCGGCTTCCTTGGTGGCGGTACCTGGATGCAGCTCGATCGCGCCCATGGGCAGCATCCGGAAGAGGCGATCGAAGGCGTGCGCGCGGTGCTGCGCGTGCTGGTCGTGTTCGCGCTGGTCACGCCGTTCTGGTCGCTGTTCGACCAGAAGGCCTCGACCTGGGTCCTGCAGGCGGGCGAGATGCGCGCGCCGGACTGGTTGCACCCCGCGCAGATGCAGGCGATCAATCCCGCGCTGGTGCTGCTGCTGATCCCGTTCAACAATCTTGTGCTGTATCCCTTGCTGCGTCGCTTCGGTATCGAACCGACCGCACTGCGCCGGATGACGACGGGGATCGTGTTCTCCGCGCTGGCCTGGGTGGTGGTCGGTGGATTCCAGCTGGTCCTCGATGGCGGCCAGGCGCTTTCCATCGTCTGGCAGTTGCTTCCGTATGCGCTGCTGACCTTTGGCGAAGTGTTGGTTTCCGCCACCGGTCTGGAATTCGCCTATAGCCAGGCACCCAGGGCGATGAAAGGCACCCTGATGAGCTTCTGGACGCTCGCGGTAACCGTCGGCAACCTCTGGGTACTGCTGGCCAACGCCGGTGTCCGTCATCCCGCCGTGATCACCACCATCGGCAGCGCCGGAATCAGCGTAACCGCGTTCCAGATGTTCTTTTTCGCGATATTCGCCGGGTTCGCGGCGTTGGCCTTCGGCCTCTACGCGCGTCGTTATCGTGAGGTTGATTATTACCGTACCAACTGACAAGGAACACCTTGCATGGATGCAGGAACACACGAAACACCCTCGCCCCGGTCGTCGACACTGCCGCTCTCCGGGCGTGTCATCGTCGTAACAGGCGGCGCCCGGGGCATCGGTCGCGGTATCGTCGAAGCGGTGATCGCCGCGGGCGGCAAGGCGATCATCGGCGATGTCGACCCGCGCGCCGGCCGCGCCTGCCTCGCCGAACTCAACGCCGGCGCGCATCTTGCCTTCCTCCGGGTGGATGTATCGCGCGAGGCCAGCGTGCGGCGGTTCGTCATTGCCGCCCTGTTTCGCTACGGCCGCATCGACGGTCTGGTCAATGCCGCGGGTATCGCCGATCCACGGGACGGCCCCCTGGAAACGCTGGACTGGAAGACCTGGAGCCGGCGTATCGAAACCAATCTCGGTGGAACCTTCCTGTGCAGCAAGCATTGCCTGCCCGAACTCCGCAAGCGAGGCGGCGCCATCGTCAATATCGGCTCCTCGCGTGCGCAACAGAGCGAGCCGGGTACCGAAGCCTATGCGGCGAGCAAGGGCGGCGTCATCGCGTTTACCCACGCGCTGGCGGTCAGCGCCGGCCCGGTGCGGGTGAATGCGATCAATCCGGGCGGCATTGTTTGCGGTGAGGCCCATGAGCCGGTAACGGACATGGATACGGTCTGCCATCCGGTGGGTAGGCGAGGTCTTCCGGGTGACATCGGTGCCCTGGCGGTGTTCCTGCTATCGCCGCAGGCCGGCTTCATCACTGGCGAGAGCTTCACCGTCGATGGCGGCATGCGACGAAAACGCGCCTGAATCCTGCGGCGCAGCCGCTTGGTGTGTCGATGGAGGGAGAGCTTGGCGCGATGTCGTCGGGCCGTGACAGAATGCCGGCTCCGTTACCTGTCGCGAAAGGTCCCGCCATGCTCCTCCGCTCATGCACGATCGTGTTTGCATTGTCGCTGGCCTTGTTGCCAGTCCGCCCGGCCACGGCGCGAACCGATGCACCGGCGACGCATACCATCGTCAACGTCAGTCTGGGTGCCGCGTCGACCATGCCCACGTCGGGTCGGCTGCTGGTTTTCGCGACCCTGGCGAAAGATGCACGACCCGGGAAAGATGGAAAAGTCACCGAAATCGCCATGAGCCCGTTTTCACCCAAGGCGGTCGCCATCGCCGCGCGCGAGATCAGTCGCATTGCGCCGGGCGATACGGTCGGCATCGATGCCGATGAGACGGCTTTTCCGCAGGGCTTTTCGCAGCTGCCTCCGGGTGACTATCTGGTGCAGGCGATACTCGACGTCAACCACGACTACAACTATGGCGGCCGCTCGCCGGGCGACCTGTCCAGTGCCGTGGTACCGGTGAAGGTGGCGCCGGGCTTGGCGTGGCCGGTGCTTACGCTGACCGACAAGGTTCCTGCGCGCGACAACTGGACTCTGCCGCCCAACGCATCACAGGATGCGCGTGATGCAGCACCGGAGGCGAGGAAGCACGCGACCGCGATCGACTTTGTCAGCCCCTCGCTATCGGCTTTCTGGGGGCGGCCGATCCATATGAAAGCCTGGGTGCTGACCCCACCCGGCTACAAGCCGGACGGCGGCGAGCGCTACCCCGTTGTCTACGAAACCCATGGTTTCGGCGGCAGCTTCGAGCACTATGCAGGCAGCGTGGTCAATGCGTGGGCGGCCATGAGCAAAGGGCAGATGCCGCGCATGGTCTGGGTCTTCCTCGACGAGTCCTCGCCAACGGGTACCCACGAATTCGCCGACTCGGTGAATAACGGTCCGTGGGGCGAGGCGCTGACCACCGAGCTGATCCCGAGCCTGGAAAAACAGTACAAGATGGATGGTAAGGCCAGCGGTCGCCTGCTCAATGGCCACTCATCCGGCGGCTGGGCCACGCTCTGGTTGCAGACGCGCTATCCGAAGATATTCGGCGGCACCTGGTCGACCTCGCCGGATCCCAGCGATTTCCACGACTTCACCGGTACCGACCTGTACGCGTCCAACGCGAATCTTTACTACGGCGCCGACGGCAAGGAGACGCCGCTGATCCGCGACCGGGGCAAGGTCATCGCGACCATGAAGACCTTCGCCCAGCTCGAACGGGTACTTGGCGAATATGGTGGCCAGATCGCCTCGTTCGAGTGGGTGTTCTCACCACGTGCGGCCGACGGCCGCCCCGCGCCGATGTTCGACCGCGATACCGGCGCGGTCGATCCGGCCGTGGTCATCTACTGGCGCGACCACTACGACATCGCCTGGCGCCTGAAGAACCACTGGCCGGAACTGAAGCCCGATCTCGACGGCAAGATCCACCTGTACGTCGGCACCGCCGATACGTTCTATCTTGATGGCGCGGCGCACAAATTGCAGGCCGTACTCGACGGCTTGCACGCGAAGTCGTCCTTCCATTTCCTCGAAGGTCGCACGCACGGCAACCTGTACGTCGAAGGCGACGACAAGATCGCCTTGCTGAAGAAGATCACTTGGGAAATGTACGAGGTGGCGCGGCCGGGCAAGGGCAAGGCGCCGTAAGTCCTGCTCAGCCCGACAGGGGCAGACAGCCCCTGTTGGGCGAGGGCGCCTGGTCGTAGCGGGCGCGGTCAGCCGACGGCAGGCGGCTTCGGTTGAACCGCGCCTTCGATATGCCCGCCAAAGCCCATCCGCATCGCCGAGAGCAGGCGCTCGCCGTAAGTGTGCTCCTGGCGTGAGCGGAAGCGGGCATACAGGGCCGCTGACAGAACCTCGGCGGGCACCGCCTCCTCGATGGCTGCGTTGATCGTCCAGCGGCCCTCGCCCGAATCGTCCACGTAGCCGGAGTAGGCGTCGAGTTCCTGGCCCTTGGCCAGGGCGATCGCGCACAGGTCGAGGAGCCAGGACGACACCACGCTACCGCGGCGCCAGACCTCGGCGATGTCGGCCATGTCCAGGGAGAAGCGTTCGCCTTCGGGCAGTGCTTCGCTGTCCTTGTGGCGGAGAATGTCGAAGCCCTCGGCGAAAGCCTGCATCAAGCCATACTCGATGCCGTTATGGACCATTTTCACGAAGTGACCCGAGCCGGCCGGTCCGGCATGCATATAGCCCTGCTCGACGCGCGGGTCGCGGGTTTCGCGGTCGGGCGTTCGGGGGATATCGCCAATGCCCGGGGCGAGTGTGGCAAAGATCGGATCGAGCCGGTCGACACTGGCCTTGTCGCCGCCGATCATCATGCAATAGCCGCGGTCCAGTCCCCAGACGCCGCCTGACGTGCCGACATCGATATAGTGGATGCCGCGTTCGGCCAGTGCCTTCGCCCGGCGGATGTCGTCCTTGTAGAACGTATTGCCGCCGTCGATGATCGCGTCGCCCGCGGACAGGTGCTGGCCGACCAGATCGACGGTTGTTTCGGTGATAGGACCGGCCGGGAGCATCACCCAGACGGTGCGCGGTGCTTTCAAGGTTTCACAGACGGCCTCGGCCGAGGACACGGCGATGGCGCCTTCGGCCGCCAGGGCCGCCCGGGCGTCGGCGCTCTGGTCGTAAACCACGCATTCGTGGCCATCGCGCATCAGGCGCCGCACGATATTGCCGCCCATGCGGCCTAGTCCGATCAAACCGATCTGCATGTCTTGTCCTCGGGGGTGGGATGTCAGTCAGGCCGACACGTTATAGCGGCAATGGGAAAGAAAGTGTCTATTCGCCGATGTCGGCAGTCCGCAGGATACTGCGGAGCCACCCCTGCCTGATGGCAGGGGGCCGAAGGTCATGGACGGCGGTATGCTCGGGCGTCATCCACTGCCGACCCTGTCCCCGATGAAGCCTATCGCTCTTGTCGCCACCGGTCTGATGCTTGCCGTCGGTCCGGCGCTTGCCGCCACCACGTCGAACTACGATCCCCGCGAAACCTTTGCCCCATACAGCTATCCGCAGCCGGCCACCGCCTACCGTTCCGCGAGTGGCATGCCCGGCCCGCTGTTCTGGCAGAACCGCGCGGACTACGAATTGCACGCAGCGCTCGATCCGGTGAAGAACCAGCTCACCGGCCGCGTCGTGCTTACCTATACCAATAACAGCCCCGACGCGCTCGACGCGCTCTGGCTGCAGGTCGAGCAGAACCGTTACCGGACCGACGCGCGCGGCAACTTCACCGCCGGTCACACCCCGGCACAGCATACCGATGGCTACCGGATTGCCTCGGTCAAGGTCGAGCAGGGCGGGCATGATGTCGATGCGAGCTATGTCGTTGCCGATACCCGCATGCAGGTGCACTTGCCCGACGCGGTGAAGGCCCGGGGAGGCAAGGTCCGCCTGACCATCGAATATGCGTACGACCTGCCGGGCGACTTCGGTGGCCGCACCGGGTTTGCCCCGTCGAAGAACGGCAATATCTACGAGATGGCCCAGTGGTATCCGCGCATGTGCGTCTACGACGACCTGCGCGGTTGGGACACGGCGCCCTTCCTCAACAGCGAGTTCTACCTCGAGTACGGCGACTTCGATTACTACGTCACTGTGCCGTCGAACATGATCGTCGCCGGCTCCGGCGAGCTGCAGAATCCCCAGGACGTGCTGACGGCGGCCCAGCGCCAGCGCCTGGATCAGGCTCGAAAGAGCGACAAGACCGTGATGATCCGCACGCCGGAGGAGGTCACCGATCCGGCGAGCCGGCCGAAGCGCGATGGCACGCTGACCTGGCACTTCCGTATGCAGCACACGCGCGATGTCGCCTTCGGTGCCTCGACCGCCTATGTATGGGATGCCGCGCGGGTCAACCTGCCCGAAGGCAAGACCGCGCTGGCGATGTCGGTCTACCCGGTCGAAAGTGTTGGCGATGCTTCCTGGGGGCGTTCCACCGAATACCTCAAGGCCTCGATGGAGCACTTTTCGAACAAGTGGTATCCGTACCCGTACCCGGTCGCCATCAACGAAGCCGGCTCGGCGGCCAGCGGCATGGAATACCCGGGCATCGTCTTCGATCCGATGAAAGCGCCGGCGAAGGCGCTACATATGGTCACGGCCCACGAGATCGGCCACACATGGTTCCCTATGGTGGTCGGTAGCGACGAGCGGCGCAACGCGTGGATGGACGAGGGCTTCAATACCTTTATCGACGTGTACGAAGCCGATGCCTTCAATAAGGGTGAATTCGCTCCCAAGCGCGACGGCGAGTATTCGCCCAAGGGCGGCAACCCGGTCGACGAGATCCTCTCGGTACTGAACGACCCGGAGGCGCCGCCGCTGCTGATCGGCGGCGATATGGTCAAGGAGAAATACCGTCACCCGGTGACGTACTTCAAATCGGCGCTCGGCCTGGTGCTGCTGCGTGAGCAGATCGTCGGCCCCGAGCGTTTCGATCCCGCTTTCCGCAAATACATCGCGACCTGGGCCTATAAGCACCCCTCGCCGTCCGATTTCTTCCGCTTCATGGAAAGCGAAACCGGCGAGGACCTCGGCTGGTGGTGGCGCGGCTGGTACGAGCACAACTGGAAGCTCGACATGGCGGTGACCGATGTCGCCTATGTCGACAAGGACTTCCACAAGGGCGCCGTGGTCACCGTGGCCAACCTCGACAAGCTGGTGCTGCCGGCGACTTTGCGGGTGACCTATGTGGACGGCTCGGTCGCCAATGTCCGCGTGCCGGTGGAAACCTGGCAGCAACACACCAGCTTCGCGGTCACCGTTCCGGGCGAAAAGCAAGTCGCCTCGGCCACGATCGACCCGGACCACGTGCTGCCGGACGGCAACCGCGATAACAACACCTTCAAGCCTGCTGGTTGAGTAGTCGTTTATTGGTAACAGAGCCGGCGATCATGCGGGTCCGTTGAGGCCCTGGCTTGCAGGTTGGCGGCCTCCGGGTTTCCCCAGGCATGGCCAAGCGCTACCATCGCCCGCATGCCGACCGCCTTCGCGCCGCGTACCGCCGCCTTCCTCGCCGTGCCGATCGCCGCGCTGGCGTGGCCGGCACTCGGCCTGCAGTTCCTGCTGATGCAGCGCCTGGGTAGCGGTCCGACGGTCCTGGTCGGTTTCCTCAGCTACTTCACCATCCTCAGCAATATCCTCGTCGCCCTGGTCACCACCATGGTCGCGCTGGGTGGCAGGGGACGTTTCGCGCGCTGGCTCGGTAGCCCGCGTGTTCGTGGCGCGGCGGCGCTGTATATCGCGGTCACCGGTTTGATCTACGCGATGCTATTGGCCGATCTCTGGCAGCCCGCGGGTCCGCAATGGTGGGCCGATGTGGTCCTGCATGATGCCGTGCCGGCGCTGTACATGCTGTGGTGGTTGCTGTTCGCGCCGCGTCCGGGCCTGTCCACGCGCGATGTACCTCGCTGGCTGGTCTTTCCGGCCGCTTACCTGCTGTGGTCGCTGTTGCGTGGCAGCTGGACCGACGCCTATCCCTATCCGTTCATCGATCCGGCTGCCCTTGGCTGGCCGCGCATGTGGCTCAACGCGGCGGTGATCGCCGCCGGTTTCATCGTGCTGGCTTTGTCGCTGGTTGCAATCGATCGCCTGCTCGGCAAGCGTTACGCTGCGACTTCCCAGGGATCGTAGCTGCCGAGCCGTCAGGGATGGACAGACGGCAGCAATGTCATTTCTCCCCACGTAAGCCTCGACGCATATACCGCCATGAAGCGGTGTTGCTTCTACATTTTTTTCGGATGTAGATCTATCAGCGAATCGCCGCTTTCGGGGTAATCCTATATCGGGGCGAATGTAGTCCTCGGCAAACTAACCCACCTGTCCGACGCGGCAGTTCCGTCGTTGGCGTAGGGAGGACGCAGGCGGGAACGAAGGCTGGGATGCCGCTTTTTTCTTTCATCATTGCTGAATAAGACAACCTCATGAAAATGACTTTTGGCATCGCGGCGCTGGCCGCGGTACTGCTGCCGATGCACACCTTTGCCCAATCGACCGAATTGGTCGTGACCGGCAAGATCGTACCGACTTCCTGTGTGCCGGCATTCGCCGGCGGCGGTACCGTCGATCTGGGCGGCATCAGTTCCACCACGCTGAGCCCGACGGCGCAGACGGAACTCATGCCCCACGAGATATCCCTGACCATTACCTGCGAGGCGCCGGCCGGCGTGGCCATCCGCGTGATCGACAACCGCAGCGCGACCACCAATGACGACGTCATGATCGACGGCATGGGGCGCGCCAATTCCCGGATGCTCGGCATCGGCTCGAAAGAGGGTAAGAATATTGGCGGCTATGCGCTGCGCAGGGGTATTCCGCTGATGGATGGCGTGCCCGCGATGCTGCTGAA
>DASYLE010000155.1:0-21100 GCA_036009745.1 Luteibacter sp. | reverse complement strand
GCGTGTGCTCGGCGCCGCTGAAGGCCTTCCCGATCCGCCGGTCGCCGACTTCGGCCTGTTCGAGCGCGAGGTATCGCCGGCCAATGCAGCCGCCGTGCGTTCGCTGCAGGGATTCCTGTCCGAGGAACTGAAGGTCGCGCCGAAACGCCCGCGGAAACGGCGCGCCTAGCGCGCGTCCGCGCAGCCATTCGCGCAGAAGAAATAAGCCTTCGCCTTGGGGTAATCGACGGTGATGACGAAGTGGCGGAACAGGTCGCCGCCGACGGCGCCTTCGACGGGCTTGTCCATCATCGAGGACATCCATTCGCGGAAGTTCTTGTCCGGCCGCTCTGTGAACCACACCGGCCCGGTGCGGTAACCGGCGATGTCGACTTTCGGTACCTCGATCATGCGCGCGTCCATACCCGCTTCGGCCTTGTCGATCACACGCCAGTCCGGATGCGCCGTGTGCCACGCCTGCAGCGTGCTATGGGTGACGAAGCTGGTTGCGCGAACCGCCGGCAAACCGTCGTTCACCGCGTCCATGGCGGCCGGTGTAAGCATGGTGGTGGCGCCGGTGTCGTACAGCATCTGCAGCGGCTTGCCATCGACGATGATAGCGATGCGGACAAACGCCAGCCCCTGTTCTCCGGGCTTCCTCGCGACCAGACCGAGCCCGATGGCATGGGCCCTGGGGTCGGGGGTGAACTTGCTGCCTTCGAGCCGTAGCCGGCCATCGGGATAGTCCCAAGTCCAGGTCCGACCGGCGAACCAGCGGCTGCTGAGAAACCCGTCGCCGATGTCGCTGGCAGCCAGGCCGGCCTTGTCCGGACAGTCGAACACGATCAGCGAATCGTTGCCATCCGCGTTCGCGGGGATCGATTTGCCGGGCGCGAAGGCTGGCAGGTGCGCCATGCTGACGTTCTTGCCGAGATCGCTTTCCTTTTGCCGACCAGCCGGCATTGGCCTGGTCGCGATGCCCTCCCTCGTCGCCGCCTTTCGGCACAGCAGGTTGGCGCCGCCGCCGCTGTCCGTATAGAAACGCAGGCTCTGTCCGTTCGCCAGCATGGGCACGACATAGACGCGGTTGGCCTCGAAGTGCGCGGGCAGGTCCTGCCCATCGCTTGACGCATTCGCCGCATGGGCGACCAGAAGCAACGAAGCGGCAAGCAGGATTTTCATGCGCGATCCATCGGGCGGAAGGAAGGCCGACCTTAGGTGGTATGAAGGGCCGTCGCCATGTGCCGGCGGTCACCGGTGACCTACTGGGGCGGCCCGAACAAGGCGGTCCAGCGGCCGCGCCAACCGTACGCATCCCGGAATGCGCGCCACAGGCCAGCCCAACCATGGAAGGCGATGCGCAACGGATGGTTGCTAAGCAGTGGATGGACCAGGCCGTAGCGGCAGGGATCGTCCTCGCGCTCCCGTGCGAATGTGCCGAACAGGCGATCGAAGACGATCAGGACACCGCCGTAGTTGCGGTCGACGTAGCCGGCATTGCTGGCGTGATGCACGCGATGGTGTGCCGGCGTGTTGAAGACCCATTCCAACGGCCCGAGCCGCGGCACCAGTTCGGTATGTAGCCAGAACTGATAGAAGAGGTTTCCCGCCACAGCGATCAGGATGGCCGGGACCGGGAAGCCGACCAGGGCCAGCGGTACGAAGAACAGTGCGCTGCCGGTGAATTTCGCGGTCCAGCCCAACCGGTACGCGGCGGAGAAATTGTAGCCATTGGTCGAGTGGTGCACGCAGTGCGAGGCCCAGAACCAGTGCACGCGATGGTCGGCGCGATGCATCCAGTAGTAGCAGAGGTCCTGCAGCACGAGCAGCAGTGGCCATGCCCACCACGCATGCATGGAAATGCTGGTCACGCGATGGCGATAAGCCAGCGCGAGCACCAGGCCGGAGAGGCCGGTGCCGAGCAGGCGGGCGAACACGAGGCGACCGGCGACATCGCCTAGCGTGGCGAAATAAGCACGCCAGTCATAGCCGCCCGTGCGTCGGCGCTGCAAGTACAGGCCTTCGAACGTGGCGAGCAGCATGAACAGCGGAAAGAGCAGCAGCGTGCGACCGGGCAGCATATCCATGGCCGTGGCTAGTTGCTGTTGCGCTTGGCGGCGATGTACTTGCCGATCTCGGGCATGTCGATGCGGCCGTCACGGTTGGTGTCGATCTCGTCGAAATGGCTGGCGAGGCGCGGCATGGCCTTCGCTTCCTCGCGATTGAGCGCGCCGTCGCCATCGGTGTCGGCCTTGGCGAAGCGTTCCTTCAATTCGCTGACGATCTTCGCGCGACGGTCGTCGCTCTGCGCGCAGGCGACGAGGGGCAGCAGGCAGGCGGCGATCAGGACAAACGTGGACAGACGCATGATTCGTTTCTCGCTACGGGTTCGGTAACCAGAGCGTAGGCGGACACGGCCCGCACGATCCTTTCGCGCCCGTTCGCAGTTGTAACCGGATGTTTCAGCCCTGCCCGGCCAGTGGCAGGCGTAGCGTGGCGGCGAAGCCGCCTTCGGTGAGGTTGCCCAGGCGCAGGCTGCCGCCGTGCGCCGCGGCGATGCGCGATACGCTGGCCAGTCCCAGTCCACTGCCGCCCGCGCCGCCGCGTGCCGTATCGCCGCGCAGGAAGGGTTCGCCGAGGCGATCGAGGATCTCCGGCGGCACGCCGGGGCCGCCGTCGGCGATGGTGATCGACGCCTCGCCGCCACGCGCGGCGAGGATCGCGTGGAAGGGCGGCGCGCCATGGCGGATCGCATTGCGCAGCAGGTTATCGAGCGCGCGACGCAGGGCCAGTGGTTTGCCATGCAGGAACAGTGCGTTGGGCGCATCCACCCGCCAGCCTTCGACATGCCCGTTCAGCGCGACCATTTCACGCAGCAGGGCGGCGATGTCCAGTTCGGTCGCCGCTTCCTCGCTGCCATCGCGGGCGAAGGCGACGAATTGGGCGCTCAACGCATCCAGTGCCTCGATATCGGCCTGCATGCCTTCGTGAAGCGACACATCGGTGCCCGGGTCCAGCAACTCCAGGCCGAGGCGCAAACGCGCCAGCGGCGTGCGCAGGTCATGCGAGAGCGCCGCCAGCATCAGGTCGCGATCGCGTGCGCGCTGGCGTACATCGGTCGCCGCGCGGGCGAGCGCGGCATCGAGTTCGACCAGTTCGCGTACCGAACCCCTCGGCAAGGGCGGTGGGGGCGTGCCGGAGACCACGTCGCCCGCGGCATCGGCGAGGCGACGCAAGGGCGCGGTAAGGCTGCGTGCATAGGCCGCCGCCATCAGCAGCACCACCAGGGCACCGATCGCCACCGTCGCCACGCCGGTGCGCAGGAGTGGCGCGCGCAAGCCGGGCAGGGGTACGCCGATCCAGCCTTCGGCGGGAGCGCGCGCGGTCACCCACAGCGTCGGCCTGCGGATCGCATCGATCCGCGCCATGCGTCCGGGCAGGCGAGCATCGATCTCGCCCAGGATTTCGCGCATCAGCCGCAGGGTCGGCACCCGCGTCGGCGGTGGCGCCGAGGCGCGGGCGACATCGAGTGAAGCCAGTTCGCTGGCCGGCCGGCGCTCCGCGATCAGCGCATCCGCGGCGGCGACCTGCAGGGCGACGGTATGCGCGGCATAGTCGCCCGCCATCGCACCGCTGGTCGTGCGCAATGCCACCAGCCCGATCAGTACGATCAGTCCCGCGGTCGCCGCGAGCAGCCAGGTCATGCGGGTGAACAGGCTGCCCGGTGCCGCACTCACCGTAGCGACTCGTCGGGCACGAAGACATAGCCGTGGCCCCAGACAGTCTGCAGCCAGCGCGGCTGCTTCGGATCGTCCTCGATCAACCGGCGCAGGCGGCTCAGCATCACATCCATGCTGCGGTCGAAGGCATCGTGCTCGCGGCCGCGCGCCACGCTCATCAGCTGGTCGCGGGTCAGCGGCTGGCCCGCGCGTTGCACCAGGGCAGCGAGCACGGCGAATTCGCCGGTGGTCAGGCGCAGCGGTTCGCCGTCGCGCAGCAGGCGTCGAGTCGACAGTTCCAGCTCGAAAGCGCCAAAGCGCACGTGGCCACCATCGTGTTTTGGTGCCCCGGGCGGCGTGCGGCCGCGGCGCAGCACGGCGTTCATCCGTGCGACCAGTTCGCGCGGGTTACCGGGCTTGGGCAAGTAATCGTCGGCGCCGATCTCCAGGCCGACGATGCGGTCGATTTCGTCGCCGCGCGCGGTGAGCATCACGATCGGTGTTTCCACGCCCTGGCCGCGCAGGCGGCGGCAGATCGCCAGGCCGTCCTCACCGGGCAGCATCAGGTCGAGCACGATCAGGTCGACATGGCGCCGGCTGAGCTCGCGATCCATGCCACGGCCGTCGGGCACCGCCCAGGCGACGAAGCCCTGCTGTTCGAGGTAACGCACGAGCAACTCGCGCAGGCGCGCATCGTCATCGACGATCAGGACCTGCGCTGGCGAGGTTGGCTGGCTCATGGGGCGATTCTGCCGTGTCGGCCGGGCTGCGGCGAGCGCAGTTGTAACCGGATGTTTCCAGCGGCGGCCATGGCAATATCCGCTCGCACTCGTTCGCCGTTGCGAGACATACGCTGGGGCTGTCCACGCCAGGATGCATCCGGGCACCCCGTCCCGCTGATCTGGAGACAATCATGGTTCGATCGATCGTACTTGGCGTGGCGCTGGTCGCCACGCTCGGCGTGGCCAGCGCGGCCGACGCGTCCGGCCGGTTCGGCGGCGGCGGTATTCGCCGCAATGCCACGGGTGGGGTGACGGCAGGCCATGTCACCGGCTCGCGCGGCCCGCTGGGCAGCACCGATGTCCACGGCCGGCGCACGGTGACCGATGGCCAGGGCGACAGCCACACTACCAGTGCGGGTGCCGCGCTCGGGGCCTTCGGTGGTTCTGCGACACGTTCGGGCGAAACTACCCGCAACCCCGACGGATCGGCATCGCACCAGTCCGGTTTTACCGCCACCGGCCGCGACGGCGGTACCGTCACCAGCACCGGCCAGGCTACGCGTAACAGCGACGGCAGCGGCAGCTTCTCGCGGCAGACCACCGGCACCGGGGCGAATGGCGGTTCTTATGCCCGCACGACGTCGGGAGCCACCGGGCAAGGCGAAACCCGTGGCACCCGTGTCACCGGCGCCAACGGCAACAGCTACAACGGCCAGACCACGGTCAGCAACGGCGGCATCACGCATACCGGGGGCTGCACCAACGCCTCCGGCCAGGCCATTGCCTGTCGCTGATGGCCATGAAGACGGGCGCCGCCATTGCAGGCACCTTCCTGGCCATGGCGACGCTCGCCCTGCCTTTCCACGATGCGCATGCCGGCAAGGGCGTGCGCGTCATTGCCGATACCCATTACGGTGCCGACCGGGCGCAGCGCCTGGACGTCTATACGACTGAAGGGATACACGCCAGGCCGGTGATCGTGATGGTCCACGGCGGCGGCTGGATGTTCGGCGACAAGGCCAACCCGGGCGTCGCCGGGGCCAAGCTCGAGCACTTCGCGGCTGAAGGCTACGTCTTCGTCTCGGTCGATTACCGGCTGTGGCCGGGGGTCGGGCCCGTCGAGCAGGCTGGCGATGTCGCGCTGGCGCTCGCGTACGTGCAGAAGCATGCGCAGGCGTGGGGCGGTGACGGATCGCGGGTGATCCTGATGGGGCATTCGGCGGGCGCGCACCTCGTCGCCCTGCTGGCCGCAACGCCCGAACTGGCCCGCTTGCACGGCGCGGCGCCATGGCTGGGCACGGTGGTACTCGACAGCGCGGCGCTCGATGTGCCGAAGATCATGCGTGGCCCGCACGCAGGCTTCTACGACCAGGTCTTTGGTCGCACGTCGGCAGGCTGGCGGGATGCGTCGCCGGTGGACCGGCTGGCCGGCAAGGCCGCGCCGATGCTGCTGGTGTGTTCGGACCTGCGCCTGCTGTCTTGCCCGAACGCGCGTGAATTCATCCAGCGGGCCCGGTCGTTCGGGGCGAAGGCGAGCGTATTGCCGGTGGCACTGTCACACGGGCAGATCAATGCGACGCTGGGCGAGCCCGGCGATTACACACGGGCGGTGGATGCTTTCCTGGCATCGCTTTCGGCGCATCCTTAGTTGTCTAGACAGCGGACGCCGGGCCATGGCTGTGGCAGGCTCGGCAATGCAGCGGGGGACAACGTTCGGAGGATGTATGAGCTACGTCGATGGCTTCGTATTGCCGGTACCGAAGAAGAACCTGCCGGCGTATCGCCGCATAGCCAACAAGGCCGGGAAAATCTGGATCGAACACGGCGCGATCGAATATCACGAATGTGTCGCCGATGATGTCAAGTCGGGAAAGCTCACTTCGTTTCCCCAGGCCGTCAAGCTGAAGCCGGGCGAGGTCGTGGTGTTCTCGTGGATCGTCTATCGATCGCGTGCATCACGCGACCGCGTCAACGCCAAGGTTATGAGCGACCCGCGACTGGCCAAGATGATGACCGGTCCCAAAACGATGCCGTTCGATGTCAAGCGCATGTTCTTCGGTGGCTTCAAGTCGATGATTTCGCTCTGACGGGTTTTCGTATTTCGTGTTGTCGCCTGGGGCGAAGGCGCTGCGCGCATCGATCTAATTGCCCGCTACCGCGGACATGCGGTCCTTTGAGGCCGGACCTATCAATCTGGTCACATAGATACACGGCGATCGGCCGGCGCTTGATCGCGGGGCCCCGCCGGCCGCCCCGCGCAGCGCGAAATCCTATTCCTCAGAGATACATCCCACCCGAAGCCTCAATCCTCTGTGCATTCACCCACCGATTCGCCGGCGACAACAACGAAGCGATCATCGGCCCGATATCGTCCGGCACGCCAACCCGGCCAAGCGCGGTCTGCGAAGCGATCATCGCGTTGATCCCGGCATTGTCGCGAACCATGCCGCCGCCGAAATCCGTCTCGATGGCGCCGGGTGCCACCGTATTCACCGCGATTCCGCGCGAACCGAGTTCCTTGGCCAGGTAGCGGGTAAGCACCTCGATCGCACCCTTCATCGACGCATACGCCGAATACCCCGGCGTGGCGAAACGGGCAAGACCGGTCGACAGGTTGACGATGCGACCGCCATCGGCGATCAGCGGCAACAGCTTCTGGGTGAGGAAGAACGTGCCCTTGAAATGGATATTCATCAGTTCGTCGAATTGCGCCTCGGTGGTCTCGGCGAAACTCGCGTGGTGCGCGATGCCTGCGTTATTGACCAGATAATCGAAGTGGTCTCGCTGCCACTGGCTGGCCAGGACCTCGCGGACCTTGCCGGCAAAAGCCTCGAAGCTATCGCTGACACCGACGTCGAGCGGCAGGGCCACGGCACGACGGCCCATCGCCTCGATTTCGGCCACGGCCGAGTCCGCCTCGGCGCGGTTGCTGCGATAGGTGAGGATCACATCGGTGCCCTGGCGGGCCAGGGCGATGGCGGTATTGCGGCCCAGGCCGCGGCTACCGCCGGTAATCAGGGCGATCGTGCTGGTCATGGTGCTTCCTTGGTGGGATTAGGCAGGTGCTTACCTTATTGGTAGCCAGGATCACGATAAACCGGCAGGATTCGATTTATGTGTTCGCCCAGGCCGAACAATCGAGGTCGCTATGAACCAACTCGAAGCCATGCACATCTATGTGCGGGTCGCGGAACTGGCCAGCTTTACCCGGGCCGCCGATAGCCTGGGCATTCCCAAGGCCAGCGCTTCCACCGCCGTGCAGCAACTGGAAAGCCAGCTCGGCACGCGTCTGCTGCACCGGACCACGCGCCGGGTGCAGATGACCCAGGACGGCCAGGCGTACTACGAACGCAGCAAGGACCTGCTCTCGGACATGGACGAGCTGCAATCCATGTTCCAGCAGGGAGGGCAGTCGCTCCGTGGCCGGCTGCGGGTGGACATGCCAAGCGGCCTGGCGCGCAACCTGGTCATGCATCGCCTGCCCGAGTTCCTCGATGCGCATCCGCGGATCGAACTGGAACTCAGCAGTACGGATCGTCGCGTCGACCTGGTCCGGGAGGGATTCGATTGCGTGGTTCGCGTCGGCTCGCTTGGCGACAGCAACCTGATTGCGCGTCCGCTCGGACATCTGCGGGTGATCAACTGTGCCAGTCCCGGCTATGTGCTGAGGTATGGCATGCCGCGAACACTCGCCGACCTGGCCAACCACCGGATGATTCACTACGTGTCGACGCTGGGTTCGAAATCCGACGGTTTCGAGTATCCCGATGGCGACGGATACGCCAACCTGCCGATGCCTGGGGCGCTGACGGTGAACAATGTCGAGGCTTACGAGGCGGCTTGCCTCGCCGGCCTTGGCATCATCCAGGCGCCGGAGAGCGGCATGCGCGGGTACCTCGCAGAGGGCTCGGTGGTGGAGGTGCTGCCACAGTGCCGTGCCGAGCCGATGCCCCTGTCGCTTCTGTATGCGAACCGCCGCAACCTGCCCAAGCGCGTGCAGGAATTCATGGCGTGGATGGCGCGGGTCCTGGCCTCGTACATCGACCCGGCCGTCGACGGATGACCGCGGCGCGGCACCGGCGTATGGTCGACGGATCGCCCCCGGGGGACGCTTCGTGACGATTTGCCAGTCCATCGCGCAACGACGCCTGCTGACCTTCAGCTATGACGGCTCGGTGCGCGTGGTCGAACCGCATGTCTATGGCGTGGATGCCCATGGCGAAGCCCTGCTCAGCGCCTACCAGGTGAGCGGCGGCAGTGTGTCGGGCAACCCCGAGGGTTGGAAGTTCTTCCGCATGCACAAGATGCTCGGCCTGCGGGTGCTCGACCGGCACTTTTCCGGCCCCAGGCCGGATTACCAGCACGACGACGCTGTGTTCGCGACCATCCAGTGCCAGCTTTGATGACGTAGTTTTACCGGCGACAGGGCTTGCGACAGGCGGGTATGCTCCCGCCGAGCGCGACATCAGGGGAAAACACCGATGGCAACAGGGAACTACCCGTCGTTCATCCGCCGTGAATGGTTCCTCGCCGTTACCGCGGCTACCTGCCTTATCTTCCTTGTGTTCAGCAGTCACCTTGTCGGTGGCCTCGACAATCCCTGGCGCCACGTCGCGGTCTTCAGCTGGCTGTTCACCGTGGTGCTCGGCTCCGCACTGTCCGTGGTGCGGCATGCGGAGCGACTCGCCGAGCGCCTGGGCGAGCCCTTCGGCACCCTGATCCTGACCCTGTCGGTGACCGCGATCGAGGTGATGAGTGTCGCCGCGGTCATGCTGCATGGCGATAACAACCCGACCCTCGCGCGCGACACCTTGTTCGCGGTGGCGATGATCGTGCTCAACGGCATGGTCGGCCTCAGCCTGCTGATGGGCGGCTGGCGATACCGCGAGCAGGCGTACAACCTGCAAGGGGCGAATGCCTACCTCGGCGTGATCATCCCGCTAGGCGTGCTCGGCCTGGTCATGCCGAGCTTCGCCAGACATGGCGGACCGCACCTGAGCTTCGCCCAGGAAATGTTCCTGGTCGTCGTCTCGTCGGGCCTGTACGCGGCTTTCATCATGTTGCAGACGCACCGGCATCGCGGCTATTTCATCCAGGAGGGCGCCGTCGCGGAAGCCGGGCCGGCCGTGGTCGTCGCGGATGTCGTGCCGCGTCCGTCCGGCGGCATCGTGCGCCATGCCCTCCTGTTGCTGGCCTATCTCGTACCCGTCATCTACCTCGCGCAAAAACTGGCGTACCCGGTCGACTACGCGATCGAGACCCTGCACGCGCCGGTCGCGCTCGGCGGCGTGGCCATGGCGGTGATCGTCGCCACGCCCGAAGCCATCGGCGCGGTCCGGGCCGCCTCGGCCAATCATCTGCAGCGATCGATCAATATTTTCCTGGGCTCGGTGCTCTCGACCATCGGCCTGACCATACCGGCGATCATCATCGTCGGCCAGCTGACCGGGCACCCGATCGAACTGGGCTTGCAGCACACCGATCTGGCGCTGTTCCTGCTGACCCTGACCTCGTGCGTGGTGACGTTTTCCAGCGGCCGCACCAACGTGCTGCAAGGCGTCGTTCATCTCATGCTGTTCGCGGCGTACCTGTTCCTGATCTTCGAGTGATGACCTTCCGGCATTGACAGCAGCGCGCTGTCGTCCTATCCATGCATGGATGACTTACCGCGAAACGCGAACCAGCGTCGCCGTGCTGGAAGACGATATCGAGTTGCGTGACGACGTGTTGTTGCCGGGCCTGGACGATTTCGGCTTCGACGTCGTCGGCTACGGGCGACCCGCCGAACTCTACGGGGCCTTGCTGGGCAGGCGCTTCGATATCGTCGTGCTCGATGTCGGCCTGCCCGACGAAGATGGCTTCTCGGTGACTCGTCGCCTGCGCGAGCACTCGAGCATCGGCATCGTGATGCTCACCGGTCGCGACGGCGTGCCCGATCGCGTGCGCGGCCTGAGCGAAGGCGCGGACGCCTATCTGGCCAAGCCCGTGCAGACCGAACTGCTGGCGGCGACCTTGCGCAGCCTGGACCGGCGCCTGCGCGCGCATACCGCCGAACCGCTGCCGGGGCACTGGACAGTCGACGGCAGTGGCTGGTGCCTGATCGCGCCAGGCGGTGGCGCGGTGCCGCTGACCCTCGCCGAACGCCGGATCCTCGGCCTGCTGCTCGACACGCCGGCCGAGCCGGTATCGCGCGACGCCCTGATCGCTGCGCTCACCGACGATATCCACGATTTCGATCCGCACCGGCTGGAGAACCTGGTCCATCGCCTGCGCCGCAAGGCCCAGGACGCCACCGGCGAAGCGCTGCAGCTACGTGCCGTGCACGGCGTCGGCTACGTCATGATTCCCTGAGGATCGAACAGGGGCAGGGCGATCGCCGCATCCACGGCAGGCAGGCGGACGACCACCCGGGTGCCGCGTCCCGGCGCGCTTTCCACATGAATGCTGCCGCCCGCGGCGACGATCATGTCGTGTGCCATCGAAAGACCGAGTCCGGTGCCCTGCTCGGCGGGCTTGGTGGTAAAGAATGGCTCGAAGATCCGCGCGCGGACCGCCGCGTCCATGCCGGCACCATCGTCGGCGACGGCGATTTCCACGCGGGTGCCCCGCCGGCTCGCGCCGACCCGCAGCGTGCCGCGGTCGCCGATCGCGTCGCGTGCGTTGGCCGCGATATTGAGCAAGGTGAGATCGAGCTGGCCACGATCGATATGCAAGGGCATCGGCGCGTCGTCGATCGCCATGTCCAGCCGTATCGACGGTCCGAGCAACTGGCCCAGCATCGGCTCAAGCTCGCGTAGCGCATCGGCCAGTTCGAAGGTCTCGGCGTGGGCGACGTCCTGGCGACTGAAGCCGAGCAGCTTCCGGCAGATCGCCGCGCCGCGCCGGGCCGCGGTCTCGACGCCTTCCAGGGCACGCGACAGCAGATCGATGTCCACATGGGAACGATGACGCTGCCCCGCATAGCCGACGATCACGCTGAGCACATGGTTGAAATCGTGCGAGATACCGCCCGCGAGCCGGCCTACCGCCTCCATCTTCTGCGCATGGACGAGCTGCTCCTGCGCCCGCTCGCGTTCGCTCATCTCGTGGCGCAGGCGCGCATTGCTCACCGCCAGCTCGGCACCGCGACGCACCGAGGCATCGAGGCTTTCGCGCAAGGCGGCGATGCAGCGATCGAGCACGACGATGATGATCAGGTAACGCATCACCACCGACGGCGTGTAACTGATCGCCGAGAGCCATGGCTTGCCGCGTTCGACCGCGTGGATCACATCGGTGATCGCGCCGAGTGCGAACAGCCCGAGCAGCATCGCGAACAGCAGCCATAGCGTGCGCCGTCCGAGCAGGAGGCCGCCGAGCACGACCAGGAGCATCGCCACGCTCGGATCGCTCATCTGCATGCGCAGCCCGGTCGCCGAGAAGGCAATCGCCTGGGTGACCACCTGTGCGGCGATGAACACCCGCACCGCGCCACGAAGGTACCCGCGCCGGATCGGCCAGATGCAAAGCCACGCCACTGGCACGATCGCCAGGCCCATCCAGCGGTCGACATCGAGTCCGTTCGCGTCGGAAAAGCCGACGGTGAGCCTGAGGTACAGCCAGTTCAGCGGCAGCACCGTGCCCATCCACGCCAGTACGAACTGCAGGAACACCGCGTTGCGTCGATCGACCGGATCGTCGATCGGCACGTCGCCCAGCCATGCGAGAAATCGCTGCCACATGCGTCATCACCCCGAATTTTCTGCCACACCCCCTTCGCGGCAGCCCGCGCTTCGCGGACTTCCCGACACTAGCGATGGCTGCCGGTGGGAGCAAGTGAGAGAAGTCGCGAACAGGCGAGCGTGACCTTTGCCGCGTCGCTTCCTACGGTGGCGCCTTCCTGGGGAGGGTCGCGACTATGAACGAGTTCAACCATACGAAGGCGTATCGCAGCATCGCGATGGCGCTGGTCTTCGGTAGCAGTCTTGCCGGCGCACTGTCCGCACAGGCCACGACCTGTGCGAATCCATGGGGCACGCTCGACCAGGCCGGCGCGCTGCGCCATGCACTGACCTGCAGCGTGCCGCTGTCGTCGACGGTGGACGGCTACGTCGCCATCAACGGCAAGGGCGACGGCAGCGATCTGGCCCAGGCCAGTGGCGACAACGCCATGGCGATCGGTGCCGGTGCCCGTGCGGGCACCGATTACGCAGCGGCCTTCGGCAGCCACGCCCTGGCCACCGGCTACGGCTCGCTCGCCGGCGGCAAGGACAGCCAGGCGACGGCCGAATGGGCGGTTGCGCAAGGCATGGAGAGCAAGGCCAGCAAAAGGGGCGCGACCGCGGTCGGTGCCCGCGCGAATGCCGCGGGCGAAGCCAGCGTGGCGATCGGCGGCTCATTCGATACCTTCCTGGGCACGGTGCGCACCGAGGCATTGGGCGGCCACGCGATCGCGCTCGGTGCCGGTGCGCGCGGCGAAGGCGATTTCTCCAGTGCGCTCGGCGAGCGTGCGGTGGCCATCGGCGACGGCAGCACGGCGGTCGGCAGCACGGCGGTGTCGCGCGGGGACTTCAGCCTGGCGATGGGCGCGCTTTCGGAGGCCGATGGCGGCGAGAGCACCGCGATCGGCAAGAGCAGCCGGGCGGTCGGCGATGTATCCACGGCGATCGGCAGCTACAGCCGTTCGCAGGGGCTGACCAGCCTGGCCGTTGGCACCTATGCCGAAGCCGATGGCGATTACAGTGTTTCCGTCGGTGGCATCTACGACGACGGCACATCGACGTATCGCAACTTTGCCGCCGGCCGTGCGTCGGCGGCGTTCGGCCCGGGCGCCTGGGCGCTGGGTGACGACAGCCTTGCCCTCGGCGTGCAGGCCGATGCCGAGGGCAAGGGCAGCGTCGCCGTTGGCGCCCGCGCCGCCGCGTTGAGCGACGGCGCGATCGCCTCCGGAGCCGATAGCTATGCGCAAGGCGGGCAAAGCGCGGCTTATGGCCAGGGAGCTATGGCGATGGGGGATTACACGACCGCGCTTGGGGCGATGAGTTTTGCCACCGCGACCGGTGCGTCGGCCTTCGGCAACGGTGCGAACGCGCTGGGCGAATATGCCACCGCCTCAGGCTTCGGCAGCCTCGCCCAGGCGAAATGGAGTACCGCCTACGGCGTCGGCAGCCAGGCCACCGGGCAAAGCGGCACGGCGATCGGTGGCCAGATGGAAGTGATAAACGGCACGACCTGGGAACGTGAGACATGGTCGACCGAGGCGGCGGGACAGGAAAGCACGGCACTCGGTGTCGCGGCCCACGCGAACAACTACGGCAGCGTGGCGGTCGGCGCGGTGTCGGAATCCTCGGGCGACAGAGCGATTGCGATTGGTTCGGCGAGTACGGCACGCGGCGATCGCGCGGTGGTCATCGGCAACCAGTCACGCGCTTACGACGTACTCGGCGTCGCGGTCGGCGCCGGCGCGATCAGCAACGGGCCGCGTGCGGTAGCCCTCGGCGAAACGGCGACGGCGTCCGGCGACAGCGCCACCGCGATCGGCGCGGTGTCGAACGCTTTCGGCGCGCAGAGCGTCAGCATCGGCTGGTGGTCGACGGCGATCGGCGCGCGCAGCGTCACGCTCGGCGCATATTCCGCGGCGGGGGCCGATGGCGTCATCTCCGTCGGTCATGGCCCGGACGACCTCGACGCGTTCGGTAATGCCTATGGCGACGAACTCACCCGTCGCGTCCTCCATGTCGCGGCGGGCGTCGACGACACCGATGCGGTGAACCTTGGACAACTGAAGAACAGCACGGCCGGCCGCTATTTCGCCGCCACCGGTACCGATGCGGACAACGCGCTGGCGACCGGCGCGTTATCCACGGCCGCCGGTTCCGGTGCCTTCGCGATGGGTGATCAGTCGCTCGCGCTTGGCGCCGGTGCCAATGCGATAGGCCAGTACGCCACGGCGTCGGGCTACGGCAGCCTGGCCGGGGCGAAGTGGAGCACGGCCTACGGCGTAGGTAGCCAGGCAACGGGGCAAAGTGGCACGGCGATCGGCGGCCAGATGGAAGTCATCAACGGCACGACCTGGGAACGCGAGACCTGGTCGACCGAAGCCAACGGCAAGGAAAGCACGGCGATCGGTGTGGCCGCGCATGCGAACAACTACGGCAGCGTGGCGCTCGGAGCGGTCGCCGAATCGTCCGGCGACAGCGCGATCGCGATCGGCTCGGCAAGCACGGCGCGCGGCGATCGCGCCGTGGTGATCGGCAACCAGGCGCGTGCCTACGACGTGCTCGGCATCGCCCTCGGTGCTGGCGCGGTAAGTAAGGGCCCGCGCGCGACGGCGTTGGGCGAGACCTCGTTCGCCTCCGGCGACAGCGCGACAGCGATCGGCGCCCTGTCGAATGCCGTTGGTTTGCAGAGCACCAGCATTGGCTGGTCGACCACCGCACTGGGTGCGCGCAGTGTCTCGCTCGGTGCCTTCTCCGCGGCCGGCGCCGACGATGTGATCTCGGTCGGCCATGGCATCGGCGACCTGAATGCGGGTGGGCAACCATACAAGGACGAACTCAATCGCCGCATCGTGCATGTAGCGAACGGCACGGGGAACACCGATGCGGTGAACCTTGGCCAGCTGAAAGCGTCGACGCAAGGGATCAATGGCCAGATCGGTGCCTTCGGCGAGGACGTTGCCCGCGCGCTTGGCGGTGGCGCCAGTTTCGGCATCGCCGGCCTGGGCATGCCGACCTATACGATCCAGGGAGGCCAGTACAACAATGCCGGCGATGCCTTCGGCGCGGTCGATGGTGCGCTGTCGCAACTGGATGGACGTGTCGGTGCCCTCGAGGATGCCGGCAAGAGCGGCGAGGTTGCCGTGGCGCATGGCGCCATCGTCAAGGCTGACGTCAGCCGGCCCGTGCCGGCGGCCAAAGCCGCCGCGGCACCGGCACCGGCACCGGCGGCCGCCAGCGATCCGGCAACCACCGGGCAGGTCGACGATGCGCTGACCACGGCAAAGAGCTATGCCGATGCGGGCGACCAGAAGGCTTTGGGCGATGCGAAGTCGTATACCGACAGCAAGCTCGCCAACATGGTCGGCAGCGGCGAGTTCAACAGCTTCCGCAACCAGGTCGACGATCGGTTCCGCCAGGTCGATCGGCGCATGGATCGGCTGGGCGCGATCGGTGCGGCGAGCACGCAGATGGCGATCAACGCGGCCGGCGCGACCAGTTCGCGGGGGCGGCTGGCAGTGGGTGCGGGCGTGCAGGGCGGGCAGTCGGCGCTCTCGTTGGGGTATGCGACGCAGGTTGGCGATCGCAGTCATATCAGCGTCGGTGGCGCCTTCAGCGGTTCGGAGAATTCCGCTGGCGTGGGTTTTGGTGTCGACCTGTAGCACCCCGGCTCGTCCCTTCTCCTAAGGAGGGCCTGGCCTCAAAGGACTCGCGAACAGGGTTCGCACAAGGTCGTCGCAACCTGCTCCTGTGGGAGCGAACCCCGTTCGCGAGTCCTTTGGGGCCGGGCCTCCCCGATCGCCGTCTTGCTCTTGAGTGGCGGGCCGTGGGACCTTCGCGAAGCAAAAAGATGCGTCTGAACGTGAATTCTTTCAGTACGGTGACAGACGCGTTCCATGCCGTACCATTGCCACGGTGCCACAGGGAGGTGGATTCGTTTTCACCGGGCAAAGGCATCGTTTTTATGGGTGTTTGGTACAACCTGGCATCGCAGGCCGTGCGCGCCGTCTATGACGCGCGCATCGATACCCCGTCGGTGCTGGACGAGGCGGTGTATTTTCCCGCCGCGCAGCGCTTTGTCGATGCCTGGCCGGCCTTGCGCGACGAGGCCCTGGTGCTGGCCGAGCGGCTGCAATCGGTGCCGCGTTTCCACGAGCTGATGGCCGAGCAGGCCGATATCTCCGCCAACGACGGGCTGGACTGGCGCATGTACCTGCTCAAGGTCTATGGCGTCGATGTTCCGGACCATATGGCCGCGTGTCCGCGGCTGGCCGAGCTGGTCGCCTCCGAGCCGGACGTGCTGTCGGCCACCTTGTCCTTCCTCGCACCCGGCAAGCACATCCCGAGGCATCGTGGGCCATTCCGCGGCATCCTGCGCTTCCAGCTCGGCCTGTCGATGCCGCTGGCCGAGGATGGCCGACCGGCGGCCGTGCTGGCCCTGGACGATCGCGAGTACCGCATCGCCGATGGCCAATGCCTGCTCTGGGACGACACCTTCCCGCACGAGGTCTGGAATCGCAGCGAGCACACCCGGATCGCCCTGCTGCTCGACGTCCGGCGGCGTGGCATGTCGGCCGATATGGCCTTGTTGTCGCGACTGATCATCGGTATTGCCGGTGGCATGGCCCGGAAACGGGGCGTGGTCTAAGCGCGCTTTGCGTGGATTTCACGCGGTTATCCGGACGCTAGGCGTCGACGCGCCCGGAGGCGGGCGGGGAGACAAGGGCCATGGCAACCAGGGCAAAGAGCGGCGGCGGCACTCGGGCGGCCGTCGCGGCGCAGCGCGAAGTGCAGCGCAAGGTCGACCGGAAGGACGATGCCAAGGCGGCCAAACCGAAGGCGCCGGCGAAGAAGGCCGTCCAGGCTGGCGCCCGCAAGCAGCCGGTGAAACTGCCGAAACAGCACTTGGCCAAGCCCGGCCTGGAGAAGGATCTCGACCTCCAGCCGCGGTTCCTCGCCCCGGGCTATGAAGGCAGCCACAAGCTCAAGGGCATGGCCGCGATTATCACCGGCGGCGACTCGGGTATCGGTCGCGCGGTGGCTGTGCTGTATGCACGCGAAGGTGCCGATGTCGCGATCGTTTATCTCAGCGAGGACGCCGACGCCGAGGAAACCCGCAAGCATGTCGAGGCGGAGGGCCAGCGCTGCGTGCTGCTTCGCGGCGACGTGCGCAACGAGGCCTTCTGCCGCAACGCCGTGGCACGCGCGGTGAAGGCCTTCGGCCGGCTCGATATCCTGGTCAATAACGCCGGTTTCCAGGAGCACACCGAGCGGCTCGAGGACCTGACCGAGCAGCACCTGGACCTGACCGTGCGGACCAATGTCTACGGCTACTTCCACATGGCCAAGGCGGTGTTGCCGCACCTGCATGAAGGCAGCTCGATCATCAACACCGGTTCGGAGACGGGGCTGTTCGGCAGCCCGGGCCTGCTCGACTACTCCGCGACCAAGGGGGCGATCCACGCTTTCACCAAGGCACTGGCGAGCAACCTCGTATCGCGTGGCATCCGCGTTAACGCGGTGGCGCCGGGGCCGGTGTGGACGCCGTTCAATCCCGCCGACAAGCCGGCAGCCGAAGTGGCGAAGTTCGGCACGGACAATCCGATGGGGCGCGCGGCACAGCCGGAAGAGGTCGCGCCGGCTTATGTGTTCCTCGCCGCGCCGAGTTGCGCGAGTTATATCTCGGGCGCGATTTTGCCGGTGATGGGCGGACCGAAAGGTTAGATCGAACGCGTCGCGACGACCGGAGGGACATTGGCGGCGCGCCGCGCCGGGGACAGCACGGCGGCCTGGCCGAGCACGAGCACCGCGATCATGCCGGCGACGAGGAAATTCATCGGCATGCGGCTCATCTCGAAGTGGGTGACCAGCCAAAGGTTCAGGGCCAGGGCGAGCACGGCGCCGATCAGGGTGCCGCCGCCGGCGATCAGCAGGTTCTCGACCTGGAAGTAGCGCAGGATGTCGACCTTGCGTGCTCCCAGGGCGCGACGCACGCCGATCTGGTGGGTGCGCTGGCCAACCCAGAAACTGGTCAGGCCAACGATGCCGGCGGCGGTCGTGCCGATCAGGATCAGGCAGACCACGGCCATCATGATCATCATCCCGTAGTCGTCGCGATAAGCTTTCCTGCGAATCTCGGCGAAGCTGCGCGCACTGGTACCGTCACCGAAGACGCGTAGCGGATTGACCGCGTATAGCGCCGGCCCCACGGCCTGGCGTACCGTATCCTCGCGGCCGGCCCTGGTCCGGATCGCATAGAGCGAGAAGAAGCCGACACGCCGCACCGGCACGATGGCCGAGTTGTAGGCGAACTCCTCGGCCCAGTCCTTGGTGGTCGGCGACTGCAGGCGCTCGACGATGCCGACGATGGTGAGCGGATGGGTGTCGCCACCGATGTAGACAACCTTGCCGAGCGCGTCGCCGCGAGGGAAAAGCTTGTCGGCGAGCAACTTCGTCACGATGACGATCGGCGGCAGGCCGGTATCGCGCAGGCCCTGGCGGACCACATCCGCCGCGGTGAACGCACGGCCGGCGACCAGGCGCAGGCCGAGGGTATCGATCAGGTTCTCATCGCCGAAGTAAAGGCTGACCCGCGACGTGGGTTTCTTCTGCTCGGGACTCAGGGAGATCCCATTGTTGTTGGCCATGTTGAGCAGCGGCAGCGTGGAGGTGGCGGCCACGGAGGCGACGTCGGGCAGACGGCGCAACGCATCGATGTCCTCGCGCAGCATGGCATCCAGCTGGATTACACCGGTGGGGCTCTGGTCGTCCGGTGCGTCGACCCAGGCCTGTTGCACGAGCAACAGGTTGCTCTCGTCGATGCCGGTCGTCCGGTTCACTCTTTCGACCCGTTGGTCGATGATGTAGACCGCATTGGTGACGATCGCCAGGGTCAGTGCGATCTGCAAGGCGATCAGGATCACGCCGGCCTTGTGCCGACGGAGTGCCGAGATGATCGGTGGCATGCTCATCAGGGCCTCCTCAGTTCGATTTCAGCTGCCACGCGGGCTGGACCCGCGCGGCCCGCCAGGTGGGATAGATGCCGGCCAGCACGGTGGCGCCCACGGAAACCGCAAGGGTGAGCGCGAGCAGCGGCACGTCGAGCCGGGCGAGCGCGGCGATCTCGGGCGAGAACACCAGGCCGACCGACAGCACGCCGACGCCGGTCAGCAGCAAGCCCAGCACGCCGCCGGCGACGCCGATGACCGCCGCCTCGGTCAGGAACTGCGCATAAAGCGCGCGCCGTGGTGCGCCCAGCGCGCGGCGTACACCAATTTCGCTGCTTCGGCGAAGAAACTTGGCCAGCAGCAGGCCGACGGTATTGACCAGGCAGACGCCGAACAGGCCGAGCGCGACCAGCAGCGAGACCCGCGTGTCGCGCGGCACCACGTGTTCGTAATCGAGGAATTCGTTCAGCGTGCGCAGGCGGTTGTTGGGCGGCCAGGTGAAACGGCCGGCGCGCTGCTGCTCGCGCGCGTAGCCGTCGAGGAAGGCCCGGTACTCGACGGCGGAGGCCGGGTCGAGTTCGACCATGAAGCTGATCCATACACAGCTGGACCGCCGCAGCCCGATAAAACCCGGCTCCAGCGGCGGGCCCGCGCAGTTGGTGTTGCCGCTGTTGTAGATGCCGTTGGCAATGGCGCGCTCGAAGGGCACGAAGACGGCATCGGCATCCAGCGAGAAAACCTCACTGTTGGCCACGTCGTAGAAGCGCGGCTGCGGATTCCAGCGATCGATCACGCCGACCACGCGATAGACGCTGTTGTCGATCTTCAGGCTCTTGCCGACGCTGTTGCCGCCGCCGAAGGCCTTGTCGTTGAGCTGGCTGCTGATGACCACGACGTCGGCGCGGCGGGCATCGTCCCCGGCGCTCCAGCCGCCGCCGTAAAGGAAGGGCACATCCACCATCGGGAAGAATTCGCTATAGACCGCGTGCCCGTCGACATGGATCGGGTGGCGGTTCGCCAGCGCCGGCACCACCGAGGGCTCGATCCGGTACATCGCCGATTGCCGGATCGCCCGGTGCGCATGCATCAGCGCCATCGCATCCGTATAGGTCAGTACATCGGGCGGTTCGCCCTTGCTGCCCTGCGGCGTACTGTCGAACAGGGCGGGCTGTCCCCACGGATCGATCTGCGGCACGAACAGCCGGGCCGACTTCCACGGGATCGCATCGCCCGACACCGCGCGGAACACCGACCATGTCGTCATCGACGCAGCCACACCGAAGCCGATCGCCAGCACCATGAGGATGGTCAGCCCCGGGCTGCGCTTCAGGCTGCGCCAGGCAAGTTCGAGGTAATAGGCGAACATGGGGTTCCAGATGCTCCAACGTGTGCATGGACAGGCGAGCAAGTCGCGTGCCACCGCGAATTTCTCTGCGCGATCAGGGTGCTGGCCGGGGGTGGGGGGCACGGCGGCCGTCCGCGGACAGTTTGACGGACAAGCGGCGGACGGCCAAGCCGTTCAAGGGCCAGCAGGGCAAGCTGTGGTATCCGGGGTGATTGCGGTACACGCCATTCGCAATAATTCGCGGCGTTCCCGTTCGTCCCCGAGGACCGGCTTGATGCGTCGAATCGCTTTTTCCTGCCTGCTTGCCCTGGGCATCGCCGCCGCGCACGCGCAGGCCGTGGCACCGGCTCCCTCGTCGTCGGTTACCGAACTCGAGGGCGTCACCGTCAGCGGCGCACAGCCCGGTCCGGGACTGTGGAAGGTCAGCAAGGGCGGGCATGTGCTGTGGATCCTCGGCACGCTGTCGCCGCTGCCCGAGCGCATGCAATGGCAGCCCACCGATGTCACCGAGGCCGTGGCCGGGTCGCAGGAACTGCTGCTGTCGCCGACGTTCTCGCTGAAGCCGAACACCAACTTCTTCGGCAAGCTCTTCCTGCTGCCCTCCCTGATCGGCGTGCGCAACGATCCGGACGACAAGACCCTGCAACAGGTCGTGCCGGCGGATGTCTATGCGCGCTGGCTGGTGGTGAAG